>CALEKA010000001.1 GCA_937898715.1 uncultured Prevotella sp.
GGCTTACTCGGGACTTGCACCCGTTAGATAATGCTCATGCCGAGCGTACTAAGAAAGAGGACATACTAAGTATGCCCTCTTTTGGGTGGAAGTCAGTCCCCCAGACGCAGTGCTGAGTTGTCTATTGACTTAGCTGATTATAGGTATCAGCAAAAAAACCTTTATTTAAGCACGTCCGCAAAGCACGTTCAACGTTTCTTCTAAATTGAGTTGCCTCGGTTTTCCACCTTCAATAACAATGTAGATAGGAAGTCCGACTATGCTACCTTTCTCTTTCTTATTCCACCAACGTATGTCAGCAACATAAAGAGCTTGCTTGCCGAATAGCCCATCTCGATGTGCGTAATCGAATCCTAAATCTCTTGCAAAGCGGCACGCGATTGCTTTCTTACTAAAGTGTCCCATGTATTTTCTTTTTGCAAAAATATGAATTTAATAAAGATGAAGCAAATTTTACGCCTCAATTTTCCAAAGAATGCCCCATACCTTTTTACCTTTGCCTTTAAGCATTAGAATGACATCGGGCTTACTTCCAAATAGGTCGGAGCAGTTCTCTCTCGAAATGTAGTATAGAATTGGCTCAAGTTTTCCCTCTACGACATCCCAATAATTTTTAAGTGGATCTTCGTTTAGAGAATCGTTTCCGTCAAAGATTTATTGGGTAAAACAAAGATAGATCAAAGGGCTGACACATCGTAAGCAAAGTGTCAGTCCTATTCTTTTCTCAAAAGTTTTACTATGCAGGAATAAAAGATTTTGGTAGAGAATTTTATCTTCTCTTTATCGATATTGCTTCTTACGATTAAAGAAGAAGCCTACATAGATATTAGCGAAATTGACAGAATTGGTGAGCGAAAGGCGGTCCTTACGATACATATAAAGATGACTAATAAACGATGCTCCAGCAAACCAATGCGCGTTATTCCAAACAAGGCCTACACGTGATGTTACATCACAGCTGAAGTTTTTCAGATCCATTAGGACTTCATTGCCCTTTAGCTTTTCTCCTTTAGCCTTTCGTATACCGACAGACGGCATTACAGAAGCGCCCAATAAACAATTACGCGCAAAGACCCAATTGTAACCATATCCGGCACTTACATAATAATAATCGTAGTTGACCTTTGAGAATTTGAGTTCATCAACTATACGGTCATTATCTGCACCTCCAAGCAATATTTGAGGAAGCTTCGTATAATCAAAACTGACGTGTTGGTTACTATAGCCCATTCCAAGCAAGGCAGATCCACAGCTTTTGCGCTGAACCGTGCTTTGATTATAAGCCGCGGGGTATGAGAAGTGCCGATGATTGAACACGTAATAGGCACTGAATGACAACGTCTTGGCATCCAATCCTGTAAAAGCCATATTATGAACTGCATAAGGATCTACTCCTTCAAAACCCGTAGCACGGCGCAAACGATAGTTCCCCGTATTCTTTATATACACGAAGTCGCAGCCAAGCATTGAGCTATAAAGGCTAAAGTCAAGTTCCGAAGATTCACCAAGTGCTTTAGGATGACTCACATCAAAGGTATAGCCAAGAAAGATCCATCTCCAACCGAAATAAGGTCCAATTTTGACATTGGGCGCAGGCTTCGTTGCTATAGTCTGCCTTATCCCATTTTCTCCCCTGCCCTGAAGTTTATACACTTGGAAGTAATTGGTATTTTGCAACATCGCCGTGTAATTGTAATAGTTCGGCGAGATATAAGTAGTATCGTAATCGTCAAAACTTTTAACGAAACGATACAATATACTTCCAGTGTGCTTCACTTTCTTCTTCAACTTTTGCATCTTAGGATGATGAGATATATGGATCGTATCTGACGAAAGCGAGTCAACATAACTATCAAATTTATCTCCAGTAATTTGCTGTGAAAAGAGCAATATAGGGACACACAACATAATACACCATACAAACGCTCTTTTCCCCCACCCTATCTTAATAGACGAGGTAGAGGAAATCCTATAACATCTCGAATGGGAGACGTTAGTAAAATCATTTGTATTATGTGACATATAGTCTCTGCTCTATATTATTCAGATTTTTCCTAAAATGCGGTCAACGACCCAATTGACGGGTGTAGCGCTTACAGAATCACAACTACAAATTGCTTTATTCTGTAAATGCTCTACAATCAGTTTGATTAATGGCAATTGCACATACTTGGGATTGGGCACAATTATTTCTTTTCTTCCTTGTTCGTTTTGGAGTACAATAGGTTGATAAGTAAATACAGAGAAAGAGAGAGAGCCACGATTGCCTATAATGTCAATTCTATCTTCTTTTGCAGATTCATGAGCTACAAAGCACCATGATCCAGAGCCAGGGAGTCCGTTATCAAATTTAAAGCAGGCGCTCACTGAGTCCTCTGTCGGATATAGTCCTCCACGATTGGCCTTCATTCCCTCCGCTTCCAAGATTGGTCCAAACAATTCTTGTAGAAGATCTATTTGGTGTGGAGCTAAGTCGTAGAAATAGCCACCACCTGCGATATCTGCTTGTACACGCCATGGAAGATTCGTCTTATTATAGTCCAAATCGCGAGGAGGAACAGCAAAACGTATCTGCACATTCACTACCTTACCCACAGCTCCATTGTCGACAAGTTCTTTTACTTTTTGGAAATAAGGAAGATAACGGCGGTAATAAGCTACAAAGCAAGGAACTCCGGTCTTCTCTGCAATGCGATTGATGCGACAACAATCTTCATAATTGGAAGCCATGGGTTTCTCTACATAAACAGCCTTACCACTTTTCATAGCCATAATAGCATAAGTGGCATGCGTAGAAGGTGGGGTAGCAATGTATACCGCGTTTACCTCCGGATCGTTGATCAGTTCTTGCGGATCGGTATACCATCGCTTAATTCCATGCCGTTCGGCATATGAGCGTGCACGCTCTTCCTTACGACTCATCACAGCGACAACTTCCGAGCCTTCAATAAGATTGAAAGCAGGACCACTTTTCTTTTCTGTCACTTCGCCACAACCTATAAATCCCCAACGTACCTGATTCATATTCTTTACATTTTGCTATTATCGAAAACGACAAAGCATTAAGTTTAAAGCTATATGCCAAACACTATGACTCTACACCTTAAACTTAACACTTTGCGTATCAACTTTCCCTATTGGGACAACATTTGGGCAGTCTTCTTAACCTTCAAGTTTTGATATCAAGAGTCGTTAAGAAGAACACCATATTAATATTCCTGCCAGCACTTGATTTCCAAGTCATCCAACTTTTGCGTACAGAAAGCGTAGATGAAAGCGGAAGCCAATCGAGCATTTGTAATCAGAGGAATATTCAAGTCAATGGCTGCACGTCTAATCTTATATCCATTGCTTAATTCACCGGTAGAGAGATTCTTAGGCACATTGACTACCATATCTATCTCCTTATTATGCAGCATATCAAGTGCTTGTGGTTGCTGTCCCTCCTCACTTGGCCAATGTACCATCGTATTCTCTATACCATTTTCGGTAAGATAACGACTCGTACCAGGAGTTGCGAAGAGTTTGTAACCATGATCACGAAGCATAGCACTTGCAGCAAGCATCTCTGCTTTTTGCTTACCATCACCAGTGGAAAGAAGAATGTTCTTTTCGGGGATACGCTGACCTACGGAGAGCATCGACTTCAGCAAAGCCGAACGAGAGTCTTCACCCAAGCATCCCACTTCACCTGTAGAAGCCATATCTACGCCCAATACAGGGTCGGCCTTCTGCAGGCGATTGAAAGAGAACTGCGAAGCTTTCACACCCACATAGTCAAGGTCGAACAAACTCTTTGCAGGCTTCTCTACAGGCAAGCCCAGCATGATGCGGGTAGCCAACTCTATGAGGTTAATCTTTAAGACTTTGCTTACGAAGGGGAACGAACGCGAAGCACGAAGATTACACTCAATTACCTTGATATCGTTCTCGCGAGCCAAATATTGGATATTGAACGGACCTGAGATATGAAGTTCTTTGGCAATTTGCTTTGAAATCTTCTTGATGCGTCGCGCTGTTTCTACATAAAGCTTCTGAGGCGGGAACTGAATCGTAGCATCACCAGAGTGAACGCCAGCAAACTCGATATGTTCAGAAATAGCGTAAGCAATGATTTCACCATCCTTTGCTACCGCATCCATTTCTACTTCCTTAGCATGTTGCATGAATCGGCTCACTACTACAGGATGCTTCTTCGACACATTAGCAGCCAACTTTAAGAAGCGCTCTAACTCTTCTTGGTTGGAGCAAACATTCATGGCTGCACCTGAGAGGACATAAGAAGGACGTACCAACACGGGGAAACCTACCTGCTTAATAAACTCCTGAATGTCGTCCATTGAAGTCAGCGCGCTCCATTCAGGTTGGTCAACTCCAATGCGGTTGAGCATAGCTGAGAACTTCTCACGATCCTCTGCATTATCGATGTACTTAGCCTGTGTACCAAGCAGATTGACATTCTCGGCATCAAGGCGCATAGCCAAGTTGTTAGGAATCTGACCACCCGTACTTACAATCACACCATAAGGACACTCCAAGTCGAGAATATCCATCACACGTTCGAATGTAAGTTCGTCAAAATAGAGACGATCACACATATCGTAGTCGGTCGAAACGGTTTCAGGATTGTAGTTGATCATGATAGAGCGGTAGCCCTCCTTGCGTATCGTATTAAGAGCTTGTACGCCACACCAGTCGAATTCTACAGAAGAACCGATACGATAGGCACCCGATCCCAATACAACGACAGAACGCTTGTCCTTCTCAAAGCTGATATCATGTGCTACACCGCTATATGTCATGTACAAGTAGTTGGTCTGAGCAGGATATTCAGCTGCGAGTGTATCTATCTGCTTTACTACAGGGAGAATGCCTGCTTGCTTACGACGAGCGCGAACAGCGAGAATGGCTTTCTCTATATCCATTTCTTGCTCCATACCTACAGCACGCGCAATCTGGAAATCGGTAAAGCCTTGTACTTTTGCCTTACGCAGCAAATCGTTGCTGAGCACATTGATAGAAGTACAATTGTGAAGTTCTTGATCGGTCTGATGTATCTTATAAAGCTTCTGCAAGAACCAACGATCAATCTTCGTCAAATCATGGATTTGATCAATGGTATATCCGGCCTTAAAAGCCTTCTCGATAACGAAGATACGCTTATCTGTGGGTTCCTTCAAAGCCTCATCGACATTGTCAATCTTGAGTTCCTTATTATCCACAAAGCCGTGCATACCCTGACCTATCATACGGAGGCCTTTCTGAATCACTTCCTCGAAAGTACGACCGATTGCCATCACTTCGCCTACCGACTTCATAGATGAACCTAATTCACGATCTACACCATGGAACTTGCCCAAGTCCCAACGTGGAATCTTGCATACTACGTAGTCCAATGCTGGCTCGAAGAAAGCAGAAGTAGTCTTCGTCACGGAGTTTTTCAAATCAAACAATCCATAACCAAGTCCGAGCTTTGCTGCCACGAATGCCAATGGATAACCCGTTGCCTTTGAAGCCAAGGCTGAAGAACGCGACAAACGAGCATTTACCTCGATTACGCGATAGTCTTCGCTATTAGGATCGAAAGCATACTGCACATTGCATTCGCCTACGATACCCACGTGGCGCACAATGCGAATAGAGAGTTCACGAAGTTTGTGATATTCAGAGTTGGTAAGCGTCTGAGATGGAGCGATTACGATGCTCTCTCCCGTGTGGATGCCCAGAGGATCGAAGTTTTCCATATTACATACTGTAATACAGTTGTCAAAGCGGTCGCGTACCACTTCGTATTCCACTTCTTTCCATCCCTTCAAGCTCTTTTCAACCAGAACCTGCGGAGAGAAAGAGAAAGCTTTCTCTGCCAATTTATTAAGTTCCTCTTCATTATCGCAGAAGCCCGAACCAAGGCCACCCAAAGCATAGGCTGCACGCAAGATCACGGGATAACCCAATTTAGCTGCTGCCTTACGAGCCTGATCTATGGTTTCACAAGCTTCGCTCTTGATGGTCTTCACATCAATTTCGTTGAGCTTCTCTACAAAGAGTTCACGGTCTTCCGTGTCCATGATAGCCTGTACGGGAGTACCGAGTACCTTCAAGTTGTATTTTTCGAGAATACCCTTTTCGTAAAGTTGCACACCGCAGTTCAACGCAGTCTGACCACCGAAAGCAAGCATGATGCCATCGGGCTGTTCTTTCTGAATCACACGTTCTACGAAATAAGGTGTTACAGGCAAGAAGTAGATGCGATCAGCCACACCCTCGGAAGTCTGAACGGTGGCAATATTAGGATTTATCAAGATGGTTTCAATACCCTCTTCCTTCAACGCTTTGAGGGCTTGTGAACCTGAATAGTCAAATTCTCCGGCTTCGCCGATTTTCAGCGCACCTGAACCGAGGAGAAGAACTTTCTTTATAGTATTCATGTATGGAATTTCTTTTGAAATTGCATTCGCGATGATGTTGTAGCGATCATTTGCTACAGCGTCTATCACTCTGCAAGGATTTATTTATTCAGTAATTTCACAAACTCATCAAACAGGAATTCCGTGTCTACCGGACCTGAACATGCTTCGGGATGGAACTGAGCTGAGAACCAAGGATTCGTCTTGTGGCGTACACCTTCATTCGAACCATCATTCATATTAATAAAATAAGGTTCCCATTCTGCTGGAAGCGTACGACTATCTACAGCATAACCATGGTTTTGCGAAGTAACGAAACAGCGATTTGTACCAACCATGCGAACGGGCTGATTATGGCTTCGATGACCATACTTCAATTTGTAGATTGTAGCACCAGCAGCTTTTGACAAGAGTTGATTACCCATACAGATGCCCATACAGGGACGTACGTTAGGATTAGCTAAGAATTTCTTGATATTGTTGACAGCTTCTACGCAGGTATCAGGGTCGCCAGGTCCATTCGCCAAGAAGAGTCCATCAAACTCCATATCGTTGAAATCATAATTCCAAGGTACACGAATAACCTCTACACCGCGGTTGATCAAGCAACGAATGATATTGTTCTTCACACCGCAGTCGACAAGAACTACCTTCTTGAGTCCTTTGCCCTCATTGTATCGGATAATCTCTTTGCACGATACTTGAGCCACATAGTTCACTCCCTCATATTCAGCTGTTGGAACGTTATCAGGTTCGTCATCAAAGAGAATTTTGCCCATCATCACACCATGCTCACGCAACACTTTGGTCAATTCTCGAGTATCGATACCAGTTATACCTGGCACTTTCTCGCGCTTTAGCCAATCTCCCAGACTTTCTACTGCATTCCAATGACTATATTGCTCGCTATAATCGCTCACAATAATGGCCGAAGCATAAATCCGGTCACTTTCCATATAAGTGGCAAGACCATTTTCTCCTATGGTGAATGGAGGCACGCCGTAGTTGCCCACGAGAGGATAAGTCAACGTCATGAGCTGTCCTGCATACGAGGGATCCGTCAAACTTTCGGGATATCCCATCATGGCAGTGTTGAACACCACTTCTCCTGCCACAGGAGCTTCATAACCAAACGACTGACCATGAAATTGAGTTCCGTCGTCAAGAACTAATGTTACGTTACGCATATTATTGAGTTGATGAGTATTTGCTTAATATATAAGGAGCATAAGCCCATACTTAAGACTTAGGCTTTATACTGATGTTCGAAGTAGTTGATAAAAGCTTCGTTCACACGCTTATTACCCCCTGGAGTGGGATAATGACCAGAGAAGTACCAATCTCCTGGAGAATGCGGACATGCCCTATGCAAGCCGTCAAGACTTTGATAAACAATGTGAATCTCCGTAGTCACACCATCAGGACGAAGCATTTCGGCCATTTTTTCTGAGATTTCCTCTGTGGTGAATGGTTTGTACACTTCTCTTACATAGTTGACCACTTGTTCTTTGGGGAAATTCTCTTGCGATTTACATTTCTTGTAGATTTCTTCAAGACGCGCCTCTATTCCTCGATCACGATGCAACGCGATGGCCGCGCGGAAAGCAATAAATTCTTCCATGTGAGCCATGTCTATGCCATAATAATCAGGATAGCGCACCTGCGGAGAAGAACTTACTACTACTATACGTTTCGGATGTAAGCGATCCATGATACGAATTACGCTTTCACGCAATGTAGTACCTCTAACAATGCTATCATCAATGACCACGAGATTGTCCTCACCCGGTCGGATAGAACCATAAGTTATATCGTACACATGAGCAGCCAAATCATTTCGGGAATTACCTTCAGCAATGAAGGTACGCATTTTAATGTCCTTCCAAGCCAACTTTTCAGAACGAATACGTCGGGATAGGATTTGATAGAGCTTTTCATGTGTAATCTTGCTGCCCAACTTTTCTATTTCTTCTGCCTTTTGACGATTTAGATATTCATCAAATCCTTGCAGCATGCCATAGTAAGCAGCCTCTGCTGTATTGGGGATATAGCCCAACACGGTATTATCTAATTCTCCATTTACAGCCTTAAGGATAGGTTCAACCAAAGTACGGCCGAGCTCCTTGCGCTCACGATAAATATCGACATCAGAACCACGACTAAAGTACACACGCTCAAAAGAGCATGCAGCATACTTCTTAGGTTCCAACACACGCTCTACATGGATGTCGCCTGCTTTCGAAACAAATATACCCTGTCCGGGAAGTAACTCATGCACTTTATCTGCATCCAAATCGAACGCTGTCTGTATCACAGGTCGTTCAGAAGCCACCACAACAACTTCGTCGTCGCGATAATAGAATGCAGGGCGTATGCCCCAAGGATCGCGAAGTGTAAACATCTCGCCAGAGCCCGTAGTACCACATACTACATAGCCGCCATCCCACACAGGAGCAGACTGTTGAAGTACATTCTTTAAGTTGATATGATCCTCGATATAAGTTGTTATATCCAGATTTTCGAGGCCCTTACCTTTAGCTTCTTCGAAGCAGCGTTCGCTTTCACGATCCAAACGATGACCGAGCTGCTCGAGGAGCAGATACGTATCCGACACCATACGAGGATGTTGGCCCTTTACGGCGATAGCCTTAAATATCTCAGACACATTCGTCATATTAAAATTGGCACAGATGCAAAGATTCTTTGCACGCCAATTATTACGGCGCAGAAACGGATGGACATACGAAAGGCCACTCTTGCCGGTGGTAGAATACCGGAGGTGGCCCATATATATTTCGCCAGCAAACGGCACGTAGCGGGCCGCAAAGTCCGCATCATGCAACTGTTCGCTCGAAAAATTGCTAATATCCTTATGTACGTTACCAAAAATCTCTTGAATAGCACCGCCGCCCAAGCCACGCTGCCTAAACATAAATTCCTCACCTGGAGCAGCCTGCATTTTCACGCAAGCAAGCCCTGCACCCTCCTGACCGCGGTTATGCTGCTTTTCCATCAGCAAATAAAGCTTATTCAAGCCATACATCCACGTGCCATACTTCTTTTCATAATAACTGAGCGGCTTCAGCAATCGTACCATTGCCACGCCACACTCATGTTTCAAAGGTTCCATTCGCTTGAGACATTGGTTTTCGACTGCAAAGGTAGTGCAAATCGAGCGCAATACAAAGCGAAAGTCGAAGATTTTCGATTT
>CALEKA010000002.1 GCA_937898715.1 uncultured Prevotella sp.
AATCGAGCGCAATACAAAGCGAAAGTCGAAGATTTTCGATTTTATTGCCGAGATGCAGCCTACCTTATTCAAAGGTAGTGCAAATCGAGCGCAATACAAAGCGAAAGTCGAAGATTTTCGATTTTATTGCCGAGATGTAGCCTACCCCACCCTACGCGATGACAGAAATGGTTGACAAGTTAACGAGCAAACAGCAAAGTTTGTCAAGTCTAACGTTCCTATTTTTATTAGATTATTCAAGTTCGGATTTAGAATAGGCGGACTGAATCATCCTAAATCCGAATTTAAGATGTCAATACCTTATCACATGCCCACGATATAAAGAAGACTTTCTTTAGAGATAGCATGAATAAGTGTACTATCATGTACTATAAATAACATCAGCGAATTGCTTTTAGAGTCTCTTTTAATTGTCTCATTTCGAACGAAATGAGTGTTCATCTCGAACGAAATGAATGCTCATATCGAACGAAATGAATGCTCATATCGAACGAAATGAGTCATCAATTACATAATTCTTACTTACAATACATGAAGGTTCAGATCTTTTCTTAGCCTTTATAACTGTTCAAATAGAATACATTGGCAAAATTCTTACTTCTCGTGTCGAAAAGAATAAGTATCTTAAGCTTTGGATATAGAAAGAATCCTTGTAAACTTGCGTGGATTAGGCTGAATCTGGATTGCAAGACCTAAATCAGAAATCAGAAATTAATATGTGAATACCTTATCGCATGCCCACGAGATAAAGAAAACTTTCTTTAGAGGAAAACTTGAGTTAGATTAGTAGTACAGAATCATATTTACCGTAGTCTGCCAACTTTTCAACAAAGAATTTCACAGAAGGCAATACCTTGTTAAATAACGCATTGGCCACGCACTATCCCAATAGCACCAATCAGTGCATGTTATCTTATAAGGCCACTTCTTCTCAATGCTTGACAGAACAAGAATATAAATAGCACACGCCACCCTAAGCCCATTGTCACTGGGAAAAGCACAGCCAAAAGCAAAACCTGTGCATAGAATACATAAACGCTTTGCTTTGATGAAAAAGGTCGTTCAAATAATTGACTGTAAAAACGAGCCATGGCGTGCATAGCACGTGACTGTCCCAAAAGACGTGTCAACATACTCAACGACAAGATATCAAGGATTGAGAATTTATAAGTTTGTTTCTCGAGAAGGATTTCATTCTTTTGCATAGCTCAAAGAGTTTTATTGTTTGTATTGTTCTTTATTTGCCTGCAAAGGAATAGTTAAAATGTGACAGAGCGCGACAATCGCAAAATTAAATGTTAAAAAACGGGCTTTTTCGTGCATTTTCTTGCTTCATCATGCTTTTTTCAAGTGATTTTCGTGATAAGTTTGCCTTAAACTGTATTATTCTTCCAGAACTTTACATGGAGATCCTCTATTGGATTACTACAATTCCATCTCTTCACATGAATAAGGCTTGTACGTTTGCATACAAAAAAAGTGTAAGAATGATTTATAACACTCTTACACTTCTGAGCCGAAAGCGGGACTCGAACCCGCGACCTATTCATTACGAATGAATTGCTCTACCAACTGAGCCATTTCGGCATTCTTATTACGCAACAGGAAGCATCCTTCCTTGTTTGCGAACGCAAAGGTATACAATTCCAAGCAAACTACCAAACGATTCAACGTTTTTATCTGAAGAATATTGGACTTTCCGTGGTATTTTTTTAATTCTACACACATATCCATCTTCTTTGTGTGCTATTTCGGTGCCGTTCTCTTCTATTCTTATTAGAGTGGACCTAAAAATTTTGATTTTGATTCCATTCTATTATAAAATGTGTATTTCATGCTCAAAGGGGCCAAGAAGCATAGATATAGAAGTTATAGAATTATTCTACAACTCAATTCTTCAAGTGAAGTACTGACACAATATAAGCCTATGCAACACTTAACATAAAATCTACGCGTTAGCGACATTCTTGATTAACGTACAAAACGCAAACTAAGAATTCCGCCAACGCGTATTCATAATAAAAGGGTATGAGCAAAAGAATCGATCTGATTCTGCCCTATTCTTTCTTAAGGATTCATTGTAAGTTTCAAGTTAGTTTCCAAACAGCCTTTCGCAGTCTGTCATAAAGTTGAGGTAAGTTTGCTTCAGTGTTTCCACTTTCTTATCATAGTCTTTTTGACTCTTTGCCCATTCAAGGGGAGGGAACCAACGTACATCGTCACGACTTTGGGCCATTTTAAGCACACATCCACTAAAGAAATCAGATGGAAGTCCTAAGTCATGTGCTCCGCCACTCAGCATGGGATATTTACTTGCTGTATGCACCACAATCGACTTGTCTTGGCCTTTTACCCATCCTTTGGTCGGGGAGAACACTTGCAAGTTGCCCAAAGTACACTCTCCAGTGTTTTCGTTTAGCTGTGTCATCTCAATCCGATAACGACGTGGGACAACGCTTCCAGACTCAAATCCATCCATCATCAGCATGAGCGTAAACCAGAGATTAGCTTTTGAATCATCCGTCGTCACACGCAGGTTGTGATACATTGCAGAACCGGCATCTGCCACCAGATATTGCTTACCACCCTCTCGCTGAATTCCTACAATCTTCATCGGTGGGTAGAATACATTTACGGAAAGCGTATTGCTCGTATACCGCGTGGTTGGATCGAGCATAACTGCCAGATAGCCATAGGTGTTCTGTCCAAAAGGACTGGCAATATCTTTATTTTTACTCATTTGCGCATAAAGAGGTACTTCGAACGTTTGATTGCCCGATATCTTCATCTTTATATTACCTTGGTAGGTATTCGTATTTTCCACCTTCTCGATAACAGGACTCTTCTGGAAAGTAACAGTAGCCGTTACATCGTCCGTCACAGAGAATTTTTCCAATCCTCTCTCAACATCTTCTACCTTGATGCTTGTAGCGACCCATCCACTATTGGGTGAAGGCTTAATAGACACTCTATCACCATATTTAATTGGTGTGCTACCAGAGACTTCAGCCGTACCTCCCTCTTGAGGTATACACACTATCTTTACTTTGTAATCACGCGATGTACGAGTTTTCGGACCTTTAGGCTGTTGACGAGTTGGTCCACACTCTACAACGGCCTTGTTTTTGTCAAAATCGTCAGATTTCAAGAAGCCCTTCAAGTCATCCACAGTGAAACATTCTTGGCTAAAGAGCCAAGCGATTTCACCCGTATAATTAATAAGAGCTATGTATTGCTTATCATCGATTGAAATATTTTTTGCTACGATATAACCATCCTTGCTCGGTTGGCTAAATCCCCTAATATGACCATACGGCCAAGGGTATGCCAATTCTTTCAGTACTAAGCGTCCTCTGCTATCAATAACCGTTGTGCCAGAATGGATCGTATGCAAGCCAAATGTTTCAAACGGATTAGAAGCCCATAGTTCTTCCGCATGAATAGCATGTCCCTCACTACTATAGGTAGGATAACTGTCCGTGATATTAAAGTTATCATCAACAGTCAATATTCTTTCATTATAATCATTTACACCGCGCACCAAAGCATGTCCATCATAGAAGGAAGTTCCGCCATACGACTCTGCCAATACATTACCCTTCAAATCATAATAAGTGGTCTTGGGATCGCTATCACCTGAATATACATAATACTTGCCTTCACACACGTCGCCAATCACGTAAGTCTCACTTAGATCCAATTCAGTAGAAGGCACTGAAACCGTTCGAACAACCTTACCCGTCTTGTCAATAAGCGTTGCAGTATAATCTCCGCCATTAGCGGGTCTTGTAAAAGTCCACGCATAGTCCTCGCTAAAATCGCGCACTTTATCCCATTGCGGCTGGATTACGACTTTACAATTCTCATCCATAAAGCCCCACTTATGTCCTCTCACTTGAAAAGCGCGCAGGCCGCATTTCAACTTACGAGGTTTTGATTCTATACCATAGCCAAAGACGAGATTACTAGGCGAAGCCATCTGTTCTCCCTGAGTATTAATAAAGAAGCTACCCAGTTCGCGATACCCCTGCTTTTTGACTACAGCGGCAAGGCCATCAATGAAGCCCGACTGCGGTTCCCACGATGGGTCGAGATCCTTCACCGATCCGTTCTTGTAGAGAATGGAGTAAAACTCTTTTCCAAGATTGTTCTTCTTTATAGATTTGGCTATGAGTGCGCCATTATCAAAGAGCATGTTATTGTTTCCGCTCGATCCGAAAACTTTCCATTCCGGACCAAAGAGATATTCTCCATCTACCGTCCACACAGTAAGATTGCCATTGTCGACCAAGCAGAACGCACCCTCGCTTACATTGTACAACACGTCAGAATAGATACTTGATATCACTTTGTAACGTGTATTATTGGTAAGATAAGGCACGGTAGGGATGAGCGTAGCTTCTCCCGATTCATCCTGCTCTTGCTGAACAGAAAAATCTGTAAATGTTTTCACTTTCTGAGCACACAAAGCCATTGGCCTCGACGTAACTATAGCCAACAAAACAATGAGCCATAGTATGGACGCGATGTCCTTTTGCACTTTTCCTTTCATAGTTTTTAGGGTTTAAATTAGATCAACGCTTGCTTTTTATCATTTATCAGTAGTTCCGATAGTACAAAGATAAGAAGTTCCCCAGAATATTGCACAGAATTGCGCTATAAAATGCACGCTTATAACCAAAAAGCTTCGGGTGTAAATGAGGAATCTACAGTCTGTTATTTCTCAACGTAGGAGCATTCTCTATTTATGTTCTATATTAGGCTTGTGGGCAACGTACTCTCTCATCGACAGAACCGCATATTAAAATTGTAACTAAGAAATAGCAAGCAGCAAAGCTATATTACCCTTAGCACGCTTTATACAGGATCTGCAGAACGCGAGAATGCGTCGCCCACAAAATCAATTGTACATTTTGCTCAATGCATCATTCTTCCTTTGTCTTTCCTTTTTTATAAGTAGATATCAGTTCGAGTAGCTCTGCACCATAGCTTTCCAAGCCTTTAGCACCAAAATAGGGTACTTTCTTAAGCTCTTCTACTGTCGTAGGCGCATGGTTTGCCATAGTCATTAGAGCTTTGGTACTTAGTATGGTATAAGCAGGCAACTTACGCTCGGTGGCTTTTTCCCTTCGCCAAGTTTGCAACTTATTGTATAAGGTTGCGTCTTTCACTTCAGATGGAACTACATACTTGTCTTCCATCTGTTTCTTACTGGCATTATTTGCCTTTTGCTTGCGTGACTTTGCTGAGCCTGTCTTGTCGTCCGCTTCAAGCAACACTTTCGCACGATAATTGAGAAATTGCGTTGCCTTAAATCCTTCATAGCTTATGAAGTGCAGCAATTTCAGATGAGATGTCGCAGATTCTTTCCAATCCGAGAATGCTGTCTTAAGTTGTTTCTCTACTGCCGCATTGTCCGACTCCAACTGATGCAAAGCTACCCACCGGTTCAGTTCATCCAATTTTGCCGAGAAATACTCTGCACCTTTCTTTAATCGCTCTTGCAATGCCTCATTATCTGAAGCCGCTTCCGACTGGTTCAGCATACGCGAATATTGCGAATGGAAAGATCCCGAAACGTTCATGACCTCCAAATCGAACATACGCAAGCGAGCATCAAACTCTTTCAGTGTCTGTCCATAAAGTCCTGAGAGATGACGACGTATCAACTCTGTAATGCTCGAAAGGGCTATACGTTCTCGTTCGAAATTAAACAGATCCGTGAGTAAATGCAGTTCAAACGAATGCTTCATAGCAGAAAGTTGCTCACCATCTACTCTACTGCTGCGCATACGTTCATTAAACTTTTCTATATTCTGATCGGCAATGACAGCCGATGGCGAAATCGTGGAAGTGAGCACGATTCCTTCCAGCGTACGGCATCTACTTAGCGCCACATAGGTCTGTCCGTGAGCAAATGCTCCCGATGCGTCAATCATGACTCGATCAAATGTCAAGCCCTGACTTTTATGAATCGTAATGGCCCATGCCAACTTCACTGGATACTGTGTAAAGGTGCCGTCAACGAATTCCTTTATCTCTTTCGTCTTTTCATCAAGTCCATAGCGCGTATTGGTCCACTCTTCAGGTTTTACACTAATCAGCGTATCAGGTTTATCTTTGGGACGCACTTCAAACCCATCACGCGAAAGGCTGGTCACTTCGCCAATCATACCATTGAAGAATCGCTTTTCCGAATCATTCTTGACAAACATCACCTGTGCACCAGGCTTCAGCGTCAGCTCTTCATCTGTAGGATAAGAATATTCTGGGAATTTACCATCGACCTTTGCGCTATAAGTGCGCGACTCTCCATCAAGAGCTTCCAGTTCTTCATTATTAATCTTATGAGCCTGCCAATTGTGAGTGACCAATTGCACATAGCCCTCTGATTTATCAGCCTTAAAGCCAGGTACATATCGTTGGTTCAATCTCTGAAGGACCTGTGCATCAGCTCTTCCCTCACGAATGCTGTTGAGAAGAGAAATAAAAGCCTCATCACTCTGCCGATATACTTTCTCCAACTCTACCGTGACGAAGTTGCTTCGCTTCAGTGCCAGACTGCTGAAGAAAAATGGTGTTTCGTAATATTGGCTGAGCATCGTCCATTCTTCATCTTTCACTACGGGTGAAAGTTGCTGAAGGTCTCCTATAAGCAGAAGCTGCACCCCACCAAATGGCTGCTGATTGTGACGTATCTTGCGTAGCATATCATCTACAGCGTCCAGCAGATCAGCACGTACCATACTTATCTCATCTATCACCAAGAGATCGAGACTGCGAATCAACTTCAGTTTTTCTTTACGTATACTATACTTCTTGTCTTGCTGATAATTTCCGCCTGGTACGAAGGGGGCGAAGGGGAGCTGAAAGAAAGAATGAATAGTCATCCCCTCGGCATTGATAGCTGCGATACCCGTCGGTGCAAGCACAACCATGCGTTTGGGTAAATCCGAACGAAGCCGACGCAGGAAAGTAGTTTTTCCCGTGCCGGCTTTTCCTGTTAAGAAAAGATGTGTATCCGTACTCTCCACAATCTGACGCGCCAACGCCAATTGTGGATTGTCTGTTGCATTCATATTATATATAATATAGGAGTATTATTTGGTCAACTGTTTAAACATGCGGCGTCCAAATCGGCGATCCGCATCAATGGCTTTCACCATCTTGCGTGCTCCTACGATTTGTCTCAATCGACTATTGTATTGTGCCTTCATGCGCATCCACTTTTTATCAAGTTGATCCATCTCGTTAAGCACACGCTGACAATCTCTATCGTTCATATTCTGTTGTGCAGCCTTAGACAATGCGCGTCCTTTCTGACGCTCAATATTTCGTTGACTCTCGTGCATTTCAAAGAATATTGGGAAGAATCGACGAGCTTCATCCTCAGTAAAGCCTGCCTCATGCGAGATGTATGCCATCAAGTCCTTTCTAAACTTTTCTGGATTCCAATCGTTAGTGCCTTTTCTCGGACCTTGCTGATGATGTTGCATTTGTTCAAGTCCTGATTCTGCAGAGCCATTCACATTAGTAGCCATACACTGCACGCTGGCACATATTAACATACTTATCAGACTAATTATCGCTTTCATAGGGCATCATATTATCGGCATTAGCCATCATCAAATAGTCGTATACAGCATCTTCATTGGCTTGTTGATGAACCGCATATTGCTCACTCTTCACTTGAGAAGAAGAATTGGAATTGGGCAACCACTGCGTGAAGAGTAGCGTCAAAGCCACTACACACGCTACGCCTATCCATGGTATCCATGTCATAACGCGCATCTGTGGAGTATGCGCATCTGTCTCATCTATTCGCTGCATAAGCTTTGCAGCAAAATCAGCAAAGTATCCATTAGGAACGACAAACGGATTGTGATGCGAAGCTGGTTGAGTACTATCAAATTTGTGCATAGTAGATGTAATCTGTTTATGGGTTAGACCACTGTACATTGCTATGGTTTAATCATGTTCTTCGAAAAACTCCTCTATCTTTTTCACTGCAAGGTGATAAGAGGCCTTCAGAGCGCCCACACTTGTATCAAGCAATTGACTCATTTCTTCATATTTCATTTCCTCGAAATACTTAAGATTGAACACCACACGTTGCTTGCCAGGTAATGTTGCGATAGCTTGTTGTAAAAGCAATTCCGTTTCGCTACCATCAAAGTAAGGATCACTTTCAAGCGTCTTCCCCACTCCTATTTCTTCGTCGTCGAGGCTACAATTGTCCGTAGGCATGCGTTTGAGAAAAGTTAGACTTTCGTTCAACGCTATTCGATAGAGCCACGTAGTAAGTTGACTGTCACCACGAAAGTTGTCTAATGCTTGCCATGCCTTCATGAATGTATTTTGAAGTACATCATCTGCATCGTCATGAAACTGCACAATTTTTCGAATTTGCCCATATAGCATCGGTGATAAGTCGAGCACCATTGCTGCAAAGGCTTCCCTTCGAGTTGTTGGATCTTTCAACAACTCTACTGTATATTGTGCAGGATTCATTGCAATGAGATTATTATAACATTCGCGAAAAGGGAAAGAGAGAATATTTATTGAGACAGAAAGAGGCGCAGATAATTGACTAAGAAGTCGTGTCTGCGCCTCTATCTATTCTCTTATTTAACCAGCAACGCTGATTCTTCTTGTAGTCTTCCCAAGATTAATCAAATAGATTCCCTTACTTAAAGAGAAGTGAAAAGTTTTATCGTTGCTTTCAACATGAGACTCATATTTAAGTCTACCCACCAAGTCATATACCTTCAGGGATTGTCCTTGGCCATTGACAACGTGCACTTGCACTGCATTACCACGAATGGCTATTGCAATTGTAGCAGATTCTTCATTCACTTCTGCCAGTTCTGTACTTACAGGTTCTGAAAGAACTTCTGCATTCAAAGGTTCTACCTTAGCCGAATGGCCATAAGCAGAGACAGAGAAGAAAGTAAGTGTGAGAATTGTATAGAGTAAGAATTGTTTCATAAGCGTCCGTTTTAAGCCTTAATGAGTCAAGCACGTGCCATATTATATCGTGCCTTCTTTCACATGTTTTCTGTGCAAATATATATCTATTCTGCTGAAGTCGCAAATTATTCCCTTAGTTTTTTTGTTTCCGCACTTTTTATTTGTACTTTTGCTATCCCATTTAAGGCTTAGGGGTGTACGTTCTTTTGGACGTGCTGAGATCATACCCTCCGAACCTGCACTGGATCATGCCAGCGAAGGAAAGAGCCTACAACTTACCAAGCAATGTGTTGAGAAATAAGCATCACTCTTCATGGATAGTCCTATTTATTATTCCTTGCAGATTGACATCATCTTTGATTAACACACAAACAACAAAAAGAAAAGAATGGCCCCTATACAATTTATCACGCACACCACCGACTCTATCAGTTACGAAGAGTCTGCACTATTAGCTTTACAGGGCGGATGCAAATGGATCCAATTGCGCATGAAAGGCGCCACCGACGATGAAGTCGAACCCATTGCACGCCGGCTTCTTAAGGCATGTCACGACCAAGATGCCACTTTCGTGCTCGATGATCGCGTAGAATTATGTAAGAAAATCGAAGCTGATGGTGTACACCTTGGTAAAAACGATATGCCAGTCAACGAAGCACGCGAAGTCTTAGGCCATAATTTCATCATCGGCGGAACAGCCAACACCATTGATGATATACGCCAACTCAAACGTCGTAGCGCCGACTACATCGGTTGTGGTCCTTTCCGATTTACCACTACGAAAGAGAAACTTTCTCCTATTATAGGATTAGAAGGCTATCGCACCATCGTAGAGGAAATGAAGAAAGAAGAAATACGTATCCCCGTTTGTGCCATAGGCGGTATTGAATTGGACGACGTTATGCCTATCCTTCAAACGGGCATACAAGGGATTGCCGTAAGTGGAGCAATACTTCGTGCAGACAACCCCATTGAAATGATGAAGCAATTTCTTCAAGCCGACGACTGATTATATTGATTAATACACCCTTACGCAACAGACAACTATTTATCAAAATAAGACATTTTACGAAGTATGAACAACGACATGAAAATAAACTACCCAAGCAGCGAGAAAGTTTATCTCCAAGGGCAGATCTTTCCCGACATTCGCGTTGCCATGCGAAAAGTCAATCTCACTCCTACCGTAACAAAGGACGAAGAAGGCAAGAAGCACTTTACAGAAAACGCCCCCGTATTAGTATACGATACAAGCGGTCCCTACTCCGATCCCAATTACACCCCCAATCTCAAGGAAGGACTTCCTCGCCTACGTGAAGAATGGATACTAAAGCGTGGTGGCGTAGATCGTCTGTCAGAATTTAGCTCTGAATACTGCCGCGAGAGATTGGCAGACAAGAGTCTCGACAGTCTTCGCTTCAACCATCACCACCTACCCTTGCGCGCCATCAAAGGCAAGGGAATCACGCAGATGGCTCTTGCCAAACAAGGAATCATCACTCCTGAGATGGAATATGTAGCAATCCGTGAAAACATGAATTGCCAAGAGTTGGGCATTGAGACGCACATTACGCCAGAATTCGTACGCGACGAAGTAGCTGCTGGCCGTGCCGTAATCCCAGCTAATATTAACCACCCCGAAGCAGAGCCGATGATTATCGGTCGCAATTTCTTGGTAAAGATAAATACCAATTTGGGCAATTCTGCTACGACCTCCTCCATTGAAGAAGAAGTAGAAAAAGCTGTATGGAGCTGCAAGTGGGGCGGCGACACCATTATGGATCTCTCTACAGGCGCCAACATTCACGAGACCCGCGAATGGATTGTACGCAATAGCCCTGTTCCCGTAGGCACTGTACCTATGTATCAAGCCATGGAGAAAGTGCATGGCAAGGCTAAAGACCTTACATGGGAACTCTATCGCGATACATTGATTGAACAATGCGAACAAGGTGTTGACTACTTCACCATCCACTGCGGTATACGTCGCAAGAACATTCACCTTTCACAAGGTCGCATGACGGGCATGGTAAGCCGCGGTGGAAGCATCATCTCTGAATGGTGCATAAAAAACGATAAAGAGAGCTTCCTCTATGAGCACTTCGACGACATATGCGACATCTGCGCTCAATACGACGTTGCTATTTCCTTAGGCGATGGTCTGCGTCCTGGTTCTATCTACGACGCCAATGACCGCGCACAATTCGCTGAACTTGACACAATGGGCGAACTCGTAACGCGTGCTTGGGCCAAAGGTGTACAAGCATTTATCGAAGGTCCTGGCCACGTACCCATGCACAAGATTCCCGAAAACATGCAACGTCAGATAGAAAAGTGCCACAACGCTCCTTTCTACACACTTGGTCCTCTCGTGACGGATATTGCTCCTGGCTACGACCACATTACCTCTGCCATCGGTGCTTCAATCATCGGTGCACTGGGTACAGCCATGCTCTGCTACGTTACTCCGAAAGAACACTTGGCATTACCCAACAAAGACGACGTACGCACAGGTGTTGTTACCTACAAGATTGCGGCTCATGCTGCCGATTTAGCGAAAGGGCACCCCGGAGCACAAGTGCGTGACGATGCTCTCTCAAAAGCTCGCTACGAATTCAGATGGAAAGATCAGTTCAATCTGAGCCTTGACCCTGAACTCGCTACGAAGTACTACAAAGACGCTCACTATGAGAATGGCGAATTCTGCACCATGTGTGGTCCTAACTTCTGCGCCATGCGTATTTCTCACAGATTGGGCGAATGCGAGGAGTAAACAGCTAAATATTCCCCGCTAACAACTCCCATACGAGGCAAAAATAGTCACACGTATCTAAAAAAAACAATAGCGGTCATCGGTTGAATAAAAGTCTATTTATTCACCATGACCGCTATTGTGTATTTAGCATGTTCTCATTCTCATACTAAGAACCCGTTGGCGGAATTCTTGGTTAACGGGTAAACAAGTTGACAAGTTAACAAGTAAATAGCTTTTAGACTACTTGTTTCGTTAAAAACGAGAACGATTGTACTCGACAAACTTACCTATTAACCTGTTAACTTGTCAACCCGTTAACAAATTCCCCAACGCGTACTAAGAATCAAAATAAACTAAGCGCCACAATCACCCCACAACGTTAGTTTATTTCTACCACGCAAAATCGTAAGAAATCTTGACAACAGAAAATTCCAATATAGAGGGAGATATGTTCTTTCAATAGCGCCCTGAAAACTATTTGAGCTTGTAAAATAAACTTGATGCTCACCGAGAAAATACTGCATGGGCAACAAATTTATTCTAATTGGGCAACAAAATACTTCTCTTTCAGCACTTTTTCTCCTCCTGAAAGGGCGGAAAAAACCTTTTCTAATAAGCTTCAACAATCATAGCACCATATAACCGCCTGAATATCAACAGAGTTTAAATGCAGCCTAAGATTCGATTATTTCGGAAGAAATTGGGAGAAGATAAAAATACGCGAATGCTGAAGATTGACCTTTTATCAAATCCATGCACTTTTTCAAGAATAAAGACTTCTATAACCCTTCCTTTGCAACTAAAATCAAACTCTAAATGCCATCAATCTGAAGGGCTCAGATCCTATTAATCTAACGATGAAGATTAATAGATTCTAACGATGAAGATCATTAGACCCTAACGATGAAGATCATTAGACCCTAACGATGAAGATCATTAGACCCTAACGATGAAGATCATTAGAATACCAAGATAAAGACTAACAAGTTGACAAAGACAAAACGCCTAACGAAGACACGATACTTCGTAATTTATAGCTACATTTGCACTTAATTAATACAACTACATTCAAGCCGGCTCAATACACACAATTAGCACCATTTCATAAGGTAAAAGAAGACAGCATTTGTAACAGGAGGAGTTTCTAACCCAACTTCATTACATAGTTCAAGATTCAAGCTAATTTACATTGTATATCAAGTATTATGTAGTATTCATAATGTTTCATGTGTCGACTTATATCACATTAAAACAACAAACTATACAAGTGCAAAGTATCTACACCATTCTGCTGCTCATCTGCTCCAACGTATTTATGACATTCGCTTGGTATGGGCACCTCAAATTACAAGAGACTGGCATTAGCAAAAACTGGCCGCTCATTGCCGTCATACTGTTTTCATGGGGCATAGCCCTCTTTGAATACTGCTGTCAAGTGCCTGCTAATCGAATAGGCTTTATTGACAACGGAGGACCATTTAATCTAATCCAACTTAAAGTGATTCAAGAAGTAATTTCACTCGTTGTCTTTAGTTTCATGGTAATCATCATGTTTAAGAGCGAATCCATACATTGGAATCACATAGCAGCATTTGCCTGCTTGGTCGCAGCCGTATACTTCGTATTTTTGAAATAATATGAATCAGAAGAAACTACAACCCGAATACATTCTCCACAAACGACTAATGCGTCAAATAGGCGATGCCTGCAAAGACTTCGACTTGATAGAACGTGATGACCGCATTCTCATCGGACTTTCTGGAGGAAAGGATTCTCTTGCTCTTCTCGACTTTCTCGGAGAGAGAATGAAGCATAGTAATCAGTACTTTAAAGTAGAAGCGCTACATGTAAGGATGAACAATATTCACTATGCTTCTGATGCTTCCTATCTACAGGCACAAGCCGACAGATGGGGCATCCCGTTCCACTTAGTAGAAACTGGTTTCGAACCTGATCGGAATCCCAAGCGGACACCCTGCTTCTTGTGTTCATGGAATAGAAGAAAAGTACTTTTCAGCCAAGCACAAGCCCTTGGCTGCAACAAGATTGCATTAGGGCATCACCAAGATGACATTCTGCGCACTGCTCTCATGAACATGACTTTCAACGGAAGTTTCTCAACCATGCCCGTGCGCATTAGCATGCACAAATTCAAGATGACTATCATTCGTCCATTGGCTTATTGTCAAGAAGCCGATCTTAAGGAGTGGGCGAAGCTACAGGCATATCAGCCCGTTGATAAAGTATGTCCTTTTGACGGAACGTCCAATCGCACAAGCATTCAGCAAGTAACAAATGAACTGCAGAAACTCAATCCTGATTATCGATACCACCTATGGCATGCACTGCTCAAAGCAGGCGCTCTCACAGAAGAATAATCAAACGTCGAAAGAACTTTCGAACTCTCCTAATAAACATATATTACATAGCTATAATCAGATTGACAAATAATCTTTACATTTTCCCTCAGAAGTATTCCAAAATGCCGTTTTTTAACAAAAGAACGCAATCGTTGAAGAAATAAAAGCAAATAACGTATTGTTCGTTTAAGCAAAAAGATTAATTTTGCGACCGAAAACGAAGCGAGAAGGAGATTTCGAGGAATCCCCTAAAATTGCTTCTGTGCACCTTGATATGACCATCCGGCAATAGAATAGCCACATCATCGCGCATACTATAAGAAACAAAAACATACATATTTATAGCTATTATATAAAAATATCATGAGTGAAAATAGCTTGAAACACGGGATCATCTCGCAGATTATCGGTGCGGTAATCGACGTCAAGTTCGATACGCAAGGACAAGACGCGAAAGAAGTGTTGCCCCGTATCCACGAAGCACTCGAAGTAACTCACCCCGATGGGCGAAAAATTATCATCGAAGTGCAGCAACACATTGGCGAAGACACTGTGCGCACCGTAGCAATGGACAATACCGACGGACTGAGCCGCGGATTGGAAGTAACACGTACGGGAGCTCCTATATCCATGCCTACAGGTGATCAGATTAAGGGAAGAATGATGAATGTTACAGGCGATTCGATTGATGGCTTAAAGACATTAGATCGTTCTACAGGTACCTATCCTATCCACCGCGAACCACCTAAGTTTGAAGACCTGAAGACAAGTAGCGAAGTGCTCTACACAGGCATTAAAGTGATCGACCTTCTCGAACCTTACGCTAAGGGTGGTAAGATTGGCCTCTTTGGTGGTGCTGGTGTAGGCAAGACCGTGCTTATCATGGAGCTCATCAATAATATTGCCAAAGGACACGACGGATTCTCCGTATTCGCTGGTGTAGGTGAACGTACTCGTGAGGGTAACGACCTATTGCGCGAAATGATTGAAAGCGGCGTTGTACGCTATGGCAAAGAGTTTGAAGAGTCAATGGAAAAAGGCGAATGGGATCTGTCGAAGGTCGACTATAATGAAGTAGCCAAGAGCCAAGCCACACTTGTCTATGGTCAGATGAATGAACCGCCTGGAGCACGTTCTTCTGTTGCCCTTTCAGGATTGTCTATTGCCGAAAGTTTCCGTGATGCTGGTGCTAAGGAGGGTAAGACATCCGATATATTGTTCTTCATTGACAACATATTCCGTTTTACACAAGCCGGCTCTGAAGTATCAGCCCTCTTAGGACGTATGCCTTCTGCAGTGGGCTATCAGCCTACATTGGCAAGCGAAATGGGCGCCATGCAAGAACGTATCACTTCTACGAAGAATGGTTCTATTACATCCATCCAGGCAGTCTATGTACCTGCCGACGACTTAACTGACCCTGCTCCTGCTACCACATTTACTCACTTGGATGCTACCACAGTGCTGAGCCGTAAGATTACAGAGCTTGGTATCTATCCCGCTGTGGACCCCTTGGATTCTACATCACGAATTCTTGATCCGAAAGTAATCGGCGAAGAACATTACAATTGTGCCCAACGCGTTAAGCAGATCTTGCAGAAATATAAGGAGTTACAAGACATCATTGCCATCTTAGGCATGGACGAACTCTCCGATGAGGATCGCTTGACTGTAAACAGAGCACGCCGCGTGCAACGCTTCTTGAGTCAACCATTTACTGTGGCCGAGAAGTTCACAGGTGTCCCTGGTGTGATGGTTCCCATCGATGAAGTGATTCGCGGATTCAACATGATTCTCGATGGCGAAGTTGACGACCTGCCCGAACAGGCATTCCTCAATGTAGGTACCATCAATGAAGCCATCGAAAAGGGCAAGAAGCTCATGGCACAAGCATAATAGAGGCACAGGGTAGAATTCTTGCATTGCATTTTCCAACCGAAGATGCACAATGCAAGAATTCTACCCTCTCCTCCATAATCATTGACAACATGAAAGTTACCATAGTCTCGCCAGAAAAGACTCTTTTCGAAGGCGATGCAGAAAGCGTAAAACTGCCAGGCACAAAAGGTAGATTTGAAGTATTAAACAGACATGCTCCCATCATTTCAACTCTCAGTAATGGAGATGTGGAATGTGAAGGCAAAGAGCCATTTAAGGTGACTATCAAAGGTGGGTTTGTAGAAGTGGCACACAACGTTGTAGCCATCTGTGTGGAATTGTAGTCAATGTTTACTCACTATTGATTATATACTGAAAACACACCCTATCCCCACATGGACAACTTACGAAAATACACCTTAGAATCTATTCTGCTGAAAGCAATTAGCCTATCCGTCACGTGCGTACTACTCTTTTTGGGCGTTCACGCATGTTGCGGTTGGGAAGCAGCTTTGCAACAAGTTCCATTCCTTGTAATCACAGCAACGCTGTTTTTTGCACTCAGCATAGCTAGTCACGCTGTTTACCAAATCGTTATGCGACGCGGTGGCAACATCATTACGGGATTCTACATGCTTTGCAAAGTTGTTCGTCTGTTTTTGGCAATAGCCATCCTCGTGATTTATGCCATTGCCAACCGCCAAAACCTTTTGGCTTTCTCTCTCAACCTTTTAGCACTCTATACTGTTAGTATGGTGACTACCATCATCCACTATGCAAAAGTAGAGCATAACTTTAGAAAGAAGCAATGAGATTCTTTAATATCAATCACTTAAGAACGCTTATAGTTCTAATATTCTCCTTCAGCCTGCTCACGGCTAATGCATCCAATGCATCAACTGGCGGAAGCAGTATTGATGTAAAAGAGATCGTATTAGGACACATGAGTGATGCTTACGAATGGCATATCACAACTTGGAACGGACGCCATATATCCATTCCCCTACCGGTCATTGTAAAAAGCCAAAACGGAGATTGGCATGTATTCAGCTCTGCCCGATTTGAAGAAAGCGCCGATCATAGCTACGAGGGATTCTATCTGAATGAAGAGCAAAATGGTAAGATTTATGAACACGTAGCTGGTGGAGAAGACGTTCGTCCACTCGATTTGAGCATTACAAAAGATGTGGTTCAATTGTGGATAGTCGTAATCGTAATGGCCTCTATCTTCATTGGTGCAGCTCGTTGGTATAAGGGCCGTAAGCCAAGCGACGAGGCTCCTAAGGGCTTTGTTGGCTTAGTCGAGATGTTTGTCATGTCGATTGTTGACGATCTGATTCGCCCATCTGTAGGTGAAAAGCACTATCGGAAGTACGCTCCCTACTTGCTCACAGCGTTCTTCTTTATCTTTATCACAAACTTACTTGGACTAATTCCTATCTTCCCCGGCGGTGCCAATATTACAGGCAATATCAACATCACGTTTATTTTGGCTGTCATGACCATGCTTTTGGTCAACTTGTTCGGAAATAAGGAATATTGGAAAGACATCCTTTGGCCCGCCGTACCCACATGGCTCAAATGCCCCGTACCGATGATGCCTGTCATCGAATTATTTGGCATCTTCACAAAGCCATTTGCCTTGATGGTCCGTCTGTTTGCCAACATCATGGGTGGCCACGCCATCATTCTTTCCATTACATGTATCATCTTCATCACTTGCCAATTGGGAGTTGCCATTGGAGGCCCGCTCACCTTTGTAAGTTTCATTATGATGATATTCATGAACTGCCTGGAATTGTTGGTAGCATTCATCCAAGCTTACGTATTCACCATGTTGAGCGCCGTATTTATCGGTCTTGCTCATCCTGAACACGAATAAGCACACGCAACATTACATTCGCAAATAAAATATTAACCCATAAAATTTAAAACATTATGTTTCTCTTACTCGCATTGTTAGAAGCTGCAGGAATTGCAAAGTTAGGCGTAGGTATTGGCGCAGGTATTGCTGCCATCGGTGCTGGTCTTGGTATCGGTCGCATTGGTAGCGCTGCCATGGAGGCTATCGCTCGCCAGCCTGAGTCTGCCGGTGATATCCGTACAAACATGATCATCATCGCAGCCTTGGTAGAAGGTGTGGCTCTTTTCGCCGTAATCGTCTGCCTGCTCTGCCTCTTCCTCTAATAAGTACCCGAACCTGTAAGTATGCAACGATGAGCATGCTTACACATCATGCATAGCCAAGTCCTCTCATGTAGTCACATAGAGAAGAAGCGGATCTTGCACACCTACAGGTTCTCAACTTATGCAACTTTAATAAACTCATTACTATGCAGTCTATCAATCTGCCATCCATACTAACACCAGACTTCGGCCTGCTGTTTTGGATGCTGTTGGCTTTTCTCATAGTTTTCTGCTTGGTAGCGAAATTCGGTTTTCCTATCATCACGAAAATGGTAGAAGAGCGCAAGAAATATATTGACGAATCACTGCAAAAAGCTCATGAAGCCAACGAAAAGCTGACGGGAATCAACCAAGAAAGCGAGCGCATCATCAAAGAAGCACTTGCCAAACAGGCTGAAATCCTCACTCAAGCAAAGGCTACAGGCGACAATATAATCAAAGAAGCACGTGAAAAAGCGCAAGTTGAAGGTTCCAAACTGATACTTGATGCAAAAGCACAGATTGCAACAGAGAAAGAGAATGCTCTGCGAGACATTCGTCAGACAGTAGCCGATCTTTCTATCTTAATTGCAGAAAAAGTGGTTCGTCAAAAACTTGCCGACAACAACGAACAGCAGAAACTCATTGAGAAGATGCTCGACGAGGTCTGCAAGAATTGATCGTTTTTCTTTAAGGATTTTGCTTACGAGCATTAAACCATACTCCTTATATAAATGAGGAATAGCAGTCATGCTTCACTAACTCTGTCCTTATCTGAATAACAAAGCACGCTTATGGATTTAGGCATCATATCAATGCGCTATGCAAAAGCTCTTATGCTCTTTGCCACCGAAAAGCACGAAGATGAAAAGGTCTATCAGGAGACCGCCACTATGGCTGAAAACTTTTTAGCCATACCGCAGTTACAGATGGCCATGATTAATCCCGTGATTTCGGAAGAACAGAAAGCAAAGCTCTTGCTTACTGCTGCATGTGGACAAAACGCACCAACGCAATCGCTTAAACGATTCGTCGAACTCGTCATTAAAAAGACCCGTGCCGACATTATGCTGTTCATAGCCCATTCCTATGGCACCATCTATCGTGAAGCCAAACATATTATTCACAGTAAATTGGTGGTGCCAACTCAACTTGATGCAGAGATTATCAATCGACTTCAGAAAATGGTCGAAGACAAATCGCAATGCAAAGTGGACTTCAAAGTACAGGAAAAGCCCGAAATCGAAGGTGGTTTCATCCTGGAATACGGCACATATCGTTTGGATGCAAGCGTTCGCACGCAACTTGCTAAACTTAAACGAGAATTACATTAACTAATAAGAACAAATGTCCAACAATATAAAACCCAGCGAAGTAAGCGAAGTTTTATTGCGCGAACTTCAAGATATCAAGACCGATGTCAAGTTTGAAGAAGTGGGTGTTGTTCTCTCTATCGGTGATGGCGTAGCCCATATCTACGGACTTACCAACGTGACAGAGAACGAACTCATCGAATTTGAAAACGGTGTGATGGGCGTTGCCATGAACCTTGAGGAAGATAATGTGGGTGCTGTGTTGCTCGGATCTTCTGAAGGGATCAAAGAAGGACAAAGCGTAAAGCGCACAGGCAAAGTCGCCTCCATCGAAGTAAGCGACGAAATGCTTGGCCGCGTAATCGACCCTCTGGGCAATCCTATTGACGGAGGAAAGGCTATCGAAGGCAAAAAGTACTTGATGCCACTCGACCGAAAAGCACCTGGTGTCATCTACAGACAACCCGTAACACAAGCTCTTCAGACAGGCCTTAAGAGCGTCGACTCTATGATTCCTATCGGTCGTGGACAACGTGAGTTGATCATCGGCGACCGTCAGACAGGAAAAACAGCCATCGCAATCGACACAATCATCAATCAGAAGAACAACTTTGCTGCAGGCGATCCAGTATATTGTATCTACGTAGCTATCGGCCAAAAGGCTTCTACCGTAGCCAACATCGTAAACACGCTCAAACAGGCTGGTGCGATGGACTATAGCATCATCGTAAGTGCTACAGCAGGCGAACCGGCTGCTCTGCAATACTATGCTGCATTTGCAGGCGCTGCCATTGGTGAATATTTCCGTGATAGAGGTATGCATGCATTGGTAGTCTACGACGACCTTTCTAAGCAAGCCGTAGCTTATCGTGAGATTTCATTGATTCTTCGCCGTCCATCAGGACGTGAAGCCTATCCTGGTGATGTATTCTATCTCCACTCTCGTCTGCTCGAACGCGCTGCTAAGATTAACAATCAGCAGGAAGTGGCAGAAAAGATGAACGATCTTCCCGAAAGTCTTAAGGGACTTGTCAAGGGAGGTGGCTCACTGACGGCTCTGCCTATCATCGAGACACAAGCTGGCGACGTTTCTGCTTACATTCCTACCAATGTAATCTCTATCACCGATGGACAGATTTATTTGGACACCAACTTGTTCAACCAAGGTTTCCGTCCCGCCATCGATGTAGGTATCTCAGTTAGCCGTGTAGGTGGTGCCGCACAGATTAAGAGTATGAAGAAAGTGGCTGGTACGCTGAAGATAGACCAGGCTCAGTATCGTGAATTGGAAGCATTTGCCAAGTTCTCTTCCGATATGGATCCCGTAACAGCCATGACCATTGATCGTGGACGTAAGAACAACCAGTTGCTGATTCAAGCTCAGTATAGCCCTATGCCTGTAGCAGAGCAAGTAGCTATTCTCTATTGCGGTACACATGGTTTGCTCAAAGACGTTCCTCTTGATAAGGTTCGAGATTTCCAAGATACCTTCCTTCAAGTGATTCGTTCGCAGTATGCAGATAGCGTGCTGAAAGAATTAGCTGAAGGAAAACTTACAGAGGAAGTTTGCCAGAACATCGAAAAAGTAGCTGCCGACGTAGCTGGACAATATAAAGCATAATCATTATGGCCTCACTCAAAGAAGTTAAAACGCGAATTGCATCGGTGAACAGCACTCGAAAGATTACGAGTGCCATGAAGATGGTTGCGTCTTCTAAACTTCACCACGCACAACAGGCCATTGAAAGCATGCGACCTTACGAGCATCAGCTCTCTCACATCATGTCTACTTTTGTAGCCAGCATGGAAGGAAGCGTTGAAAGCCCGTATGCAGGTTCACGCGATGTAAAACGAGTAGCTATCGTTGTATACACATCCAACTCCTCTCTATGCGGCGCATTCAATGCCAATGTAGTAAAAGCTTTCAACCATAAGTTGGACAACTACAAGAAAGAAGGAATCGAAGTTACCAAGGTTTATGCTTTAGGAAAGAAAGCTGCCGATGCTGTAGCCAAAGCGGGATATGACAATCCTACAGACTACTCTACCCTATTGGATCATCCTTCCTACGAAAAAGCTTCAGCCATTGCAGCCGAAATCATGGATTTGTATACTACCGAACAGATTGACAAGGCTGAGCTTATTTATCATCACTTCAAGAGCGCAGGTTCGCAAATCCTTACTGAGGAAACTTTCCTCCCAATTGAATTGGACACCTCAACCAGCAATGGACAGGAAGAAAGCAAGCAAGCGATTGATTTCATTGCAGAGCCCTCAAAAGAAGAGGTCATTGCAGAATTGATTCCCAAATCACTTCACCTAAAGCTCTTCACAGCCCTGCTTGACAGTCTTGCAAGTGAACATGCAGCGCGAGTTATCGCCATGCAAGCAGCAACCGACAATGCTGATGATCTGCTACGCGAACTGACCTTGACATACAACAAGACACGTCAGCAAGCCATCACATCAGAACTGCTCGATATCGTAGGTGGAAGTATGCAGTAGCCCAACTTTCGATTGTAAAGAAGAACGCACAGAATTTGCATTGTAATAGCGACGAATCAATCCTTGCTAAAAGGTAAGCATCCCATACAAGCCGTATTGTAGAAACAAATAAGCCAAAGTCCATC
>CALEKA010000003.1 GCA_937898715.1 uncultured Prevotella sp.
GGCTTACTCGGGACTTGCACCCGTTAGATAATGCTCATGCCGAGCGTACTAAAAGGAGTCAAGAAATACAATTCTTGACTCCTTTGTACTTTAAGGCTTTCCTGAAGGAGTGTATTTCAAGATTACACGATCTCCCAATATTTTAGCAAGATTGCGTTCTATCTGACTTACCTCCATATATTTACTCATCAAGCCTTTCATCTTTTCGGGATCATTGGCATACTGGGGGTTACGCATCTCAGCTAAAAGACTTTTCAAATAATCGCGTATGATCGAATGTTTGTAGTCTTGGATAATGCGAGGCACAATCTCGTCTAACTTATCCTTATCTTCTACATATTGTTTCTTTTGCGAACTACTTAGCACAAAATCGTCTTGACCCACTTCAGCTGCTAATCTGCTGATAGCTTCATCTGGATGTGCTGAAAAATAGGATAGGGGAGACCATTCTTTTTCAACGCAATGAGATAAGCTTTCTTGTAATACCCTTTTATAGATTTCGTTTTGAAAAGCAAGACCATCAGCTTCTAATTCCTGAGATATATACTCTGCCACTGTGACATATTCATCTGCAGAATCGTACTCAGCAGATGAAATATCTTTGTTCAGAGTAGCATTGGATCTTATAGGCAAATTCGCATAACGAATCAGCAATGTGACAAGCATTTTCTCTTCTACGCTTTCAATACTTTGCTGCATCCTTGCAGAAAGTGCTTGAGTTTCAGCTTTTTCCTTCTCGTCCTTGCTATTTTGGCCATTGTCTGCAGATTTTGCATGCTGTTCTCGATGCAACTTATTGATCTCATTTACTATCAACTCTTCGCTAACAGACAAAGAAGCTGCGCATTCATGTACGTACATCTGACGAAGCACTTCACTTGGAATGACCGAAATGCTACGTACTACATTCGTAATTAATTCCGCACGCTTAATTGGATCCTGTGCTGCATCTTTGAGCAAAAGATTTGTCTTAAACTTAATGAAATCTACTTGATGCTTTTCTATATAGTCTTGAAATTCAGAGGCTTTATGCTTTCTCGCAAAACTATCAGGATCATCGCCATCTGGCAAGAGCAAGACTTTAATATTCATACCCTCAGCTAAAAGCATATCTATACCACGTAGACTTGCCTTAATGCCCGCAGCATCACCATCATAGAGTACTGTAATATTTTCCGTAAATCGGTGAAGAAGTCGAATTTGTCCTTCTGTCAAGGAAGTACCAGAGGAAGCTACAACATTCTCAACACCACTTTGATGCATAGAAATCACATCTGTATATCCCTCTACGAGGAAACAACGATCGTGGCGCACAATAGCAGCTTTAGCTTGGAAAAGCCCATAAAGTTCATGACTTTTGCTATAAATCTCGCTTTCTGGAGAGTTTACGTACTTACCTACGTTCTTAACCTTTTCCGTATTAAGTATACGCCCACCAAAAGCTACAACTTTTCCCGAAACAGTGAGCACAGGAAATATAACACGGCCATGGTATCGGTCAAGCAATCGTCCGTCATCAGTCTTGTAGCAAAGTCCCGTTTTTAACAAGTACTCCTTATTAAAGCCATGTGATATGGCTGCCTTAGCAAAAGCATCCCTTTCCTCAAGAGAATAGCCTAAAGAAAATTTCTTTATTATATCGTCACGAAATCCACGCGATCTAAAATAAGCCATTCCGATAGCAACACCATCGACATTATTATGAAGGATATTTTGAAAGTACTGATTGGCCCATTCATTAAGCACGAACATACTTTCGCGCTCGCTTTGCTGCAAGCGTTCCTCATCAGTCAATTCTTTTTCCTTTACTTCTATGCCATACTTCTTAGCAAGCCATTTGATAGCCTCCGGATAGGTCATGTGCTCCAATTCCATTAGGAAATGAACAGCATTTCCTCCTTTTCCACAAGAGAAGCACTTGCAAAGTTGTCTAGATGGTGAAACGCTGAAAGAGGGAGTTCTCTCATTGTGAAATGGACAAAGCCCTTTATAGTTTGCGCCATTTTTACGCAAAGTCACAAAATCCTTTACTACGTCGACTATATCTGTAGCATCCATTACACGTTGTATGGTCGCTCTGTCTATCATTTCAAGTTTTTGATTTTAGAAGTTTCTAATATTGATGGAAATAGCATTGAGAATAGCATAATAGGTTAGCTGACGAACACGATATACTCACTCAACACGAACATGACCATCTATCTACATTCTATTAAACATAACACCGATAAGCCCGTATTAATAGCTATAGCGTAGTCGGGTAACCAATGCATCTGAGAGAAAATCCATTGTTATAATATCTGGGTATATAGTTGTTCGTATTTACGCGCAACTTTCAAATAGTCATGATGCTTGCTAATGTATAGATAGCCTTCTTCTTGTAGTAATGGTATAAGTTCGTTACGATTCACCACCAAGTCTCTAATGGCATGATACGCACTATATCTGTTAGGCTGTACGTTGATTATCGGCCGGAGTTGATACTCATTGAGGATTGTGTAATTTTCGAGTTCAGCACCGCCAACGACAACTGTTCCACGTGCCATAGCCTCAAGTGCATTCATGGCTGGCGTATAGGAATAAAGTTGGTCAAGAATAACATCCGAACTATCAAGCATTTCCTTATAATCTTCAAAAGGAACGTCTTCGGCAATCTGGAGCGTGCATTCATTAGGATAATCATTTTTTACCCGCTGTGCAGCACAAAGCAAGATATCAGTTCCCTTATATTCGGATCGTTTACTTTGAATGCCAATAAATATTTTCAAAGGACTGTTAAGTTTATAGTGTCTCTTCTCACGATGTGAGTCCGTATTGCCCGTTACAATTGGGAATGGAATGAATCTAACAACTGCATTTCCTTTGTAATACTTTCGGTAACAAGCGTCATATTCATAGAGCCCCGTTACAATTGCATCGCATTCATCAGCTATTATTTTATTCAGTACTCCTTTACTACCGTCAAGCCATTCCTCCTTAAATTGGTCATTATCATAATTAATTCTCTCTACATTACCAATATTGAAATCGCTATAACGAAAAGTCTGTTTATCAAGACAACCGATTACATAGTAATAATCCATGCCAAATGCTCCCATAACAACACGCTTATTGTGCTTTTTGAGATATCGGAAATAGGGCATGATCCTTTCTGCCTTAAAGTCGAGGAACACGGGGTTTATGATCTGTACAATATCATAACCTCTGAAGCGAAGGAAAGAATCTTTTACTTTAAGCCAATACTTTATGCTATCCATGCGATTCAACGATTTCCTTTTCAAATCGATGTCACGTGGATAATCTTTCCACCCATCGCCATCTGAAGCTACTGTAACTTCATGTCCCAAATTTCGGAGTCCTTTTGCCAATGTTGCATGTACATTGCTAAATTCTCCTAATAGTAATATTTTCATATGATAATCTTTTACATTAAGGCATCAATCGCTCTATTATTTACAAGGCCAGTAGCTACCCATATTTTTCTCTCAGATAATTTGCAAAGATGGTAGCTGCAGTTCTTACCATCAATGGGCAAGGACGCTTTTGGTAGTATTCAGTTGTGCGTTCTTCTGCTTGTGAGGTAATCTTAGGATTTTTAAGGCCGAGAAGTTCTGCACAGATCAGGCTACCTGTTTGTGATTTAAATTGTTCAGCTAGACGCTGTACCTGTGCATAATTATGGCTTTTCCCTACCCTATCACTTCCATCTGTTGTACCACAATCAAGACCGACGAGCAAGAACATTCCGCAAGCCGTGCCACAAGTCTGCCGCATTCTACCTATACCACCACCAAATGATGCTGACATAAGCAGAGATTGTTCGTGAGTAAAACCATATAAATCAGCGAAAGCAGCTACTACGCTTTGAGAGCAGTTGTATCCATCTTTGAAATATTGGCATGCACGCTCAATGCGCGCATTAAGGTCGTCATCCGACAATTTTATCTTTAATCTATTATCCATCTTTTCAAATGAATTCCCTATTTTTGCAGTATCAATCCATAACAAATATCATTAGAATATCTCAAGGGAAGATTCCTAAATAAATCTAAGAATGTATCGAACAAATTTAATATTGGTAGCTTTTGTATTGATGACTTTATTCTGTTCATGCCAAGAAAACTTCGATAAAAGTCTTCAGCGAGAAGCACGGGAGTTTACAGAGAAACAATGCCCGCAAGAAGTAGAAGAAGGAACTATGCTCGATAGTCTTGTCTACTCACCTGCATCTCATACGCTTACACATTATTATAGTGTGAATCATGCAAACGAAAGAGTACTTAAGGATCAGACTCCCCTACTCCATCATATACTTGTTCAACGTACAGCTAATGACATTGTCTACAAAAGCGTAAAGGATGAGGATGTCACCTTTAAATACGTTTATTATTCACAATCTAAAAAGACGATTGTATATGAGACACAAGTAGGACCTCATGAGTATAAATAATAAAGTACTTTACGCTTTCATTAATCAAGATATCTAAGCTCTTTAGATTTACTTAATCTTAGATCTGCATACACCACCAAATCATCATAAACTGACCACGAAGAATTTAGCTTACTCGTACGAATTATTTTATGTATTTAATCTACCGATTGTAACGCTTTTGCCAGTTGATCAGGACATGATGTGCTTTTGTTTCCACAGCGTATGCCCTTGAGCCGTTTTATAACCTCTTCTTTAGGCATATCCTTAATAAGTGCAGCTATACCTTGCAGATTACCATGACAGCCACCTTCAAATGTTGCTGATTCTATACGTCCATCATCACTCAAGTCCAAATGTATACATCTGGAACAAACGCCTTGTGGAATGTAGTCTAAATGTTTCATGTACTAAGTAAAAGAATCTATCGTAAATAAACCATTTCTCTCATAATCCTCCTCTTACATCATTAAATATGTATGCTTGACTGAAGAGAAAAGAGTAATTCATTGAAAGAGGGGAAGTTTTGCTAAGATTGGCAATCCTAACAAACTTTCCCCTCATATATTCTCTCTATTGAAAGCTCTCAATTGAGTACTAAAAGAGCATCAATCTTCAGTAGGCTTCATGTTAGTGTAGACTGTTTGTACATCGTCGAATTCTTCGAGACGTTCAACCATTTTGTCAATGCTTTCACGCTCTTCCGGAGTTACTTCTTTCAAATCATTTGGAATATAAGTAAACTCGGCGGCCAAAACTTCGAAACCATTCTCTTCGAGATGCTTTTGAATTTGGCTAAAGCACTTAGGATCACCATATATGGTTACGCTACCTTCTTCTTCATCTTCATCGAATTCGTCTTCTACACCATAATCGATAAGGTCAAGAATCATTTCATCCATATCAAGGCCTTCTTTCTTCTTGAAAGTGAAAACGGCCTTATGGTCAAAAAGATAAGCGAGCGAACCCATAGTACCGAGGTTGCCATTGAATTTATTGAAGACCGAACGAACGTCGCCAACAGTACGAGTTGCATTATCTGTAAGCGTATCTACAAATATAGCAACACCGTGAGGACCATAGCCCTCATAGGTCATTGTTTTGTAGTCGCTTTGATCTTTGCCACACGCGTTTTTAATTGCACGCTCTATGTTGTCTTTAGGCATATTCTCGCGCTTACACGTAGCAATGATAGCACGAAGAGTTGGGTTATTTTCGGGCTCAGGACCACCAGCCTTTACAGCTACAGCAATTTGTTTACCCAACTTTGTAAATGTACGGGCCATATGACCCCAACGTTTCAATTTCGTGGCTTTTCTGTATTCAAAAGCTCTTCCCATGGGATTTTATTTTTATTTGTTTGTTATATTTCTTATCTGTTTTTTGCATCAGCCCTACAAGAATATACGCCATATTGCACATATTATTCATAAGAGCATCAGCAATTATAATTAGCGGAGTGAAGCACCTAACTGCTTTTGCAGATTGAGGATAATCTTATTCATGATAGCATCAGTCTGCTTATCATTCATTGTCTTATTCTCATCTTGAAGTACAAAATTTACAGCGTAGCTTTTCTTTCCAGCTTCGAGATTTTTACCCTCATACACGTCAAAGAGCTCAACACTCTTGAGTAGTTTCTTTTCAGAAGCATATGCAATTTGCTCAATCTGGGCAAACTCTACACTCTTGTCGACGAGCAATGCGAGATCTCGCTTTACAATGGGGAATTTAGATATTTCCTTAAATGAAACCACATTCTTCTTAATGCGCTTCATAAGCATGGTCCAATTGATCTCGGCATAATAAACTTCCTGCTCAATATCATGCATGGCAGTTAAAGCCTTTGATACGAGGCCAAGTTCTACCATAACCTGTCCGTTACGATCGGTTATAGCAAGACTTTTAGCGAAAATGTCATTTTCTCCAGCTACAATCTTCATACCGCCGAGTTCACATCCCAAACGCTTCAAGATATTGCAGACGTAAGCTTTGAGCTCGTATACAGACGAGTTCTCATCTGCGTGAGCCCAAGATCCCTCTACACGTTTACCAGTAAGCCACAAACCTATAAAGTGGGATTGGCTGTATGCAGCAAGGGTATGGTCTGCAGTATGCTTTGAGGAATTGTAATAGTAACAATTACCCGTCTCGAAGAATCGAAGATTTTGGCTCTTTCGATTAACGTTGTGAGCGATGCTTTCCAATCCACCAAATATCAAGGACTGACGCATTACATTAAGGTCTGAACTCAAAGGATTTATCAAGCGTACAAGATTATCAGCAGCATAGGTCTTCAAATCTTTATAGTACGCTTCCTTGGTGAGAGAGTTGTTAAGAATTTCGTGAAATCCCTCACCTACCAATTGCTCAGCGATGATGTTTTCTAGTTTGTTAGCACGATCTACATCACCCTTTATCGTAAGACTTGACTTTACAGCTGTAGGAATCTCCACATTATTATATCCATATATACGCAGAATATCCTCCACAACATCACATGGACGCTGAACATCTACACGATAGGCAGGCACCTTTAGCGAAAGGCCTTCTTCCGTTTCGGAAGTGATGGTCATTTCAAGTGAAGTTACAATTTCCTTGATTGTCTCCACGGGAATAGTCTTTCCTATGAGGTCATGCACGTATTGGTAGTTAAGTTCCACATCGAACGACTTGACAAGCCCAGGAGCTTCTACATCTTTGATACCCATAGCAATTGTTCCTCCAGCCAATTCTTTTACTAAAATGGCTGCTACCTTAAGAGCATATATTTGTCCGTCAGGATCAACACCACGCTCAAATCGGAATGAAGCATCTGTACTTAAACCATGTCGACGTGCACTTTTTCTAATCCACGTGGGATGGAAATAAGCACTTTCAAGCAGCACATCCTTGGTCGTTTCATAGGTACCAGATCCACGTCCACCCATCACACCGGCTATGCACATGGGTTCTTTTTCATTGCAAATCGCGAGATCTCGATCAGATAGTGTATGTTCTACTCCATCAAGAGTCTGAAACATTGTACCATCTGGCATGGTCTTCACTACAATCTTTCCACCCTCTATCATATCTGCATCGAAGCAGTGGAGAGGTTGTCCGTATGCCATCATCACATAGTTAGTAATATCTACTATGTTATTAATGGGACGTAATCCGATGGTCTGTAACTTTTCCTTTAACCACTCAGGACTTTCCTTTACGTTGCAATCTTTAATAGTTACAGCACAATAGCGAGGACAAGCCTCAGTGTTTTGTATCTCTATGTCAATGTTGAGATCGTTTGAATCGGCTTTAAATGCCGAAACATCCATTTTGTGCAACGCAGTCTTTTTACCATTACGAATGAGCCATGCATAGAGATCACGGGCTACACCATAATGTGAACAAGCATCCGCGCGATTAGGTGTAATATCTACTTCTATTACGTAGTCACTCTCTAGTCCGTAATACTCTGCAGCTTTCATTCCCACAGGTGTATCAGCTGGAAGCACGATAATGCCATCATGGCTATTGCCCACTCCTATTTCGTCTTCAGCACAAATCATTCCAAAGCTTTCAACACCACGAAGTTTAGATTTCTTGATGGTAAAGCATTGATCTCCTTCATAGAGTTTTGTGCCCAAAGTCGCTACAATTACTTTCTGTCCTGCTGCTACATTGGGAGCACCGCATACAATTTGTTGTGGAGCGCCTTCTCCCAAATCAACAGAGCAGATGTGCATATGGTCGCTGTTGGGATGTGCCTCACAGGTCAGCACGTGACCTACTACCAGACCTTCAAGTCCACCTTTTATGGCCTGAACTTCTTCTACGCCATCTACTTCGAGTCCCTCGCTCGTAAGCGCGTCGGCCACTTCTTGTGCCGTCATGTCGAAGTCAACGTATTCTTTCAGCCATTTATAAGAAATATTCATATCGGTTTAGAATAACTGCATTTTAATGTGTGGCAAAATTACTTCATTTTTTGTAAACTACAAAGTAGAGGGAGAAGAATAGCGTAAAATATAGTATTTTTATAGTTGCTTCCTCTACTCACAAGTATAATAGCAAGAACTTTACAAGCTCACGTAGTATCTTCTACAGTTTGTGTTTGCGCTCTTCTTTTCCTTGAAAGCACTATATTTGCGTAGTAAAAAACTAATGAAGTAATAAAAGAATAGGTAAATGTTCTTTATCATAAAAAAGTCTTACAAATCATCTCTTGAAAGAGAAAATTCATAAGACTTATTTATAGTTACCGAGCTTTTCTTGTACAGAAAGAGCTTACTTCATGTCGTTTTGTTGGTCCATCACGATTTCTTCGCCTTTCATATCACAGAAATTGTATTGAAGATAAGCCAATTTCTGATTAGGACACACCTTCACACCTAAGCCGTATTTCATTTGCCAACGGCGCTTTATGGAGAAAAAGCCTTGATTGATATACGCAGCTACAAAAGGATGTACATAAAGGCGGAAACGTTTGATTCCTACTTTATTAACTAATGTATCAATCTTTGTCTCTAATGAGTCGGTAAAGAGTATGCTTGGCTTAATCTTTCCAGTTCCTCCACAAGTAGGACAGGTTTCTTCCACGTTAACATCCATTGCAGGACGAACTCTCTGACGCGTAATCTGCATCAGTCCGAATTTTGAGAGAGGCAATATGCTATGGCGAGCACGATCTTTCTTCATGTTCTCTACCATGCGCTCATAGAGTTTCTGACGATTTTCGGGGAGATTCATATCAATAAAATCTACTACGATAATGCCTCCCATATCGCGCAACCTTAATTGGCGAGCCAATTCATCGGCTGCTCCGAGATTAACGTCAAGAGCATTCACTTCTTGTCCTTCAGGGCTTTTCGAACGATTCCCGCTATTCACGTCAACCACGTGAAGTGCTTCTGTCTGCTCTATGATGAGATAAGCGCCATGCTTGTAAGTAACCGTGCGCCCTAATGAGGTCTTGATCTGCTTCGTGACGGAGAAATTGTCGAATATAGGCACCGAACCTTTATAAAATTTGACAATATCTTTGCATTCCGGAGCAATTAGACTTACGTAACTCTTCACCTCTTCATATACTGCTTGGTCGTTTACGTAGATGTTTTCGTAAGAGGGATTGAACAAATCACGCAAGAGCGCTACAGTTCTACTAGTTTCTTCGTAGGCAAGTTGAGGAAGCTGGAGCCTGTCTTTGCGACATTGTACTACTTTGGCTACAGTATTATCCCATCGCTTCAGCAAAATGCGCATTTCATTATCAAGTTCAGGTGCCTTCATGCCTTCTGCAACTGTACGTATAATCACGCCGAAACCTTTGGGCTTAATGCTCTGTACGAGTTGCTTAAGTCGCGTACGCTCTGCGCCAGACTTAATTTTGGAAGAGATAGATATTTTGTCAGAAAATGGTATCAACACAAGGAATCTACCTGCGAATGAGAGTTCGGAAGTGAGTCTTGGTCCTTTTGTATTGATGGGTTCCTTGACTATTTGTACTAAGATTTCCTGACCTACCTTGAGTGTGTTCTGTATACTTCCATCCTTGTCCAGATCGGGTTGTTTACCCACTTTATCCAAAGTGACAGTGCGATGACCATCACCTAAGAGTTGTAAGTATTTTTCTAAAGATTGGAAACGGGTGCCAAGGTCAAGATAGTGAAGAAAGGCATCGCGCTCAAAACCAACATTCACGAAGCAAGCATTGAGTCCTGGCATAAGTTTTCTAACTTTTGCCACATAGATGTTACCCACAGAAAAATGTTCCGAACGTCCTTCACGCTGATACTCTACGAGCTTCTTGTCTTCGAGCAAAGCGATGGAAATATCTTTCTTTGTTACATCTACAATTACTTCGCTTGTCATGATTTTTCTATAATCCCAAGATGTTTCCTTATGCCTTAATATTTCAAATATCTCATTTTAATTCTCATCGACTTACAATTAAGAAACAATAGAGAAGAGTTGTTATATTAAGATTTTGCGAATAAACTTTATTCACAAAAGCACAATATTCAACATACTTGGAGTGGTTGAACAAAAAAGAACGAGCAAACGAGTGAATGCACTCTTGAATTGAAGCACATCCCAAGCCCGTTTACCCGTTTTGATTAGAGACTCACAACGGAGTCGTCGAGCTTATTTGCTCTTATGACGATTCTTGCGCAGTCTTTTTTTACGTTTGTGAGTAGACATCTTGTGTCTTTTTTTCTTTTTTCCGTTAGGCATACCTATTACGTTTTATGGTTAATTATGTTAGTTGTATTTATTATGCTTTAGTCGACTTTTCTTTTACAGCGACAGCAAATTCTTTTGCAGGCTTAAAAGCAGCGATACTATGCTCAGGAATGATAATCGTTGTATTCTTTTGCATATCACGTGCGGTCTTCTCTGCACGGCGTTTCAGATAGAAAGTACCGAAACCTCTCATGCTTACACTCTTTTCTTCAAGAAGTGCAATTTTGATTTCGCTAGTAAAAGCCTCAAGCACTTGCGAGACTGTGGCGCGATCGATGCCCTTTTTGTTCGCAATTGCCTTGATGATTTCTGATTTAGTCATTCCAGTTATAAGTTTTAGTTTGTTATTCTTTTTCTAAAAGCGGGTGCAAAGATAGTAAATCTAATTGATTTAGAGAAGTTTTGCGTAGCTTTTAATCTATCTTATACTGGAATTTTCTCGATTCTTCGTATATGGCGTCCTCCTTCAAACGTAGTATTGAAGAATTCATCCATAATATGTCGTGCTGTTTGTGTATCAATATAACGTCCAGGCATTACCAACACATTAGCATCATTATGAAGTCGAGTCATGTGGGCAATCTCGGGGATCCATACAAGAGCCGCACGGATGCGTTGATGCTTATTAAGAGTCATTGAGATACCCTCTCCACTACCACAGATAGCTATACCCTGCTCTACTTCGTTTTGTTCAATACCACGCGCAAGAGCATGTGCATAGTCAGGGTAGTCACAACTTTCGGTAGTGTAAGTACCATAGTCTTTGTACTCAATACCTTTTTCCTCAAGATATGTTTTTACGAATTGTTTGAGTTCGAACCCTGCGTGATCGCTTGCAAGTCCTATCATATATAATGTATATTTAGGATGATTTATTTTTTCAAGAAGTTGATTACTTCATTGTGAATGTTTGCAGCAGTAAAGCCCAATTTTTCATCAAGCACTTTATAAGGAGCACTAAATCCGAAGCTATCAAGCCCATAAACCTTTCCGTTAGAACCTACTATTCCTTCGAATGTAACGGGCAGACCAGCTGTAAGTGCAAAGATTTTACCTCCTGTTGGAAGCAATGCTTCTTGATACTCCTTAGATTGCTGACGGAAGAGGCCTTCACTCGGACAACTTACCACACGAGCTTTTATACCATCAACCTTAAGCAAGGCCGCTGTATCAACAAGTGTACTAACTTCTGAGCCAGATGCCACAAGAATCACGTCGGGTTGCGCTTCCTCGATAACCGCATAAGCTCCATGGAGTACACCCTCACGATAGTTTGTTCCTGCAGGCAGATCGTTAACATTCTGACGGCTAAAGATAAGCGCTGTAGGAGTTTGCATATTCTCCATAGCCATCTTCCAGCATTCTGTCACTGCGTGCACATCGCATGGGCGAAGCACTCTCACGCTATCACGACCACTATGATTCTTGAGCTTCTCCATCAATCGGATTTGAGCTTCTTGTTCTACGGGTTCGTGGGTAGGACCATCTTCGCCTACACGGAATGCATCGTGTGTCCAAACGAACTTAACGGGAACTTCCATCAAAGCAGCCATACGAATAGCAGGCTTCATATAGTCTGAGAATACGAAGAACGTTCCCATAGCCGTAATAATACCGCCATGAAGCATCATACCGATGCATACACAAGCCATTGTTAATTCTGACACACCAGCTTGAAGAAAACCTCCAGCAAAGTTGGTACGACTTATCTCAGTCGTATGCTTAAGGAATCCATCTGTCTTATCTGAATTACATAGGTCTGCAGAAGAAACGATCATATTAGGTACATACTGCGAGAGCAAGCTCAAGCATACAGACGAACCATTGCGAGTAGGCGAATTAGGCTTTTGCTCTATTGTCTCCCATGGGATGTGAGGAAGTTTTCCGGCCATCCAATCATTGAGAAGAACCGCTTTTTCAGGATTTTCTTTTTCCCACTCAGCCTCTTCAGCACGACGAGCTGCTACGATTTTACGCAATTCAGCCTTACGTTCATCGTACATTTGCTTTACCTCTTCGCGTATTACGAATGGATTCTCAGGATCACCACCGAGGTTCTTAATCGTATTAATATAAGCACCATCGCCAAGTGGTGCACCATGAGTCTTGCAGCTATGTTCATAAGAGCTACCATCAGCCTTACGGCAGCCCTTACCCATTATACAATGGCCTATAATCAAAGTAGGACGAGACTCTTCCTCATTAGCTTTCTTCAAGGCTTCACGTATCTGATCAGGATCGTTACCATCAATCTCAAGCACATTCCAATTCCATGCACGATATTTCATGCCAGTGTCTTCTGAGATGACAGACGATGTTTCTGTAGAAAGCTGTATCTCGTTAGCATCGAAGAACATGATGAGATTATTAAGCCCCAAGTGACCCGCTATACGACCTGCACCCTGCGAAATTTCCTCTTGTACACCACCATCGGAGATATAGGCATAAATTTTCTCTTTAGCAAAGCCGGGGTTTCCTGTACGTGCATAAAGTGCTTTTGCAGCAATCGCTGCACCCACTGCATATGTATGACCTTGACCAAGAGGACCACTCGTATTCTCTATCCCGCGCTTAGGACTCACTTCTGGATGCCCAGGTGTGGGCGATCCCCATTGACGGAATTGCTTAAGTTCTTCGATTGTGAAATTACCAATCAATGCCAACTGCGAATATAGCATTGGCGACATATGACCAGGATCAAGGAAGAATCTGTCGCGACAGCGCCAGGTTGCTTCATCGGGGTCAAAGTTAAGAAATTCGGAATAGAGCACGTTGATAAAATCAGCACCACCCATAGCACCGCCTGGATGTCCTGACTTTGCGCGTTCTACCATGCTTGCAGCCAAGATTCTTATATTATCGGCTGCAAGGTTCATTAGTTCTTTTGAATGTTCCATTGACATTGCTATATTCGAAATTAGATTTGTAGCGAAAGTTACTTCTGTTTGCAAAAGTACAAAAATATCAGCAGATTAGCGCATCAGTAGTAAAAAAACATATATTCATGCCTCAAAAAGAAATGAGTTCAAGACTTTGATTCATTTCTCGTACAGATTAATTGCAAAAACGTTACCCAACGTTCTGAGTATTTTTTAGAAAGATAAGACATTAAGCTACAAGCAACGCGTAGGCAGAATTCATGAATAATGTGATTAAACAAGAATTCCGCCAACGCGCCACATCTACACAATTTGCTCGACTACATCTCTATTGTTAAAGCCAAACACTAATTCTCTATCCATCCGCCATCTGCAGAAACACCTCTTATTGAGATATCAAGGTATTGATCTGACCGAGAGTTTGTAAAGAATAGAACATTTGTCTCGCCGTTTTCGTCTGTTTTTACTGAAGGATTCCAATAGAGTGTGCGTCGTCTATCGGAGGGGTTGGGGAGGTCGAAACGGCGGTAATCAGGAGAATAGAAGTCTACGTGAGAGGCAAAACCTTGTATAAGGCGACGCTCTGTCCCACGAACACTCTTCAAACGGTACATATTGGGCTGCTCGTAGATATAAAGCATGTACCGATTGGATACGGACATACGTTTACCCACTCCACTCAGCACATCTTCTCTTTGTACTCCCGGTACAAAACTAATGCTCTTATAGTTGTCAGCCAGATTATTGAAGATATTATCACTATAACGCATCAATCCCTCTTCATACCATGGCAAGTTGTTTACATTAATGGTTACATAATTGGCCTTGTATAGCACCCTAGGTTTTCTATAAAGTCTTTTTGTAACCTCATCGACGTTCTGCAGTTCATCTTGAGGAAGATTGCCCTTCAACGCTTCAGGTGTTTTTCTTACAATATCATTCTCAATATTTTGATCGGGCAATACAGGGGTACTATCACCCATTGGCTTGTATTGCGAAGGGGTTTCACTATCATCTTCCTCTTCGAAATGTCCACCACCCCTATAAAGCCCATAGCGTGTAACATTAAAATTATCATCAAGCATTGGCAACAGATCTCCCAAATCGGGCGCAGCCTTTCCTTGATCCTTCAATTGTTCTATGACTTGAGCTACATTATAGTATTTGATAGCACGCTCCTCACCATGTTGTTCTCCGCCATTCCATGTATAACGTCCGCCTGTAAAACCACGATATTTACCTTTAATGCTTACTTTAGCTTCCTTGAGGGCAGTTGGGATCGTACGAGGAATAGTGTCCGTCCAATTAAAAGTTTCAGGCTCGTGCACTTGACTATAGATAATAATGCTATCCTTTCGCACAGGAATAGCTAATTGCAAATCAGACGCTGCAAATGCGCGTGGACGAGGTGCATACCACTGATCGATTGCAAGGCGCGACCATGAAGACTGATCATTATCATTCTTTATAGAAAACTGCATGTAGTAATCACCTTTGAAGTCGGCAAAATTTGCAAAAGAGAAGCGTCCCTTTGCATCTGTACGCGTGTTTCCTTGTAAACTACTTCCATTGAGAGAATAAGCCAACATCTTCAAATTGTAATTCTTTCGTGGGTGTAGACGATTATTATCCGCGTAGAGCGTTCCCCTCAGTATGGGAACTTCCTCTATAGGTTGCTTTAGATCAAAAGGCGCTTTGCCACACATGGTGGAGAAATGATTAGCTGTCCATCCTTGTACCATAAGCAAGAGATCGAGCATACGACGATGTGCTGCATCATTTTTCACAAAATAGAGATCAGGACGTGACACATACCCTTTTATCTCAGAAGAAAGGAGCATATCTGCCTCTACGCCTCCATCATTTGTGTCGGTGATATTACCGCTTGCATCACGCACAGCCATAGAAAATACAGTTTGAACGGGCTGATTCTTAGCGTCTTTCAACTGTATTTTCACCACTGCAGGCTCAAATGCTTCATAGAATGCCTTGTTTTGTTGCATACTAACACTTACGCGCTTGTTCTCTTCTTCGGTAATAGGCATCCAAATTAGTCGAGTGCTATAACTCTGCCCATTTACATCAAAGAGTTCTATACGATTCACTCCCCCACGCAAGGCTTTTCTCGGCACAAACACTTCTGTACCATTCGGGATCACCGTAAGCGTGTCAAAATAGCACACCTTCTCTCTGCTTATTACAGCCAAACCTAACAAACTATTTGCTGCAATAGCAGAATCATTGGCCTGCACTTTAATATTCACACCATCAGTGAGAGGCTCTGCATGTAATGCATAAGAGACGGCCGTTGCAGGAAGAGCGAAAGTATTACGAAGTGCATTCTTTATTCTAACAAAGCCATTTTCTTGCTGAGCAGATAGCACGAACGTTCCTCGTCCATCATATTCTGGTTGGAATTCACTGATCACATTCCCCTTATCATCACATAGCTGCAGCGTATCATTCATACCATTTCCCATCCCATCAGTAAGTTGGTATGCGATATATTGTTCTACTCCTTTTGCTCTACTTCCGCCTTCAGGATAGAAGTTAAGTACATATTCCTTCCTATCTGTCATGGTATAAGGACGCGGCATTGCGATAGTTACGCCTTTACGCTTTTCAGGAACAGGCAAAGATAAATGTAATAAGTCACTCGTCTGCTTCTGAGTATTATTACCATCAAATCCAAAAATCGGAACTACACGCGAAAAGATGGCCGGTTCATCCCAATTGGTCATTTCCCTTGTATAGGCTCTTACTTCATAATAGCCTGGCATCACAGGACGTTTCAGACTAAAACATCCATCAGCTTGTCCAAGTGAATCCAATCGGAGCATTTGTTTCTCTATAAGGCCACCATCTGCATTAAGCAATTCAACATATAGAACGCGACTCAAATCCGTAGGCCGTAGACTTGAAGCCCGTACCACGTAAGCTTTGTACCACAATGTATCGCCCTCTACATAGCTCGTATTGTCCATATGCAAATATACTTTCTCGCGAGGGTATTTACGGTCAAACCCCGAAGTGGCTTTAAATAAATCAAATAGTTCCTCCGCCGTTTGCTGCTGGGCAAAGATGGGAAGATTGAAAAGCAATAGAAATAAGAAGATATACTTTTTCATGATATTAGAGTTTATAAATCATACAAATTTGAGTACTAAAAGCCATAGCTAAAACATCAGAGAGTTTCAGCTATGGCTATATTTTAATCTGTCTATTGCCTAGAAATCATCAGGATCTTTAATGTATTTCCTAGAGAAGCTCACATAATTTCCGGTGTCTGATCTGAACTCACCTGATGCATAAACAGTACCACTATAATATGGGGAATCCCAATAAACTGGACCAGATATATAAAAGCGGTAATCTTTTTCATCGTTAAAATATCCACCATACTTCTCCTGAAAGTTGCCTTGACATGATGTTGCCCCAGACGACATATATAAAAAACCACTGCCATTGACTAATTGCAACTCAAAATAGCCTGAAATGACTTCTGTATAAGCTGATTGAGGGGTATCACACAAGAAGCAAACCTTGCCATCTGACATATATTCTACTCCTTGCATTTTCCTACGTATTGAAATTCTATTTCTAGTCTTTGCTGTTGTAGCAGACTTTGGGGTAGAGAACTGCACAACCCTGTCACATGATTTGGCAAAGCTCTGATAGTCCTTTTCCATCTGTTCAACGGTCAAGGTTTCTGCTATTTTGTCAATGTTCTCCGCTTTAAGATGCAGGTCTACATTGTATTTTTTTGCAAGATCCTTGCTCTTTTTGAGCAGAATCTGTGTTTTTGTTTGACTTTGCTGAGCGTCATCTGATGAGCATGCATAAATTGCACATGAGATAAGTACAGCTGTAAATATAGCCAAGATGATTTTTATCTTTTTCATTGTAACTATTTTAAATGTTTATAGATGTGCAGTAGCTTATCGATATGCTACCACAAAGATAGTACTAAATTAAACAGATTGCAAGTGTCCCCAACCTGACTGTGACATTTTAAATTTTTAATTTCTCTTGATATTCAAGGAGATAAGCCATTTCAGAAGACGGAATATACATCAAATTGTCACAAAAATTATTTTAATGGATACACTGATTGGTACATATAAGCACAAAGTAACATATGGAAATCATTGGGCTTTTATCGTCATCATCGGCTGCGTCTCAGCAATTCAAGCAAGCTTGAATGCATTCGACTTGTACGATGATTCAGCCCGTTTTGCCAAATCCGAAATTAAGATGTGAAAGCCTTATCACATGCCCACGAGATAAAGAAGACTTTCTTTAGAGAAAACTTCAATTATTAGCAACTTGACTTCAATAGCACCACAAACAACAACTTTAAAGTAAACAAGGTAGAGATTTGAATATACAACATAACCCTTTCCTGAAATACACTCATGAGTATGGGTACAAAAAAAATTGATTGTCTCACGACAACCAATCTTTTACTAACCTTAAATCTAATACCATGAAAAACATTGCAAATGTATAGCTTATTAGCTGCTTATGCAAACAATATGAAAGATTTTCCACATACTTTAATATTATTTTATTACATTGCAACAGTTTTGTCATACCGTGTTATCAAAACAGCCACCTATGCTTCATCACGCATCTGCTTGAGCAATTCTTTCTGATGCTCCGTGAGATGCTGTGGTAATGCCACGTTGTAAGTGATAATCAAATTGCCATACGTGCCATCCGGTTTCTGGAAACCTTTACCACGGAGACGTATCTTTGCGCCATTCTGCGTTTCAGGTTTTACCTTAAGTTTGAGTTTACCTCCTTGTGTCTGAAGTATAATGTCGCCACCGAGCAAAGCTGTATACATATCTATAGATACCGTGGCATGAGCATCAAACTGCTCGGGCGAAGCATAGGAGCGAGTGCGCGAACTGCGTCCTGCAGCCTTTCCAAACAAGTCTTCAAAGAATGAAGAGAAGCCCCCTGCTCCACTTGTAAATTGACTGAAATCAAAGCCATCATCACCCGAACCGCTATAATAGAAATGACCTCCACCATCAGCATCGCGTTGAGCTTGTTGCTGCTCGAAAACATCTGCCTCACGCCATTGCTCACCATATTTATCATATTTCTTTCTTTTCTCTGGATCGGAAAGTACGGCATAGGCTTCATTCAATGCTTGGAACTTTGCCTTTGCTTTTGGATCGTCGGGATGCAAATCTGGATGAAACTGCTTCGTACGTTTCAAGTAAGCCTTACGTATGTCGGCTTGTGGTATATCTTTCGATACACCCATAATTTTGTAATAGTCTATAAATGCCATAGCTTTGAAGTTTTAATTTGTTACTTATTAAGCATACAAAAGGAATGCCACTTATGCCGTAAGGTGGAAGTAAATCCACGATTTTTCGCCTATATTACGTTTTTGCCCACGCACTTTATTTATATATGATAGTTTCTTCGTAATTTTGCTCAATAGAATATCCACAAATTTATAAAATATAAAGATTATGTACACCGTAGACGAACTCAACGACAAACTGATAGACCTCGCTTTTTCGGAAGATATCGGTGATGGCGACCACACCACGCTCTGCTGCATCCCAGAGGATGCCATGGGCAAATCAAAACTATTGATTAAGGAAGAAGGAATCTTGGCAGGCATGCGCATTGCCAAGGAAATATTCCACCGCTTTGACCCTACCATGCAGATAGAGCAATTCATGGAAGATGGTGCTCATGTCAAGCCAGGCGATGTGCCCATGATTGTAACAGGAAAAGTACGTTCATTGCTTCAGACCGAACGACTAATGCTCAACGTCATGCAGCGTATGAGCGGCATTGCCACGATGACTCAGAAATACGTAAAACGACTCGATGGAACTGGAACTCGCGTACTCGATACTCGTAAGACCACCCCGGGCATGCGTATGCTTGAAAAAGAAGCTGTCAAAATTGGCGGAGGATGCAACCATCGTATCGGACTTTTTGACATGATTCTTCTCAAAGACAATCACGTAGATTTCTGTGGCGGCATCGCTAATGCCTTAGATCGTTGTGCGGCTTATCAGAAAGAGAAAGGTCTTCACTTGAAAGTGGAAATAGAATGTCGTTCATTCGATGAGATTAAGCAAGTCATGGCTCATGGCGGAGCAGACCGCATCATGCTCGACAATTTCTCTGTAGCCGATACGCGTGAAGCTGTAAAATTGATTGACCATAAGTTTGAAACAGAATCGAGCGGCGGCATCACCTATGATACAATCCGCGACTACGCAGAGTGTGGAGTAGATTATATCTCTGTTGGTGCTTTGACTCATTCTGTCAAAGGACTTGATATGTCATTTAAAGCTTGCTAATCCGTCATGAATTCTCGTTTCTTACAAAAAGTTCTCTCTGTCGTAGCAGTAAGCACTGCCCTACTCCTTTCACCGACAGACGCTGAGGCATGTACCAACTTCTTAGTTGGTAAAAAGGCTTCTGCCGATGGCTCAGCATTTATCACATACAATCAAGATGATTATGGCATGTTTGGTCGTCTTCACTATCTCCCAGCAGCACATCACGCTAAAGGCGCGATGCGTAAGATCTACGATGGCGACACCAACCACTATCATGGTGAAATAGCTGAAGCACCTTACACCTATGCCGTTATGGGATATATCAATGAGCACCAAGTAGGCATCACCGAGACCACATTCGGTGGACGTAGCGAACTTGAAGACCCTAAAGGCATCATAGACTATGTAAGTCTCATGACCATTGCCCTTCAGCGTTCTAAGACTGCACGTGAGGCAATTCAAGTAATGACGTCTTTAGTACAAGAATATGGCTATGCCTCTGAAGGAGAAAGCTTTTCTATAGCCGATCCCAACGAAGTTTGGATCTTGGAGATGATCGGTAAAGGTCCTAAGGAGAAAGGCGCTGTGTGGGTAGCAGTTCGCATTCCTGATGATTGCATTGCTTGCCACGCCAACCAAAGCCGTATCCATCAGTTCAATATGAAGGATAAGAAGAACGTGATGTATGCCAAAGACGTTATCTCCTTTGCTCGCAAACAAGGATACTTCACAGGCAAAGATGCCGAATTCTCATTTGCCGATGCTTATGCACCCGCCGACTTCAGTGCTATTCGTTTCTGCGAAACGCGCGTATGGAGTTTCTACAACAAATGGGTAAACGGTATGGATCAGTACTTAGATTACGTCGACGGCAAGCACATCGGCCAAGCAAAACCAATGCCCCTCTATTTTAAGCCGAAGCAGAAGCTTTCCTTGCAGGATGTGATGAACTCTATGCGTGACCACTATGAAGGCACGCCTTTCGACATCACCCAAGATGTCGGTGCAGGACCTTACGACGCGCCTTATCGCCCCACTCCATTAGTTTGGGAACACAACGGAAAGAAATATTTCAACGAGCGTCCTATTTCCACTCAGCAGACGGCTGGCTCATACGTGATTCAGATGCGTGCTTCCATGCCCAACGCTGTAGGAGGCGTGCTTTGGTATGGCAATGACGACCCCAATATGGTAGCTTATACACCCGTGTACTGCAGTGCTTCAAAAGCTCCAGAATGTTACGATCCGAAGGATGCGAGCGACGTGAAATTCTCTTGGAACTCTGCCTTTTGGGTAGAGAATTGGGTGTCGAATATGACCTACCCGCGTTACTCTCAACTTTTCCCGAGTGTAAAGGCTGCTCGTGAGGAATTGGAAGATCAATATATCCATCAACAAGCTGAAGTAGAAGCAAAAGCAAATACCCTGCTTGAGCAAGACCCTGCAAGAGCGAAGGCTTACCTTACCGACTACTCCGCACAATGTGCTAAGCAGATGATGGCACGTTGGAAGCAATTGGGTGAATACCTCATTGTCAAATTCAACGATCAAGCGATCAAGCCTGAAAAGGATGGAAAGTATGAAATGACTCCAGACGGATTGGGTAAAGCCGTAGAACGCCCAGGATTCAACAAGAGCTATCGCGAAGTAATCGTAAAGGAGACTGGCGACAAATATCTGATTCCGTCGGACAAGTAAACCAAACTAACGAGTACATATCAATGCTTAACTTGTATTAGAAGCGATGCAAGGATGCATCGTTCATAACCACAAATCTACTATAGTGTTCAAAGGAAGTGGAGACAAAGTAAGATGCTTTGTCCTCACTTCCTTAATGTTTTTATATCTTGCCCAATAGTAGAATCTAAGTAAAATGCGGCATTTCAAACAAGATAAATGGAGTATCTTCTAACGCGTGAAATGCGTCGCCATGTACCTATACCATCGTCCTGCCGTTCTCAAATCATCGTTCATCTGTTTCTGAATGAAGCAGGGCAGACGCATCAAAATGCGTTCGTCTGTAAAAGCCTAGTCAAGTAGTCCT
>CALEKA010000004.1 GCA_937898715.1 uncultured Prevotella sp.
TGATTCTAGTATTTCTAGTGATTCTAGTATTTCTAGTGATTCTAGTATTTCTAGTATTTCTAAGGGGGGAAAGATATTTTATTCAAAGAATTGGCGCCAATCGTCTTTCTTGGGTTTACGGTTGGCGGGCTCGTAATCTTTTTTGGCGGCTTTGCGCTTGCTCTTCTTCTCGGCTTTCCATGCTGCTTTCATCGCGTTGGGATTGGCGGCTTCGGCGTAGGTGCGGTGGGCTTTCTTGGTGGGGCGCTCAGCTTTAGAGTTGCGCTCGTTTTTGCGAGAATGGCTAATAGACTTGGAAGAAGATGCTTCTTCGCGGTCGGCGGTGTCGACTACGACGCGGCGGTCGCCTACTTTGGCGCGCTTCATCTTCTGGATGACGAGGTCGGCGTCTTCGGAGGGGACTTCGAAGAAGGAGCAGTTGTTGGTGAGGTCGATGCGGCCAATTTCAATTTTTGTACCACGCACGTGACGGTTGACGAGGTTGATGATTTCACGGGCGTAGAAGTTGTCGCGCTTGCCCAGGTTGATGAAGAGGCGTGTGTAGCCTTCTTCGGCTTCGTGGCTGGTAGCGTCGCCTTTGCGGCGATCGCGGCGGGGCTTGTCGCCGTCGGCGGCAGATTTGCGGTCGGCGGGCTGCTCTATGGCGGGGGCATCGGCATAGTAGCGGAGGAAGTGGCCAAACTCGCGGCTTACGATGCGCTTGATGAGGTCTTCCTTGGTGAGCCAATCGAGTTTGCGGTAGATTTCGGGCAGGAAGGGGGCTATTTCGGTATCGTTTACCTCAATGCGTTCGAGCTCGTCCATCACTTTGTAGAGTTGCTTGGTGCAGATCTCTTGTGGTTCGGGAAGCACGCCTGCTTCAAATTTCTTACCGATCACCTTTTCGATGATGCGCACCTTGCCCTTCTCGCGCAGATGGATAATGGAGATGCTCGTGCCTCGTTTGCCTGCTCTACCTGTACGGCCTGAGCGGTGTGTATAGTTTTCTACGTCGTCGGGCAGTCCGTAGTTGATCACGTGTGTGAGATCTTCTACGTCGAGTCCGCGGGCTGCTACGTCGGTAGCTACGAGGAGCTGCGTATGGTGCTGGCGAAACTTCTGCATGGTGAGGTCGCGCTGTGCTTGTGAGAGGTCGCCATGAAGGGCTTCGGCGTTGTATCCGTCGCGGATGAGTTGGTCGGCTACTTCTTGTGTTTCGAGGCGTGTACGGCAGAAGATGATGCCATAGATGCGGGGAAAGTAGTCGACGATGCGCTTGAGGGCTGCATACTTGTCTTTGGCGTGGACGAGATAGTAGATGTGGTTGACGTTTTCGGCGCCTTCGTTGCGTGAACCTACTACGATTTCTTTGTAGTCGTGGAGGTAGCTTTTGGCGATGCGCTCGATTTCTTTGCCCATGGTGGCGGAGAAGAGGAGTGTGTTGCGCTGTGCGGGAACGCCGGCAAGGATCTCATCGATGCTTTCGGTGAATCCCATGTTGAGCATCTCGTCGGCTTCATCGAGTACGACGTTTTCTACAGCATCGAGCTTTGCTACACCTCGATGCATGAGATCGATGAGTCGGCCGGGGGTGGCTACGATTACTTGTGCACCTTTGCGCAGGGAGCGTATTTGGCTTTCGATGCTCGAACCGCCATAGACGGCGAGTACGTGGAGATCGTCGATATAGCGCGAATACTCTTTGAGGTCGCCAGCTATCTGCAAGCAGAGTTCGCGGGTGGGGCTGAGAATGACGGCTTGAGTCTGTTTGCTCTTTGGATCTACTTTCTGCAGTACGGGCAGACCGAAGGCAGCCGTTTTACCAGTACCTGTTTGCGCCAGGGCGATGACGTCGTTGCCCACACCGAGGAGGTAGGGGATGACTTCTTCTTGTACTGGCATGGGGTGTTCGTACCCCATCTCGCTGATGGCGCGACGGATTTCTTCCGATACGCCTAACTCTTCAAATGTCTTCAAAATATAGGGTGTGTTTGTTTGCTGGTTGGGGGTAGTGATTCTAGTGATTCTAGTGATTCTAGGGGTTCTAGTTGTTCTAGTGATTCTAGTGGTTCTAGTGATTCTAGTTGTTCTAGTGATTCTAGGGGGGTAAGGGCTTGAGGGGGACTAGGAGGCTCCTTTTATTTTCCCTCTTTGAGGAATTGGAGGGCGCGTTTTACGATGTCGCTGCGCTTGTTGACAAGGCGGAAGTACTCGTTGCGGTCCCAGAGATCGTAGGCGATGGTGGCCTTGAGTGTGAATTGGAGGTCTTTGAGGGTAGACTGAAGGTCATTGTCGTCCTTAGGCTCTACTTTCTTGCGCTTGCCTTCTGCCATGATGGAGTCGGTGAGCGAGGTGGGGACGGTGAATGACTGCTCGAAATCTTCAAACTTGCGGTATTTTCGCTTCAATGTTTTGCGATTCTCATCTACGTAGCGAAGTACGGCTTCGTTGATGAGATTGTAGCGGCGCAGGGCGCGATAGTAGGGCGAATAGGTGGTGGTGTCGAGGGGCACGAAGATGTCGGGCATGATGCCGCCTCCGCCGTAGACGGTGCGATGCTTTACGAGTGTCTTGTACACCTTGGTGGAGTCGAGGTGTATGCTGTCGATTGAGGTGAGTTCGCCGCGGGTGTAGCGATTGTCGAGATCGCGTTCGTATTCGCTCTTTTCGCCTTTGACGTAGGGCTTCTGTATGCATCGGCCGGAGGGTGTGTAGTAGTGGGATACGGTGAGGCGAATCATGGATCCGTCGGGGAGGTCGATGGGGCGCTGTACGAGTCCTTTGCCGAATGTGCGGCGTCCGATGATGGTGCCACGGTCGTGGTCTTGCACGGCTCCGCTTACGATTTCGGCTGCTGAGGCTGTGAACTCATCGACGAGTATTACTACGCGTCCTTCTGTCTGCATCAATCCGTCGGCTTCGGCATGTAGCTCTTGTCGGGGCATGACGCGTCCGTCGGTGTAGACTACCATGGAGCCTTTGGGCAGGAATTCGCTTGCTACGTCTTGTGCTGCATTGAGATAGCCGCCTCCATTCATGCTGAGGTCGAGAATGATGTCTTTCATTCCTTGCTTGCGTAGGAGGGCTATTTTGTCGTGTACTTCTTTGCCTGAAGTGGCTCCGAAGCTGTCGAGGTGTATGTAGCCTGCGGTGGGCGTGATCATATATGCTGCGTCAACGGTGTTGACGGGGATTTTGTCGCGAGTGACCTTGAAATGGAGTACGCCTTGTGTGCCACGTCGCACGATGTCGAGGTTGGCAATGGTGCCTTTGGGGCCTCGAAGCTTGGTCATGATGCTGTCGCGATCCATCTTTACACCGGCAATTTTTACGCCATTGACGGCAATGATGCGGTCTCCCGAGAGGATACCGGCTTTTTCGCAGGGGCCTTTGCTGATTACTTGGAGTACGAGGAGGGTGTCTTTCACCATGTTGAAGCTTACGCCGATGCCTTCGAAGTTGCCGTTGAGTGGTTCGTTGAGTTTCTTGGTGTCTTTGGCGTTGGTGTAGGAGGAGTGGGGGTCGAGCTTGCTGAGCATGCCGTTGATGGCATCTTCTGCAAGTTTCTGCTGGTCTACGCTGTCAACGTAGAGGCTTGTGATGGCTACTTGCGCCATCTGCAGTTTTTTGATTTGCTCGAAGTCGATGTCGCCGTAGCGCGACTGGGCGCAAGCGGGGAGGGTGAGGAGGGTGAGGAGGAAAAGGATGTATCGCATGGGGTGGATGGGATTGGGGGCGTTTCTAGGAATTTTAGTGATTCTAGTATTTCTAGTGATTCTAGTATTTCTAGTATTTCTAGTGATTCTAGTATTTCTAGTGATTCTAGTATTTCTAGTGATTCTGGGGACTAATGAAACTATTCCTTGGGGGAGGCGGGGGGTGGAAGGAAGGGGGAGACGTCTTTGCCGTAGGCTATGAGCTCGCGTACTACGCTTGATGAGATGTCGGAGTAGTGGGCTTCGGTGAAGAGCATGACGGTCTCTACGCCTGCGAGTCGCTTGTTCATGGCGGCGATGTCGCGCTCGTATTCGAAGTCTTTTACTGAGCGTAGTCCACGCAGGATGAACGTTGCTCCTTCTCTGCGGGCGAGGTCGATGGTGAGGTCGGTATAGGCTACGACTTTGATGCGTGGCTCGTTGGTATAGACGCGGCGGATGGCTTCTACTCGCTGTTCGGGGGTGTAGAAGGATCGCTTTTTGTCGTTGACGCCTACGCCTATGACGATGCGGTCGAACATGGGGAGGCCTCGCTCTACGATGCTGGCATGACCCACGGTGAAGGGGTCGAAGGAGCCGGGGAATATGGCGGTTTTCACGGGGGAGGGGCTTGGGGATTGGGATTATAGGGGGTAGTGATTCTAGTTTTTCTAGTTTTTCTAGTGGTTCTAGTTTTTCTAGTGGTTCTAGTGATTCTAGTGGCTCTAGATATTCTGGGGGGGATTATTCTTCTGTTATTTCTTCGTCGGCGGGGTCTTCTTCTACTACGAGGTTGTCGATGATGAAGCCTTGACGCTCCATGGTGTTCTTGCCCATGTAGTATTCGAGGAGTTTGGCTACGTTGTCGCTTTTGTGGAGGGTGACGGGATCGAGGCGCATGCCGGGACCGATGAAGGTTTTGAATTCTTCGGGGTCGATCTCGCCGAGACCTTTAAATCGGGTGATCTCGGGGTTGGGACTGAGCTTTTCGATGGCGGCGAGGCGCTCTTCGTCGGAGTAGCAGTAGATGGTCTCGTATTCAGAACGTTCGCTGGCTTGCGTCTTCTTTAGGATGGCTGCACCAGCACTCTTGTCGTTGACGGTCTTGAGTTTGGGTGTGGCACCACGTACCTTTTTCTTCTTGTTGCGCACGCGGAAGAGTGGAGTCTGAAGTATGTAGACGTGTCCTTTCTTGATAAGTTCGGGGAAGAACTGGAGGAAGAAGGTGATGATGAGCAAACGGATGTGCATGCCGTCGACATCGGCATCGGTGGCTACGATTACCTTATTATAGCGCAGTCCGTCGAGGCCATCCTCGATGTTGAGTGCAGCCTGTAGGAGGTTGAATTCTTCGTTTTCGTAGACCACCTTTTTGGTCAGTCCGAAGCAGTTGAGCGGTTTTCCTCGTAGTGAGAATACGGCTTGTGTCTGTGCGTTGCGTGTCTTGGTGATGGATCCGCTTGCAGAGTCGCCCTCGGTGATGAATATAGAGGAGTCGAAGCGTGGGTCGTCTTGCTCTTCGTCTTGCTTCTTCTTGGCTTTGGGTGCGGGGTCGTTGAGGTGGATGCGGCAGTCGCGCAGCTTTCGGTTGTGAAGGTTGGCCTTCTTGGCACGCTCGCGGGCGAGCTTTGTCACGCCGGCTATGGCTTTGCGTTCCTTTTCGCTCTCTTCGATCTTTTGCTTAATGACGTCGGCCACGTCGGTGTGCATGTGGAGGTAGTTGTCGACGTTTTCTTTGATGAAATCGCCTACAAACTTATTAACGCTTACGCCTGAGAGGGGGAAGGGTTTGCCGTTGGAGTCTTTGTCGGGAGCCATGGTGAGAGATCCGAGTTTGATCTTGGTCTGGCTCTCGAAGAGCGGTTCAATCACGCGGATGGCGATGGCTGCTACGAGACCGTTGCGCACGTCCTGCACGTCGTAGTTTTTGCCGAAATATTCCTTGATGGCTTTGGCTATGTGCTCTTTGAATGCGCTTTGGTGTGTGCCGCCTTGGGTGGTGTGTTGTCCGTTGACAAAGGAGTAATACTCCTCACCATACTGCGAGGTATGGGTGAATGCAATGTCGATGTTGGGCCCTGTGAGGTGGACGATGGGGTAGAGTCCGGGGGCGGTCATATTGTCGTTGAGGAGGTCTTCGAGTCCGTTTCGGCTAAGGATGCGTCGGCCGTTGTAGAAGATGGCAAGTCCGGTGTTGAGGTAGGTGTAGTTTCGGAGCATGTTTTCTACGAACTCGCTGTGGAATCGGTAGCCTTGGAAGAGTTTCTTGTCGGGTTCGAAGAAGATGTAGGTGCCGTTTTCCTCGTCGGAGGGTCCTGTTTCATCGTTTACGAGTACGCCTTTTTCGAAGATGGCTTCGTGCATTTGACCATCGCGTACGCTTCGGGCGATGAATCGGGATGAGAGCGCATTGACAGCCTTGAGTCCGACGCCATTCATGCCTACGGAGGCGGTGAATACGGCTGTGTCGTACTTACCACCTGTGTTGAGCTTGGATACGGCGTCGACCAATGCTCCGAGGGGGATGCCACGTCCGTAGTCGCGTATTTCAGCTGTTAGGTTGTCGTGGATGTTCACCTCGATGCGTTTGCCGAATCCTTCGTTGAATTCGTCGATGCTATTGTCGATGCTTTCCTTGAGGAGCACGTAGATGCCGTCTTCGGCATGCGATCCGTCGCCCAGTCGGCCAATGTACATGCCGGGGCGGGTACGGATGTGCTCTGTATCTTCAAGGTGTCGGATTTTGCTCTCGTCGTAAACTACTGACATGGTGGTGTGGGGGTTGGGGGTGGGGAGGGGGAGCTATTTTAGTTTTATAGCTATTATAGATTTTCTAGTTATTCTAGCTATTCTAGTCTTTCTAGTTATTCTAGTCTTTCTAGTTATTCTAGTCTTTCTAGCTATTCTAGTCTTTCTAATTTTTTCTGGGAATTGCTATAGATACTAGGCTTTGGGGCTTTTCTGGGGGCTCCTTAATGTTCTTTAGAGGCTTTGCTTGAAGCAGCGGCGGCGCTTGTGTTGCTCAGTCTTGAAGTATTGCCACTGGTTTTGCACCTTATCGTTCATCTCGAGTTCGGGGTTGCTCTCGGCGTATTCGAAGCCGAGCTCCTTGTAGACGGGGATGAGGTCGGTAAATAGGAGTGCGTTGACGCCCTTGCCTTGATAGTCGGGGCGAACGGCTACGAGCAGTAGGTCGAGCACCTTTGGGCGCTTCCACATAAGCGCTTTGAGCAGATGGAACCATCCGAAGGGTAGCAGGCGGCCTTTGGCTTTCTGAAGTGCTCGTGAGAGCGATGCCATGGAGATGCCTACGGCTACAATCTCGCCCGCAGCATTCTCTACGATGCTCACCATGCGGAGGTCGAGCACGGGCACGTACATATTGACGTACTGATCGATTTGTCGCTCTGTCATGCGTGAGTAGCCGAAGAGTGGTGTGTAGGCATCGTTGATGAGGCGGAATATGTCGTGTGCCACGCCCGTCTCTTTGATTTCCTTCTTGCTCTTGAGCTTGCGTATGTGGAGGTCGTATTTTCGGGCAATGATCTGGGAGATGCGTTGGTGCTTCTCTGGAATCTGGTCGGGCACGTAGATCTTCATCTCTACCCAGTCGGCGCTCTTTTCCATGCCGAGTCGTTCCATGTGTTGGGGGTAGTAGGGATAGTTGTAGATGGTGGCCATGGTCGAGAGTTGGTCGAAGCCTTCGATGAGCATGCCTTCGGCATCCATATCGGTGAATCCGAGTGGTCCTTCGATCTCTGTCATGCCACGCTCACGTCCCCACTGCTTTACGGTGTCGATGAGTGCGGTGCTCACTTCAATGTCGTCGATAAAGTCGATCCATCCGAAGCGCACGGTACGTTTGTTCCACGTCTCGTTGGCGCGTCGGTTGATGATAGCTGCTACGCGTCCTACGATTTTGCCATCGCGCAGGGCGAGGAAGTAGTCGGCATCGCAAAACTCGAATGCGGCGTTTTTCTTCGGCGAGAAGGTGTTGAGCATATCGTCGTAGAGGTCGGGCACGGAGTAGGGATTGTCCTTATAAAATTCGTAGTTGAATCGTATGAACTTCTTTAGTTCGGCCTTTGTCGTGACTTTTTTTATTTCGACAGACATATCTTTATTATAGGGTAGAGTGGTTTGTATTCTAAGCGTTTTAGCTTGCAAAGTTACTCATTTTTTGTCAGTATGTCTCAATTTTGATCAAAATACCCATGAAAATTACAGATTTCCGCTTTTCGGCGAAGTATTCTTTTGCGTTCGAACTGCCGTATGCTCCTGACAGAATAGGGCAAATGCTCATCAGAAATCATGAATTTTAAGGTATGATGGGAAAAAATGCTGAAAAACCTTGGCGCTTCTCCCCCTAAGTGATATCTTTGCCATGTTATCCCAAGCGTGATAACAAGACCTTATTATTAACCCTAAATCCACATTCGTTATGGGACTTTCTGAAGCTGTAAAAAGCGTATTTTCGAAGTATGCTACTTTTGAAGGACGTGCATCGCGTTCGGAGTATTGGTTTTTCTATTTATTTAATATTCTGCTTGAAATAGGTCTGTATGTTGTAGGCCTCATCCTTGGTGCTATCGTAGGTGATGCTACAGGGGCTCTAGCGGGCATGGGTATAGGTTATGTGCTTTTCTGCCTCTATGCTCTTGTAGCATTGATTCCGTACATCTCCGTATTCGTGCGCCGCATGCACGACATTGGCCGTTCGGGCTGGTGGTTCTGGATTGGTTTGATTCCCATTGTGGGCGCCATCGTGCAGCTTGTATTCCTCGTAACGGGCAGTGATCGTGGCGACAACCAATATGGTCCTGAGCCCCTCTAATCGATAAGCGCAATTGCCCTCTGAACAGTCCGCTTCCTCTCTCCATGCATCTCACTTGGGGCGAGGAAGCGGATTTTGCATGTATGAAGAGTTCTCACGCGCGCGTGTGTCAGATGATTTTGGAGGGCAAATGTCTGTTTGCCTACACTCGCCATGCATATACCGCTGATAATCAAGTGTTCGTACAGTGCAAGCAAGGTCCGTTTGCCTACACGCGTCTTACACTCTGCTTGCATTCTCCTCTATTCTCATTACCTCTGCATTCGAAAGGGTGGGCGAAGAATATTTTATCCTATGGAAGCGTAAAAATTATCCTATGGAGCCGTAAAAATTATCCTATGGAACAAGAAAATCTGGTGAGGCGGCTTAGCGTGAAGCCGAAAGTAGGCAAAAGTGCAGGCAAAGTGTAGGCAAAAGGACGGGCGAACCCTTTCAATATCAGAGCATTAAGGGGAAAATTGTGACAGATGAGGGAAACTTCGCTCGAAAACTCTCTGTAATGCGCGCGCGAGGAGAAGAGCGTTAAGGCATTCATAACGCACACTCGGCTTTACATAATGACAGAAATTAATCGTAAAAGGTTAATTTTAAGCACAATACGAGCGAGTCTCTTTGCCAAAAAGAAATAAAGACATACCTTTGCACTCCAAAGGCGCAAACGGATCAACCAAAACATAAGCATCTGAGAATAATCCCGTTAGAAAGCCTACCACATTCTTGAATAAGTCAACAACCTTGTATATCCACGTGCGAGGCACATCTCTTATGTTGCGTCGCGAAGCGTGGCTTTTGCTTGTTTGCAAGAATTGATGGTCTGGAAAGAATAATATACAATATATATATAGATCAACCCATATGAACAAGAAGTTAGTGCTCCTCGGAGCTGCCGCCCTGCTAAGCGCGGCAACGGCTTCGGCACAAAAGTTGGTAACAGGCCGAGTGACCGACTCGCACGGAGAGCCCGTGATGGGCGCAACCGTACGCGTGGCAGGCACCAAGGTGATTACCACGACCGATGCCAACGGACAGTTTAAACTCTCCGGTGTGCCCGCCTCGGCAAAGAAACTCACCGTGTCGTATATCGGTATGAATTCCGCCACCGTCAGCGTGAGCGGCAACGTACAGGTGACGCTTAAGGACAACGAGCTCGGCGAAGCCGTAGTTATCGGTTACGGTTCTGCCAAGAAGGTAGGCACCGTAGTAGGTTCGGTGAAGAAGGTCGGAAGCGACGTGGTCGACAGCAAGCCCGCCACCAACGTGGCAGACGCTCTGCAGGGCCAGGTGGCAGGCTTGAACATCTCCAACAACTCGGGCGATGTCGGCACCACGCAGAACATGAGCATCAGCATTCGCGGTATCGGTTCGCTCACCGCAGGCACCACTCCCCTTATCGTAGTCGATGGTACACCCGCCGGCGTGAGCATCCTGCAGATGCTTGGCCCCAACGATATTGAGAGCGTCACTACGCTCAAGGACGCCTCAGCCACGAGTATCTACGGTTCGCGTGCAGCCAATGGTGTGATCTATATCACCACCAAGAAGGGTCGCAACAATGAGAAAGCACAGGTATCTATCTCGCAGAATGTGGGTTGGAGCCAGTTGGCACGCTCCTTTGGCAACCCTATGAGCGCCGACGAATTGCTCGACTTCCAGCTCGAAAACGGCATTATCTACCCTTCCAACTATGCCACTTTTAAGGCACACGGAGCCAACACCAACTGGCAGAAGTACGTGTTCGACAATGCCGCACCCATGCACACCACCGACTTCAGCATACGCGGAGGTACGGAGCGCACCACCTACTACGTGTCGGCTTCCTACTTGAAGCAGAACGGTATCACCTACGGTTCGAGCATTAAGCGTACCACCTTGCGCACCAACCTCGAAACGCGCGCTAAGGACTGGCTCAAGTTTGGCATCAACCAGAGCATTGGCTACTCCGAAAACAAGGGCAATGGCTACGCCTCTACGGCTTCGAACAGCATGTCGTCGCCCGCCAACATCGCCATGAACTGGCCTCAATACTGGGACTACACCACCTATAAGAACACCACCCACCACATCTGGGGCTCAGAGTCGTGGGGCTACGGCGGACTGTACGATCCCTACTACTTGGTCGACTCACGCGTGAGCAATGTCAACAACATCGTCTACAGCGGAACGGCATACGCCGAAATCACTCCCGTGCGTGGACTTACGCTCCGTTCACAGCTCGGCCTCTATGCGGTAGAGAACTGGATCAAGTCGGTCTCTCTCCCCAGCTTCAATCAAAACTACAACGGCGGTACGGGCTATGCCAGCCGCGAAGGAGCACACTCCTCAACGTGGACCATCACCAACACGGCAGAGTATAAGTTCGCGGTGAAGGACAACAACCACTTCACCTTCCTGCTCGGACAAGAAGGCATCAAGTACGACATGGACGACTTCACCGCAAGCATCCGTGGCCTCAACGACGACCGACTCATCAACCTCAGCGCAGGTACCACACCCGTGGCATCATCGGAGTCGAACTCCAAGTATGAATACCTCAGCTTCTTCGGCCGTGCCGACTACGACTTCAAGCAGAAGTACTACGCCAACTTCACCATGCGCTCCGATGCCTCTTCACGCTTCGGCCGCACCAACCGCACCGCATTCTTCTTCAGCGGCGGCCTCATGTGGGACCTCATGCAAGAGCAGTTTATGCGCCGCGCATCGTCATGGCTCACCAACTTGCAGCTCAAGTTTAGCGTAGGTTCTACGGGCAACTCCGAAGTGGGCAACTATACCCACCTCGCCCTCTCAGGCAACACACAGTATGGCGGCGACCAAGCCATGTACTACGGACAGTTCCCCAACTCCGACCTCGGATGGGAAAAGCAGATCCAGACCAACCTCGGCGTGACCGCATCGTTCTGGGGCAAGCTCACACTCGACCTCAACTTCTACAACCGTAAGACGAAGAACATGCTCATGAGCACACCTCTGCCTTACACCACCGGTATGACCTCGATGATGAAAAACATCGGCGAGATGACCAACCGCGGTATCGAGATCGAGGTGAACTACGACATCTTCCGTTCACGCGACTGGTACGTCAACTTCCATACCAACTATTCTTACAACCTCAACCGCATTGACAAGCTCTTCTACGGCCTCAGTGAATGGCCCGTGAAGGACGCCCTCGTCAACTACATCGTGGGCAAGAGCCTCGACTTCTACATGCCAATCTATGCAGGTATCGACGAGACCGATGGTGCACCCATGTGGTACAAGGTAGGCTATAGCGGCAAGCCCGGCTATACCTTCAACCCCGAGACCATGACCAAGGACGAGACACAGATCGAAAGCCTCTACCAAGACACCGGCAAAAAGCGCTTCGCTCCCCACAACGGCGGTTTCGGATTCCAGATCGGCTGGAAAGGCATCTCGCTCGTGGCAGACTTCGCTTATACGCTCGGCAAGTATATGGTCAACAACTCCTACTTCCTCGCCACCTCATCAAGCGTAGCCACACAAGGCATCAATATGGACCGCGACGCCCTACAGATGTGGAAGAAGCCTGGCGATCACGCCCTGCTCCCCGCATTCAAGTACGACTCACAGTTTGATACCCACTTGCTCGAAAACTCTTCTTACCTCCGTATGAAGAACCTCCAAGTGTTCTACACACTGCCTAAGAAGTGGATGGAAGCTTCACGCTTCTTCGAGAGCGTAAGAGTCAACTTCACCGGTCGTAACATCTTTACCATTACGAAGTTTAAGGGCGTAGATCCTGAGGTCAACTCCAACCTCACCGCGGGCAGCTATCCCGCCACACGTCAGTACACTATCGGCGTAGACGTGACCTTCTAATCCCCTACATTCCACCATTCAACAACATAAGCATACAAATGAAAAAGCATATCATCAAGGCACTCTGCTGCACGCTTCTGGCCCTACCCGCACTCACCTCGTGCGAACTCGACCAGTTCCCCTCAGACAGCCTTACCGACGAGGAATCGTGGAAGTCGTATACCGATGCCACGAACCAATACAACGGTCTTATGGCACAGCTTCGCTCCGACGTGGGCGGCGCCAATGCCTACATCTCTGATGTCATGACCGACCTCTTCAATCAGCGCATGACCTCTATGACCCTACAGAAGGAACACACCTGGAGCTTCACAGGTAGCGACTTCTCAGGCGACGTGATCTATGCTAACAACTACTCCGTAGTGCTTCAAGCCAACTATATCCTCAACAACATCGATCGCGTAGAGAACGGCACCACACAGCTCACGGCCATGCAGCAAGCCAACCTCGACAATATCAAGGCTTCAGCCTACTTCGCTCGCGCTTACGCTTACAGCAACCTCGTGACACGCTACTGCAAGGACTATGAGCCCGAGACAGCAGCACAAGAGCTCGGTCTGCCCATCGTACAGACCGTAAGCAGCGAAGCCCGCCCCGAGCGCGCCACCCTGCAAGCCACTTGCGACTCTATCGAGAAGGATATGGACCGCGCACAGCTCTATTTCGACAAGGTAGACCAGTACAACGCCACGCTCACAGGAAGCAACGCCTCTACCAAGGCCATCAATACCGACATCTACCATCCCAATGCAAGCGCACTTACCGCCCTGCGAGCACGCTTCTACCTCTACGAGCACCGCTTCGATGAGGCTATCAACGAAGCCTATATCATCGTAGGCGATTATCCCCTCGCTACAGGACTCGACCAAGTGCAAGACCTCTGGCTCTTCGACTCTGCAAGCGAAATCATCTACGAACCCGAGCAGACGCAAGACGAGATTACCAACACTTACGGCATCTACTTGACCTTCAACATCACCACGCAGAACCTCGAGACCTACCTCAACGGTATGAGCCCCGACTTCCTCCCCACACAGGGACTCGTCAATCTCTACGAATCAGACGACTACCGTCGCAAGGTCTACTTCAGCCACAAGTATAGCGGCTACAACTCCTTCTACGTATCGCTCGAGTCGGGCGGACGCTATGGCGTAGTAGAACTCGTACAGATGGGCTACCCCGCCGACATAGCAGGCACAAACGGCAAGACCGAAGACGGCGTAATCTTCACCAAGTTCTCCGGCAATGCTATGCTGCGTAAGCAAGGCCTTTGGTACTCCGAAATCTACAACATGTCGAAAGCCTTCCGCTCAGCCGAAGCCTATCTCATCATCGCCGAAGCCAGCCTGCGCAAGGCCGCTCCCGATGAGGCTGAAGCACGCGACATGCTCAACCAGTTGCGCGAAGCACGTGGCGCTTCTCCCATTGCCGACGACGTGACGGGCGATGCCCTCGTCAAGGAAATGCAAGACGAGTGGACCCGTGAGTTCGTAGGCGAAGGCTTCCGCCTCGACTGCCTCAAGCGTTGGCACCAAGGCTTCAAGCGCCTTACACCACAGCGATTCAACAATCCCGTACTGGTCAACGTCAACGGCTATCAGAACCTCCAGATCGATGCCAACGACAAGCGCTTCGTATGGCCCATCCCGCAGCAAGATATGCAGGCCAACCCCAATCTTAAGCAGAACGAGGGCTATTAATTCATTTATAAGCTATCGTAGCAGCGCCTCCATAGCAGAGAAGCGTTGCTACGATACAATTCAACATTTTCAACGATTACAACGATGAAACATACCATCAGCAAACTCTTCCTGCTCCTCGTCGCAGCAGTGGCCATGGCGGCATGTACCGACACCGACGTGCCCGAACTCGCCACCTATCCCGCCCAAGAGACGCTCGACAATTGGACGTCGGACTATATCGAGTCGGGCGCTTCATATGCCATCAGCATCACCACCAACGAGCAGGGCGACACCATCTGCAACTTCACCATGACCGATCCCGAGACTGGCCAGGTGAGTGCTCTGCAAAGTTCCGACCTTAGCTACGATAAGGCTGTGGGCATGTCGGTGATCAATTTCTCCACCTCTCCCTACTCGCGCATGCCTATGCGCATCTATCTTAGCCGACGCCATACGCTCGACGCCATGAACGTGCAAATCTTCAGCGTAGAGACCTACAACGGCTCTGAGTACGAAACGCTCGAAGCTGCCTTCAACGCTACAAGTCATAAGGGCGCTGCGCTTCAAGGCTTCGTGTGGAACAATGATGAGGTAGGCGTGAGCCTTCTCTTCGACGACGACACCCTCTTCTCTTATGAAATCGGTGAAGAGGAAGGCCAAGGCACCTACACTTACAATGCAGCCACGGGCGAGGGCACACTCACCTTTGCCGACGGCACCACCGCCACCCTCTCCTTCAACACCGCCAACCAGTTGATCTTCACTCGTGGAGGTCAGTCTGCGAAGCTCTTCGTAGTATAATGATCAATCACTCCCCAGTGTGCTGCAGAAACAGTACATTGGGGAGTGACTGTATAATCTCCGTAAGAAATTGTAAAGAGGACGGATTGGATCCCTTTTTACGATGAAAAAGCTGACTCATCACGTTCGATACGCATGTTCATATCGAACGTGATGAGTGTTCATATCGAACGTGATGAGTGTTCATATCGAACGAGATGAGTGAGCCGAAAGGCTTGTTTAATAAAACTTTTTGGGGAAGTTATACCAAATTCTTTATAAGGTAAAACCGCATTCTTTATAAGTTAAGCCAGGTTCTTTATAAGGGAAACAACATTCTTTATAAGGGAAACTACATATTACCCATGTACAGAAAAGCCCCGCAAAGCATGAAACTTTGCGGGGCTCTAATTATGCTGATTCCACTTTAGGGCTGCGTATGTCTTAAGATAGAGAGTAGCATGCAGCCGAGTAGCGATTATTATTTTTTGGAGGAGCTCTGCTTAGAAGTAGTGTTCTTTGCAGTAAGTTTGTCGCCTAAGATGCGATAGCGTGGCTGGTGCTGCTTGCGCAGTTCTGCCAGGTGCTGTTGTCTGATCTTCTCGCCGCGTGCTTTCCATTCTTCCATCGTGTAGAATTTACCAGTGGCGGGATCGAGATATTTCGGAGAGACGAGGAAGCTATTGCGTTCGGTCGAAGCGTTGCCTTTGTCGGTGCTTTGAGATTTGCCTCTGAAGCCTACAGCTTCTACCGATACAGAGGCTACGCCAGAGCTGACCATGCCCAGTTCGCGTGCGGCAGCCATAGAGAGATCTACCACTCGGCCGTGAGCGTAAGGTCCGCGGTCGGTCACTCTGACCACGACTTCCTTGCCGTTGCTTTTGTTAGTTACTTTGAGAAGGGTCCCGAAGGGGAGTGTGCGATGTGCGCAAGTGAGGCTGTCTTTGTGATAGCGTGAGCCATCGCTTGTGCGTCGTCCGTGAACACGATTGCTGTAGTAAGATGCTTTGCCGTGAGTCTGGGCGAGTGTGGGGATTGATGTTGCGAATGTTACGAGTGTTGCTAAGAGGAAAAATACTTTTCTAATAATCATTTGTTGAGTTTTGCCATGAGGACCGTTGGCGGCGTCGTATAAGGCAAGCTTAGCAATGCTGCCCGAGAGCCAATTTTGAAGTGGAATCAAGCTTCCAACGGATGCACAAGGAACGCGCTACGCACTGGGCGTGTGTGTTCGCCTCATGAGGTTTACGGTTGCAAAGATACGACTTTTTTTAATGCCATACAAATGATTCGTGTTGATTATCAGCACTTTAACATTTTCAGCGGGGCTGATTAAGGCTATTTTTGAGGATGCTCGAGCTGTTGTTGATGCTTATAGAAGTGCTTTGTGGAGGGAGTTTTCGGGCGGTAGGGTATGATGGTTTGCTCGGAATGGGCGAATGTAGTCGGTGTGAGCATTTTAACATTCTCGAACGGCTTGATTTACTGTATAAAAATGCTCTTTGGGGCTACTTTTTGCTCGTTTCGCTGAGATATTGCTTACATATTGCGCATTTATTATTAACTTTGCCCCTTGACTAAATGCCTCTTGGCTAATAGGTTAAATGCCTCTTGGGTAATAGGTTAAATGCCTCTTGGGTAATATACTAAAGACCTCTTGGCTAATAGATTAAATGCCTCTTGGCTAATTAAGTTAGGCTGTTCTGCGCTTTGTGTCAGAACGCTTGATCATTCATTCCAAAACGATATGCAGCGTATACTTTCGTTATTCTTACTGATAATAGCAGTGGTGGCGGGCTATGCACAGGATGCATTGCCTACGGCCAACCCTACCATGACCTACACTGACGAGTCGGGCGCGGAGGTAAGTGAGAGTCAGTACGATGGTTCTGCGCCGCTGCTCGCACAGTTTCGCGCCAATCCTGAGAACGTGGGCAACTATACTCCGCTCTATGAGTGGCGATTCACCCGTGCGGGACAGAGCGAGCCCTTCCTCGTGCGCTACGATGAGGATACAGAGTACAATTTCAACGAGTCGGGAACATTTTCAGTAGAGCTCCGTGTGAGTTTTGTGCAAGGCACCGATACCATAGCCTATGCGATGGATACGCCCTTTACGCTGACCATCTCGGAGTCGAAACTTGAGGTGCCGAATGCCTTTACGCCCAATGGTGATGGCGTGAACGACGTCTTCCGCGTGAAAGAAGGCTACCAGAGTATCGTTCAGTTCCACGCCACAGTCTTCGATCGCTGGGGCAAGAAACTCTTCGAATGGAGCAATCCCGCTGAAGGGTGGGACGGACGCAGTGGTGGTCACGACGTGCCCGATGGTGCTTACTATCTCAACCTGCAAGCGCGGGGTGCGGATGGACGGAAGTATAATATTAAGAAGGTAATCAATCTGCTGCGCGGCTATTTGGAAAACGGATCGCAGACGGTGCAATAAAAGGGAAGAGGAACACACACAGAAGCTATGACGGAATCGAAAATAGAAATTCTTGGTGCCAGAGTGCACAATCTGAAGAATATTGACGTGACGCTGCCGCGCTACAGCTTGAGCGTAATCACCGGTCTGAGCGGATCGGGCAAGAGTTCGTTGGCATTCGACACTCTGTATGCCGAGGGCCAGCGTCGCTACATCGAGACGTTCTCGGCTTATGCTCGCAACTTTTTGGACAACTTGGAGCGCCCCGACGTCGATAAGATTACGGGTCTCAGTCCCGTAATCAGCATAGAGCAGAAGACCACCAACAAGAATCCCCGTTCCACCGTGGGCACCATCACCGAGATCTATGATTTCCTGCGTCTGCTCTACGCTCGTGCCGCAGATGCCTATTCCTATCAGTCGGGCGAGCGCATGGTGAAGTATACCGAGGAAAAGATAGTCGATCTCATCCTCTCAGCTTACGAGGGTCACAAAGTATATCTCTTAGCCCCCCTAATCCGCAGTCGTAAGGGACACTACAAAGAACTCTTTGAGACTGTGCGCAAGAAGGGCTTCCTCACCGTCAGAGTAGATGGTGAGCTACGCGAAATCGTGCACGGCATGAAGCTCGATCGCTACAAGACTCACGACATCGAAGTGGTAGTCGATAAACTCGCCGTGCAAGCCAAGGATGGCGAGCGCTTGCGCAAGAGCGTGGGCGAAACCCTCCAGCAGGGTGGGGGCCTCATGATGATACTCGATGCCAGTACGCACGATACGCGCTTCTACTCTAAGCAACTCATGGACCCCGTCAGCGGTATCTCTTATCGTGAACCCGCACCTCACAACTTCTCGTTCAACTCTGCACAAGGTGCCTGTCCTAAGTGTAAAGGATTGGGCTTCGTCAGTGTGATGGACCACGAGAAGGTGGTGCCCAACGACAAGCTTTCTATTCGTGATGGAGGTCTTGCTCCGCTCGGGAAATACCGCAATGCGTTGATATTTTGGGAAATCCAGACAGTGCTTGCCGACTACGACTGCGACCTCCGTACGCCCATCGCCGACATTCCCGAAGAGGCCATGGACGAGATATTCAACGGCCGTGCCGACCGTCTGCGCATACCCGCAGCCACGGCTCATACCACCGACGATTACTACGTAGAGTTTAATGGTCTTGTGAAATACATCCAGCAGATGGCAGATACCGAGATGACTGCCGCCTCACAGCGATGGGCGGAACAGTTCTCCAAGACCACCCTCTGTCCTGAATGCCATGGTGCGCGCCTCAATCGTGAAGCCCTCTCTTACCGCTTTGCGGGAAAGGCCATCAATGAGCTTTCCGACATGGACATCAGCGAACTCTACGACTTTCTCTCCCACGTGGAGTCTGAGCTCGATACCAAAAAGCGCGCCATAGCCCACGAGATACTCAAGGAGTTGCTCTCCCGCCTCAAGTTCTTGCTCGATGTGGGTCTCGACTACCTGTCGCTCTCTCGCTCCTCGATGACCCTTTCGGGCGGTGAGAGCCAGCGCATCCGCCTTGCCACGCAGATCGGGTCGCAGCTCGTCAATGTGCTCTACATCCTCGACGAGCCAAGTATCGGCCTACATCAGCGCGACAATGTGCGCCTTATCCATTCGCTCAAGGAACTGCGCGATATGGGCAACACCGTAGTGGTCGTTGAGCACGACAAAGACATGATGCTTGCCGCCGACTACATAGTAGATATCGGTCCGAAAGCCGGTCGGTTAGGTGGCGAAGTAGTCTTCCAGGGCACGCCTCAAGAGATGCTCAAAGCCAACACCCTCACCTCGCAATATCTCAACGGAACCCGCGCCATAGCCGTGCCCGCTGAGCGCCGTAAGGGCAATGGCAAGCAGCTTCGATTGATCGGAGCGCGTGGCAACAACCTAAAGGGGGTCGATGCGACCTTCCCGCTTGGCACGTTTATCTGCGTCACGGGAGTGTCGGGCAGTGGAAAGTCTACGCTTATCAACGATACCCTGCTGCCCATCCTCTCGCAACATTTCTACCATTCGCTCCGTGCCCCCTTGGCCTACGAGCGCATAGAGGGTCTTGAGCATATAGACAAGGTGGTGGCTGTCGACCAAAGTCCATTGGGCCGCACGCCACGTTCCAACCCCGCCACCTACACGGGCGTATTCTCCGACATCCGTTCGCTCTTCGTCAACCTGCCCGAAGCCAAGATCCGTGGCTACAAGCCCGGTCGTTTCAGCTTCAACGTGCGTGGTGGCCGTTGCGAAGTGTGTAAGGGCAATGGCTATAAGACCATCGAGATGAACTTCCTGCCCGACGTCTACGTGCCCTGTGAAGCCTGTCATGGCAAGCGCTACAATCACGAGACGCTCGAAGTGCGCTTCAAGGGCAAGAGCATTGCCGACGTGCTCGATATGACCATCAACCAAGCGGTAGAGTTCTTTGAGAACGTACCCTCTATTCTTCATAAAATCAAGACGCTGCAAGACGTCGGCTTGGGCTACATCAAGCTTGGCCAGAGCAGCACTACGCTCTCGGGCGGTGAGAGTCAGCGCGTAAAGCTCGCTACCGAACTCTCTAAGCGCGACACGGGGCAGACAGTCTACATACTCGACGAGCCCACCACGGGGCTTCACTTCGAGGACATCCGCGTGCTCACCGATGTGCTTCAGAAACTCGTAGATCGTGGCAATACGGTCATCGTCATCGAGCACAACCTCGACGTCGTAAAGCTTGCCGACTATCTCATCGAGATGGGTCCGGAGGGCGGTCGCGGTGGTGGCCAATTGCTCTTTGAGGGCACTCCTGAGGGGCTGGTAGAGAAAGGGGTGGGGTATACATACAAATACTTATAACAGCCCCTCCCCCTGCCCCCTCCCCCTACGGGAGAGGGGGGTCGGATACCTTTGGTGGGTAAAAGATTGGGCAGAATCTATTTCGCAACTTAATCAATTCTATTATAAACCTAAGTCCAAACCCTTTAGGCACATTATGCTTCCCCTCTCCCGTAGGGGGAGGGGGCCGGGGGGAGGGGCTATACTTCTTTATCTTTCTATTATGTTCGAAGGACAACCTAAGGGCCTTTATGCCCTTTCGCTTGCCAATACCGGTGAGCGTTTCGGCTACTACACCATGTTGGCCGTGTTTGTGCTCTTCCTGCAAGACAACTTCGGTTGGGCTGCGGGAATGGCGGGAGCTGTCTATTCAGGCTTCCTCGCGTTCGTTTATTTTCTCCCGCTCTTTGGCGGTATGTTAGCCGACAAGATTGGCTACAACAAGTGTGTGACTACCGGCATCCTCGTGATGTTCTTGGGTTATGCCCTGCTTTCCATCCCTGCGGGCAATGGCATCGTAGCCATGACGCTGATGTTTGCCGCCCTCGTGATGGTATGTTTGGGTACCAGCCTCTTCAAGGGCAACCTCCAGGTGATGGTGGGCGACCTCTACAATGCTCCCGAGATGCAGAGCAAGCGCGACTCCGCCTTCTCCATCTTCTACATGGCCATCAATATTGGTGCCCTCTTTGCACCTACCGCAGCCGTTAAGATCATGGACTACGCTCAGCACACCCTCGGTGTGAGCAAGGCCGATTCTTACCACTATGCCTTCGGTGTGGCATGCATTTCGCTTATCGTGTCTATTGCCATCTATTATGCCGCTCGCAGCACCTATCAGCAGGTGACCGCTCAGCCCGTGGCTGGTGATTCAGACAAGGTGAGCAAGAGCACCGACAGCTCAGAAGCCGAACTGAGCAAGAGCGAGGTGAAAGAGCGCGTTGTAGCCCTCTGCCTTGTATTTGCTGTGGTAATCTTCTTCTGGATGGCTTTCCACCAGAACGGCCTCACGCTGACCCTCTTTGCCAATGAATATACGCAGAAGCACGTGTCGGGTCTTGGCAGCATGCCCTTCGACGTGATCAACCTCTTGCTCTGCATCTTCATCATCTACGCCCTCTTCTCGCTCTTCCAGAGCAAGACGGCACAGGCCAAGGTGATCTCGGCTTGCGTCATCGTGGCTTGCTTGGGTGGCTTGGCATACAAATACCTCAGCCTCGACCCCGCAGGCACCGACATCGAAGCCCCCATCTTCCAGCAGTTCAATCCTTGCTTCGTAGTGGGTCTCACCCCCGTGAGCATGGCACTCTTCGGCTGGCTCGCCAGCAAGGGTAAAGAGCCCTCTGCTCCGCGTAAGATCGGACTTGGTATGCTCGTGGCCGGTCTGGGCTATGTGGTGATGATCTTGGCCTCTCTCGGTGTGACTCCGGCTGATCAGAACACAGTCTCGCCCAACTGGCTCATCTCTACCTATCTCGTGCTCACCTTCGGTGAACTCCTGCTCTCGCCGATGGGTATCTCCTTCGTATCGAAGGTAGCACCTCCCAAGCTCAAGGGTACGATGATGGGTGGATGGTTTGTTGCTACTGCTTTGGGCAACTTCCTCGTATCTATCCCTGGCTTCCTTTGGGGCAAGGTGCCCTTGGTGGCTGTATGGGGCGTACTCGTGGCTCTCTGCCTCGTATCGTTCATCTTCATCTTCAGCATTATGAAGAAGCTTGAGAAGGTATGCTAAGGCTTTAGCTTCTCTTCTCTCTCTTGGAAAATATATATTCAAGTTCCGGATTTAGAATGGGCGGGCTGAAAGCCCAATGATATTCATAGCCCAGGGCATCG
>CALEKA010000005.1 GCA_937898715.1 uncultured Prevotella sp.
GTAGTAAATTGGCTTCTGTCACGATCTCCGAAGGTGCAACTACCATAGGTGAGTCTGCCTTTTACGGATGTAATAGTTTGACCTCCCTTACTATACCCAATAGTATGACTTCAATAGGCAAAGCGGCTTTTAAGGATTGCAGCAGTTTAAATCAAGTTGTTATTCCAGCTAATGTAGGGAACGAAGCATTTAGTGGCTGTAGTAAATTGACTTCTGTCACGATCTCCGAAGGTGCAACTACCATAGGTGAGTCTGCCTTTTACGGATGTAATAGTTTGACCTCCCTTACTATACCCAATAGTGTGACTTCAATAGGTGAGTCTGCCTTTAATGGATGTAATAGTTTGGCCTCCCTTACTATACCCAATAGTGTGACTTCAATAGGCAAGGCAGCTTTTAAGGATTGCAGCAGTTTAAATCAAGCTATTACTATTCCAGCTAAAGTAAGTAACATTGCAGATGAAGCATTTATGGGGTGTAGTAGTCTGCCTTCAGTTAGATTGACAAGCAATGTGACGAGTATTGGCGATCATGCGTTTGATGGTTGCAAGGCTATTAAAACATTCTCATTTGCGCCTAGTCTTACATCGATTGGCAATTCTGCCTTCCGCAACTGTGGTGGCCTTGTATCAATAAAATTACCTTCAAAGATTTCTCAACTCGGCGACTATGCATTTGCTGATTGCGAAAATCTTGAATCCGCTAATTTTTCCTCAAATGTAGCAATAAATCTTACTACTTTTGAGAACGATACGAAGTTGAAAACACTAAACTCTGATGCATGTTATTTTGATGGCGTAGTTATCTATAATACAGAAAAGACAAAATTAATAGGTGTATACGATCATACTCTCAGCGAATATACAGGAATTCTTGAAACAGTCACTGAAATTGGCGAACACGCTTTCAATGGTTGTACGAATTTGACCGAGATTAACCTTCCCTCAGGACTGATCTCAGTGGGTGATAGTGCTTTCTGTGATTGTAAAAAATTGAAATTAAATGATTTGCCCGATCAATTAGCATCTATTGGAGTAAAAGCATTTTTAAATTGCAGTAGTATCACTATACAAAGTTTACCATCGACATTAAAATCCATTGGCGAACAGGCTTTTGCTAATTGCAAGGGAATTACAACATTAACTATACAAAGTTTACCATCGACATTAAAGTCCATTGGTGAACAGGCTTTTGCTAATTGCAAGGGAATTACAACATTATCCTTACAGAGTGATGCTACCTTAGGTGATAGCGTCTTTGCAGCATGTACTGCGTTGAAAACTGTGGATATATCCTCTCTCAAGAATATAACAAATAGTCTTTTCGAGAACTGTATTGCACTTAATAGTATCAATACATCTTCAGACTTGAGTTCGGTTGGCAGTAGAGCTTTTAAGAATTGTAGCAGTTTAGCATCTATCACATTGTCAGCAAAGTCTATAGGCAACGAAGCATTCTGTGGTTGTAGCGCCTTGAAAATGGCTGACATCCCGTCATGTTATGTGATAGCTGATTCTGTATTTAGAGGTTGTACAGCTTTGCAAAGTGTTCAACTTCAAGCAGATTCACTCAAGTCTATTGGTAAGAGTGCCTTTGAGGGATGTTCAAGTCTGACGTCGCCATGGGAGTTTTTGAATAGTTCTATGACGATAGCTGATAGTGCCTTTGTTGGATGTACGAGCCTGAAAAAAATCAGAGTAAGAAGGCAAGAACCCTCATCTGAGAAACTATTTGCTGAAAACATGTTGGTCTATGTGCCCGTAGGCTGTAAAGAAAAATATCAGGCTCTGCTGCCACAGTGTACTATTTATGAGGACATCGACAATAATAGTGAGGAAGGAAAGAATATATTGTCATTGTATAAGTCTTTAAGAGAACTTGACTATATGCCACTTGTTGATGAAGAAGTGGATGCTCCATGGACAGAAGATAATGTGCTAACGGACGCTTCGCAACTTACCGCCAACTTTGCCGATGAGTACGAAGGCTCGTTAGATGCCTTGGTTGATAATTCAAACTACAGCTATTTCTTGTCAGCTTGGGATGCAGATAATCCGAATGAGGACTATCACTATATTCAAGTAGACTTGAAAAGGGGTTGTAAAGCATTTAATATCACATTCAAGCGTCGCAGCACAAGTGATAATTCAGCGCCAACTAAGGTACATGTCTTTGCAACGAATACGTTGGATGATGAAAATAGCTGGATTGATCTTGGGATAGATACACTCACTTATAATGGTCTTACAGCATCAGTCTATGCGAGCTATTATGAAAAGAAAATGCGCTATGTGCGCTTGCAGGTAGAGGCTACTGCTGACAATGAGAAGACAAACGGCAATCTTTTCTTTGCATTGAATAAACTTGAAATTAATCCATGCCGTCTTAATACTTCTATTCCAAAATGGGATGATGGCTTATACTATGCCATTAAAGAAGCTAGTGAAGGCTATAATAAACAATTCTTAGAAGGTACAAGTCCTATTTATTGTAGGAAGGAACAATCTTTTTTCCAAATACAATATAAAACTCCCATTAGGTATCTTATATTAAAATATTTGAAGCCAGATAAATCTCCTGCAAGTTCTGTGGTAGAAAATTATCAGTACAACCCAAATATGGCATTTGCTTTGGATTATAGATATTTCGGCAATTCTACTGGAATTAAATGCTTTGAAAGATATTCTGACTTTTTAGCGGATCTTTTAAATATTTATAATAATAACAATTACAGCGGTTTACGCTCTGCTCACGCGTACACCCGTCCTCCCAAAGTAAATTTGCTGCCCGAAGAGGCACGTACAACTTTATTAAATATTTCTGGACGAAATTCTGGTAATGATTTTATACGCAAAGAAGATTACGAAACCTTGCAGAATTATTGCAACGAAATTACTCGCCTTGCTCAAACAGGCAGATATGCAGATTTCATTGATGACGATTATCGCACCTTCTATGCAGACTACCCCGCAGTAGTACCTTTGCTCGTTAAGGCAGGTATCGTAAAGGAAAAGAATGGCGAATTGGTAGTAGACTACATCTACAACGAAGGCGATGTAATTCCTGCTCATACAGGCGTGATACTCAAAGGCAACTGTCGAGGCAATGCCTATGTGATGGAAGAAGGAACTACGAATGCCACTGCACCTGAGGGCAATCTGCTTCATGGTACGATAGAAGACGAAGAAACCTATGTCGATGGTTGCGACCGCTATTATATGCTCTCTTATGACAAGGCAACTGACATGCGTCTTGGCTTCTATTGGAATGGTGAAAATGGTCCACGTCCATTCGTCAACAAAGCTTATAAAGCATTCTTAGCTCTCCCCGCATCGCTCAATGCTATGCAGATGGAAAGCTTCAACCTTGCTGAGATGGAGAATGGTGGCATAAGCACAGGCATTGTCCATGCTACTACAGACAAGGACGCTCACATCCGCATCGGCGTATACAGCATTGATGGCCGAAAGGTGGACACAAAGGACACTCGCAATCTGCCTTCTGGCGTATACATTGTCAACGGAAAGAAAGTCGTTGTCAAGTAAAGTTTTAAAGTAACACAAGTAAAAACATAGAAATATGGAGTGAACTTTCGAGAATGTGCTCCTGCTCGAAGTAGGTGCACATTCTCAAAGATTCGCTTTCTTCTACAAGACAGAAAAAAATGCAATCAAAAAGAAATTATCAAAGACCAAGTGCGTCTGTTATCAAATTCGATCTTTGTGAATCTCTCATGATTCTTCCTCAGTCAGAGCCAGGCACCTCACAGATGGCGCCAGGGAAAAACGATGACTACGAAAATATGTCATGGGAAGAGGTAGACGAACAAGAATAATCTTAAGAAGCTAATACAATACAGGGAGGCAAATCCTCCTATCATGCTATATCCAAAGAAGGCTCGCGACTTTAGTGAAATAACAGTAAGCTGCGAGCCTTCTTTGATATATTCTCTATGTTGCTATAGAATACTGAAGTCTGTGGCTTTGGCAAAGCGAACTGAATTTATGTGACCCTGTCGGATCCACTTTGTGCTTGTGCAAGTTATTTTTATGCTACTTGAAATATTTCCGCTTCGCTGTTTTGGAACATTAATCACCATTAATCAGACATTAATCTCCATTAATCCATTCTTCTTGAAAGAGGGACTAATGATAGATTCATGGAGGATTCATGGAGGTAAAGCGTATAGTTGCGCCTTATCTGTAATATGTGTCTGCCCTACCTCTATCCATCGGGCCTTCCGAACGGGTATAAACGTTACAAAGGAGACTCTTTTACCCTGAAAACCACTTTGCTCGGCTGACAAAGTATGATTCTAAGCTCTGACTTAATATGATTAAATACTGAAGTTTCGGATTTAGGTTGGGCGGGCTGAAAGCCCAATGATATTCATAGCCCGGGGCAACGCCCTGGGTGTCCCGTAAGCAGTATTGTTTCGCCCTGTAAGGGCAAAAGTAGAAATATATATTCCTTACTTCTGCCCTTACAGGGCGTATCATTCTTAATCAATTCTACCCAAGGCGTTGCCTTGGGCTATGAAATTCATTGGGCTTTCAGCCCGTCCTTTCTAAATCCGAAACTTCAGTTAAATACAAATAGGTCAAAGAATTCTACTTTTAGATAATAAGAACCATTTTGAAATAGGAAAAAAAGGACAAGATGGAAGTGGGGAGAATGCTATATATTTGCAATATCATAGAAATAAACCTAATACTCATTGTTATGTCAAAAATCAAAATTGAGAATCAAGCCGTTTTTGGTTGTTATTCCCAAAAAGAGAATAAGGTGACGCTTGCTTTACTCAAAATTTTGGAACAATCTCAAGGTGATGCTTTACTTAGGAATCTCGTTGAGATTGCTGATGGTGAAGATTTACCTAACGACAAGATTGAACTTGAGTCGCAAGTAAGTGATACCCAAGAGCATTCTATCCCTGATGGTAAGATTAGTTGCCATTATGACTTTCAGTATACGATGAAAGCGAGAATCGTGTACTCATTGTAGGTGGAAATTATGCCGAGGACGTCGCTTTGAATTACGGATTCTATGCTTGTCAGGCTAATCGATCTTTTCGCAAAGCCGATTATATAGCTTTCTTACGTAAGAAGCGAATTGCCTACTTATTTAAAGTTGTAGGCGATGTAAAGGAATCTGTAGACCTACGTGACGAGCCAAATATTGTGCCAGCGTCTTATTTTTCCGAAAAAGAGACCGACTATAAAGGCACTCCGCACAAACTCTTTAAGTTAGAGCGTGTGGACTTCGAGGGGCTTATCAACGATGACAGCGTTGATAAAAACGGCAACCATTGCGCATTTGTTCAGCGACAAGGTTATACCACCCTTGAGAAGTTTATGGAAGCTAAGGTAACGTCAGATTTAAGAGGCTAATCGACTACTAATCGGAACTCCATAAGATTGATGTATCCTGTTGACCTTTACTTTGGTTGGATTCTACCATGGTTATAGGTTATAATATTACCTTTTATTATAGGACGTAAGATTATAACCTTAACCCTCAAGAATAATCTTTTTGGAGACGCCGATTTATTTAACTAAAGTTGGGATGGACGGACTGAAAGCCCATCCTAAATCAGAAACTTGAAATACTAATCATATGCTACATTTTATCAACATAGAAAGTGATTGTTCTTCTTCCTTGTCAGATTCGGGTAGTAAGAACTTAAAATTGGAGTATGAGCGCGGTAAGGCTGCCGATAACTACGAACAAAAGGTTTTTGTGCATCGGTATGTACCTTTAGCTTCGCTTCTTAGTTCAAACTCTGAGTGTGACAATTTCTTTATGCGTAATATTGAAAAATGGGACGATCCTTATGAGGAACGTACATTTCGTATAAAAATCAGCGATAAATCAGACAATTCTGTGTTTTTGCACCCTCTTCCAGGACAAGTATTTGGTTCTTGCTTTACCACAGGATACAATGCTGAAGCTCAATGGAAAATTTATGAGAATCCTAAAAGTGGACCTATTGTGTTGATTAGAATTGAACTTTCGGCTCTACTTGATACCTTAAAGGAATTCGACCGTGAGTTCTATGTAGGATATGTAAGCTATTATGATCAAAAGGACGTGAATAAACAACTTTCTCAGCTATTCGAGAAGTACTCCTCAACTTTTAAAGCTTTTGAAAAAGGTGATACACAAAATCCTGATCAAATAGCAAGAATGCTTACTCCCTTTTTTATCAAAAGGCAAGCTTTTAGCTATGAGCGCGAGATCCGTATTCTCACAACAGATGATTCTAAACCAGAGTCGGGTAATCTTTATATTCCCATAGGAAATTTTACTCAGCTCATATCTTCTATCACACTCTCTCCTTTTACAAGCGAAATGTGGCGAGATGCTCAAAAGAACATGCTCATCAATGAAGGATTTGAACGAGTGAATGGCAATTCCTTAAGGCGTCCAATCAAACAGCCCTCGCCTATTATTATAAATGATTCAAACTCTATGTCGTAATAGATATTTAAAACACCCGATGGCGGAATTCTTTGTTAACGGGTAAACAAGTTGACAAGTAAATATGTCTTAGATTACTTATCTCGTTTTTAAAAGAACGATTGTACTTGGCAAACTTACCTGTTCTCCTTTTAACTTGTCAACCGGTTTACAAATTCTGCCAAAGCGTTTAATACACAAAAATCATGAAAAGTATATATCAAAAATATCTTTCAAGAGTTCTTCTCTTGTTGCTATATTCATGTACTACTATGTTAGCCCATGCGTATGAGGATAAATATTCCCTTTTTGTTTATGATAATACGATAAAAATAGATAGAAAATATTATCGTTATTATGTAGAGCTATTTTTTGATGAAACAGAAAATGACGAAATTGTTTTAACAAATGTAAAGATGAATCTCCCATCTTCCAGCAGCCCCCTTGAATTTGGTATACCTGAAAGGCTAAACTCTAAAAAAGTTACAACCATTGGTGCTAACGCTCTAAGGTCTGCTTCTAAATATAATCATTTCAATGTTTACCTGCCTAATACAATTACCCGCATTGAAGAAAGTGCGTTTGAAGATAGCGGTTTAAGATATATAAATTTTGAAGGCCCAATCTCCTATATAGGAAATAGAGCTTTCAAGGGCACCCGCCTTCAAGAGATTGATCTTTCTAAAGGAGTTTCTGAAATAGGAGATGAAGCTTTTATGAATTGTTATAGCCTTAAAAAAATAGATCTTCCGAAAGAAATGTCCTCTGTTGGAAAGAGAGCTTTTATGAATTGTGAAGAACTCAAAACTATTAATTGGCCCAATATACATGTAAATGATGAAGTATTCCGCAATTGTGTAAAGCTTGATTCATTTGTCAATAAAAATGAATATTCACCTGTTACTGCAGGTGACTATGCGTTTGCGAATTGTTCCAGTCTGAAACGCATTAAACTTATGACTCCTATAGGAGATTATGCACTACAAAATTGTTCTCAACTGCAATCCTTTCAAGTTACTTATTCTGGATTTGGAATAGGAACAGGAGCTTTTTCTGGCCTTTCTTCCCTTAAATATGTATATTTTCTTATTAGTTCTAACTGCTATTTTTCTCTAACAGAGTTTCCAGACTCAGTAAAGATCTTAGCTGGAGGCAGGTACTATGACTCAACATGGTGGTCAGAACACGTCAAAAATGAAGTAAAGTTTAAAGATATAATTAAGAGATATTATTTATTAAAAGAAGGAGATATTTCTAGTGTGCTTGTTTGGCCTTTCACCGATTATTGTCCATACTATGCGGGTGGTATAGGACATACTGTTTTTTCTAATGAAATAGTAGATCTTGTTGATGAAGGAAGTAATATAAGGGCAAAAAAAATTGGTACTACCTCCTTATGCCCATTCGATGACAGAGAATGTTATTTTGCTGTCGTTGATGACATTAAACCACCATGCGAGTATAATTTACATGTAAGATTGGGAGACAAGATATCTCTTCCAACGGAATATAGAGGCATTGATATTATGAGCGTAGCTAAGTACACCACCTGTAACGATGTTACATGGTATAGCGATCACGATGTGATGCCCATCAAATCTGGTAGTATAGACATAAAATTTGTAACGAAAGATGACTCTATTCTTTTGAATACGTACCATGTCGAGGTTGCAAAAGTGTTGCCAACGTCATCTATTACACTTCGGAAAGGACAGAGTCAAAAGCTTTCTCTCAATTGGAATCAGGATTCGCATTTGCAAGATATTACGTCTTTTAAAAGTTCGAATGATAATGTGGCTACTGTAGATGAAAATGGTGTAATTACAGCCGTAGGACCAGGTTCTGCAAACATTATTTGTACTACAAAAGATTATATATTTTCAAATTATGATACTTGTAAGGTGGTTGTTCCTAATACTGAAATGTTTGGAAAAAACACACTGTTGCAAAATAAAGGCGGTGAGATTCAACTTCCTATTAGCGAGGAAGACTATGAGTTGTATACGTTTACAAATAGCGACACTAACGTAGCGCAGATCAACAGCAGTGGAAAAATAGAATGCATTAACACAGGAACGACCACCATTCGGTGTTTTCTAAAAGAAACTGGTGAATTGATTGCATCATGCCAATTGATAGTATATGGTGATTTGTCTTTATCAAAGAGCCAACTCAGACTACGTAAAGATGAAACAGCGTCTCTCACCATTAACTCTGATATTGATGTGAGTTCGCTGGCTTCATGGAAGAGTACAAACGAATCTGTGGCCACGGTTGATGGAAATGGAAAAGTGAAAGGAATTGCTTCCGGAACTGCTATCATTCAGTATATATCAGATGATGGTAAGGTCTTGGCGCAATGCGAAGTAATGGTCTATGGCGACGCGTTGTTCGACAAAAAGTCTATAGTTCTTGAAGCGAATAAGACTTACAAGAATAGTATTACTGCTGATGTAGACTATAGCAAGATAGCTCAGTACATAAGTTCGGACAATTCTGTCGTCACGGTCGACGAGTCGGGCTTGATTACGGCTGTGGCTTCCGGAACGGCTACGATTAAGTATGTGCTGAAGGAAGATCCTTCTATTGTATTAGGTCAATACGATGTGAAGGTCTTTGTCAATCCTGCGCTCGACAAGACAAGCATAACGCTGAAGAAAGGCGACGCAGAGCAACTGAGGCTGAATGCGAGCATTGACTTATCAGACGACGTCGTCTATGAATCGGAGAATACAGACATTGCCTCTGTCGATGCTCAAGGCATGGTTACAGGTAAAACTCCAGGTACGACTCGTATCCTTTGCAAATTGAAAGACGACCTCAGTCAAGTGATAGCACAATGCGTAGTAAAGGTCTATGGCCATGTGTCGTTCGGCAAGGAATCAGTAGTTATCGAGGCAAATAAGACATACAAAAATAGTCTTACTACCGATGGCGACTATAGCGACATGGCTCAGTACATAAGTTCGGACAATTCTGTCGTCACGGTCGACGAGTCGGGCTTGATTACGGCTGTGGCTTCCGGAACGGCTACGATTAAGTATGTGCTGAAGGAAGATCCTTCTATTGTATTAGGTCAATACGATGTGAAGGTCTTTGTCAATCCTGCGCTCGACAAGACAAGCATAACGCTGAAGAAAGGCGACGCAGAGCAACTGAGGCTGAATGCGAGCATTGACTTATCAGACGACGTCGTCTATGAATCGGAGAATACAGACATTGCCTCTGTCGATGCTCAAGGCGTGGTTACAGGTAAAACTCCAGGTACGACCCGTATCCTTTGCAAATTGAAAGACGATCTCAGTCAAGTGTTAGCACAATGCGAAGTGAAAGTCTATGGCCATGTGTCGTTCGACAAGGAATCAGTAGTTATCGAGGCGAATAAGACTTACAATAATAGTCTTACTACCGATGGCGACTATAGCGACATAGCTCAGTACGTAAGTACGGACAATTCTGTTGTCACGGTTGATGGATCGGGCTTGATTACGGCTGTAGCTTCGGGTACAGCTTCGATTAAGTTTGTGCTGAAGGACGATCCGACCATCGTTCTCGATCAATACGATGTGAAAGTCTATGAGAATCTTGCGCTTAACAAGACAAGTATGACGCTGAAGAAAGGAAATTCTGATAGACTGACGCTGAGCGCAAGCATTGATATCTCTGAAGATATCATCTATGAATCGGAAAATGCTTCTGTTGCCTCTGTCGATGCTCAAGGACTTGTACAAGGATTGAAGTTGGGTACAACTCGCATCCTTTGCAAATCGAAAACGGATGCTTCCATTCTTGCTACTTGCGAAGTAATGGTAATCAGCGAGAATACGAGCATCGATAAAGTGGGTGGCATATACTATGAATTCTCCGACAATGGAGAAGCGATGGTGACGAATGCATATGGTGGAATACTGCCAGCGGGAATGACAAGTTTACCACAATCATACTCAGGCAGCATCAGCATACCTGAGCAGGTCTCTCATAATGGCATGAACTATCATGTGACCGCTATCGGAGAGAATGCCTTCAACGGACAATCTGCTCTTCAATCAGTGTCTATGCCCAATAGTGTGAATGCTATAGGTGCTTCGGCTTTCCGCGATTGTGCAAACCTGCAAACTATCCAACTTAGCAACAGCTTGACCAAAATTCTCGATTTGACTTTCTATGGATGCAGTTCGCTCAAGAATATAGCACTTCCGCAGTCAATTCAAAGCATCGGTAAATCTGCATTCCGTGATTGTCAGGCTCTCACGAGCTTGATGTTCAATAAAGAGTTGGAATCCATTGGCAATTACGCTTTCCACAATAGTGGATTGAAGAGTATAGACCTTAGCCTTTGCTCAAGTCTTACAAGCATTTCACCTTCTGTCTTTGCTAATAATAAGCAGCTGACAAATGTCGTTTTGCCCGCCAACCTTTCTTCTCTCGGCTATGGTGCATTTGATGGTGATGAAAGCCTCAGCGAAGTAACTTTTACAACTACCACAGACCATCTGACGGTTAGCAACAATGCTTTCAGAGGCTGCACAAGTTTGAAGAAGGTCTTCATTGCCGACTTGAAGAGTTGGGCTCAGACAAACTTTATGAATCCTTCGGCCAATCCGCTGAGCATGGCTCACCATCTGTATCTGAATGGTAATGAGCTGACGAAAGTAGAACTTCCGCAAGGAACTACGATAATCAACAACAATGCGTTCTATGGATTCAACAGCATGACAAGCCTGGTAATCCCCAGTAGCGTGACGCAGGTAGGAGATAACATCTTCTATGGTTGCACTTTGCTGTGGGACGTATATTGCAAAGGCAGCGTTCCGCCTGTATATGTCGGTACTGCAGATGCCTCACAAATGAACGAATTCTTCCGTATAGCCACACTACATATACCTGCTGGATCAAAGAAGGCTTACACGAATGAGGAGAAAAAGTTCTGGAGTCGCTTTACTCACATCGACGAAGTCATTGTCTCTGTTACGTCTATCTCGTTCAATAAGAGCAGGCTTACTCTTACTGCTGGAGAGACGTTCCAACTCGTGGCTGAAATCCTTCCTGCTGATGCTAGTAATAAGAATGTAAGTTGGCGAAGCAATAATACTAATTATGTGAAGGTATCAGCTGAAGGACTTATCACAGCTTTATTGCCGGGCAGTGCTTCTATCTATGCCACTACGGAGGATGGAGGCTTAGTAGCTAAATGTTTCGTCACAGTCATCGGCAACCCCTCTGCTATCAATGATGTGACGGCGGATGAGGGTGAAGAAGAACGTGTAGTTTACCGCTTGGATGGTACACGTGTTCATGATAAACACCTTTCTCCAGGCATTTACATTATCAACGGACGTAAAGTGGTTGTGAAACGTGTGAAGTAAATTCGCTCTTTCCTTCGTTTTCCTCAGTAGAAAATACGAATAGGAGTATAATAAAGGGTCAACGCATAAAGATGTGCGTTGACCCTTAATGTTTGTGTGTGCTTCGTGCGATTCTGCTTGACTCTGCCAATCCTCTTTTGCGTGATTTTTCTCGCTAAAAAGTTTGTATTATTAATGATTATTCGTATCTTTGCAACACGAGAACCCGCCAAGCCTCTCAACGATGCTCAAATGTGCGGGTCGTTTTTGTTTTTATAGGTATATGGCAACAAGAATTCCGTTTATAAAAGCATATTCCACACCCCAAGAGTTAGTGCAGCTACTCAAAACAAGAGGTATGGAGATAACCGATGAGGAAAAGGCTCAGCATTATCTTTCCCACATCGGTTACTATCGTTTGTCTGCCTATATGTACCATTGCTTTCTATTCCCAAGGAACAACATCTATTCAAGCAAGGTGTGACTTTCAGCAAGGTCATGATGTTGTATCGCTTTGACAAGAAACGATACTTCCATTGAATCATTTACTGCACGAAAAGCTTAATCTGTGTTGATGTTGAGGAGCAAAAAGCCTAACCTTTAATTATTGGAGTTCCAGAAATACACGGGAGAATTGTGTGGACCTTCTTTTCTTAATATCCCCTTTTCTGTAAAATGCTTCAGCCATCTGAGTGCAGCAGTTCTGCGCAATCCCAAGAGATCCTCCATACCGCTGCGGTTGATGTAGCCATTGGCAGAGATATAATCCTTTATCTTCTTCTGCATGGATTCCTCCGTTACGGATTTTGATTGGGTGGAGAAGTTGGCGCGCTCAAAGCGTACGCTATTTCTGACCTTCTCAAGCACAGAGGCGTCGGGACGAAACTTAATGTTGCGCACAGTGATATAATCGCCGCGTACTTTGTCTATAGTCTTGCCTTCTGGCATATCTAAGTCTACAGATAGAGAGAAGTATCCAATGGATGGGATGTAGAAACGATTGCCCTGCGACAGTTCGCGAATCATGATATCGCGCAGCGCCGACAGCGTGGCTTCTACGTCGCCTTTGGTTAGTGTACAAGAATCCTGGATGCTGTTCTTAAGCTCGTTAGCCGACATGGGTGTTCTCTCATAGATACGTGCAAAGTGTCTCTCTTCGCCTGTTCCTTGTGAATTCTTGATGGGTTGAATCTCGTATTTGATGCTCATAGGATAGGTGTTTGTTTCTTATACAAGTGAATGCAGAACATCAAGCTTGCTTGAATGTTATGTATCTTATGCAAAGATAGTGCCATAACATCAAGTTCGCTTGACTGTTATGTATTTTATTTAAGTTTTGGATTCAGCCCGCCTTGGTAAGTCACAAGATAAGGACTAAATTCAAGACTTAAGTTGTTTACACTGTAATTTCCTCTCTAAGTACATTATTGTTGGTCTCAGATTAAGAGTAAGTTCTTCAGAGATGAGCATGCATGTTATCGTACACCGACCGTTGTACGTGCGTACACCGACCGATGCTCATGCGTACACCGACCGAAGCTCGTGCGTACACCGACCGGTGTACGCCAACATGGAAGAGCATCTTCGCATTACTTGGCTGAGGATGTAGAGATATAATTACCCATAAATCAGAATTGATATTCATCTAAGACGAATCCTACAATCAGCGCGGAATTAATGAAGCATTAATGTTCAATTAATGGCAATTAATGTTCAAAGAAACCGCGCAGCGGAAGGACGCAGAATGAATCATGTTGCGCTTCGCGCGGTTTTGAACGTATAATGGTCATTAATAGATCGTTAATTGATTCATTAATATTCCTTCTAAGCGGGAATGATGATTGTTTATGACGGAGTCAGTATGTAGCTCGGAATTAATGAAGCATTAATGTTCAATTAATGGCAATTAATGTTCAAAGGAACCGCGCAGAGGAAAGACTCTGAATGAATCATGTTGCGCTTCGCGCGGTTTTGAACGTATAATGGTCATTAATAGGTCGTTAATTGATTCATTAATATTCCTTCTAAGCGGGAATGATGATTGTTTATGACGGAGTCAGTATGTAGCTCGGAATTAATGAAGCATTAATGTTCAATTAATGGCAATTAATGTTCAAAGGAACCGCGCAGAGGAAAGACTCTGAATGAATCATGTTGCGCTTCGCGCGGTTTTGAACGTATAATGGTCATTAATAGGTCGTTAATTGATTCATTAATATTCCTTCTAAGCGGGAATGATGATTGTTTATGACGGAGTCAGTATGTAGCGCGGAATTAATGAAGCATTAATGTTCAATTAATGGCAATTAATGTTCAAAGAAACCGCGCAGCGGAAGGACGCAGAATGAATCATGTTGCGCTTCGCGCGGTTTTGAACGTATAATGGTCATTAATAGATCGTTAATTGATTCATTAATATTCCTTCTAAGCGGGAATGATGATTGTTTATGACGGAGTCAGTATGTAGCGCGGAATTAATGAAGCATTAATGTTCAATTAATGGCAATTAATGTTCAAAGAAACCGCGCAGCGGAAGGACGCAGAATGAATCATGTTGCGCTTCGCGCGGTTTTGAACGTATAATGGTCATTAATAGATCGTTAATTAATTCATTAATATTCCTTCTAAGCGGGAATGATGATTGGGGACAAAAGAAGGGTGCAGACAACTTATTAGCTGTCTGCACCCTTTCATGCGAATTGTATTGATAGTAGAGAGAAGCGGCTTACATGCCGATGACTACGCGCTGTACGTAGTAGCAGAGAATGCCGGCGAGGTAGCCTACTGCGGCAATCCATGAGATGTGCTTCATGTACCAGCCGAAGGTGATCTTCTCTAAGCCCATAACGACTACGCCGGCTGCAGAACCGATGATGAGCATAGAGCCGCCTACGCCTGCACAGTAGGCCAGGAGCTGCCAGAAGATGCCGTCCTGAGCGAAATCGCCTGTAGCTGCCATGGGATACATGCCCATGCAGCCTGCTACGAGGGGCACATTGTCGACAATGCTTGAGAGGGCACCGATGATGCCCGTCACCATGAAATGGTTGCCATCGAAGAAGGTGTTGAGACCCTGACCGAGCTGTACGAGCACACCGATGGTCTCAAGGCAAGCTACTGCCATGAGGATGCCGAGGAAGAAGAGGATGGTGCCCATATCGATGCGTGAGAGCATATTGGTGACGCGCTTTTGCATAGCTCCCTTCTCTTCAGCGTGGCCGAGGTGACTGTAGAAGAGTTCGGTAGTGGTCCAAAGCACACCGAGCACGAGCAGTATGCCTACGAAGGGAGGCAGATGGGTGATGCTCTTAAAGATGGGCACGAAGATCAAGCCGCCTACGCCGAGGAAGAAGATTACCTTGCGCTGACGAGCCGTGAGATCGCTTACCGAGCCCTTGGCCTCGACGGAGGCATTGTAGGCAAGTTGTCCTTTGAGCGAGAAGGAGAGCAGATATGCGGGGATGACCATCGAAATGACGGAGGGGATGAGCATCTCCTTGATGACGCCAGCTGCCGTGATGAGGCCTTTGTTCCAAAGCATGATGGTGGTCACGTCGCCGATGGGCGAGGCTGCGCCACCCGAGTTGGCTGCGATGACTACGAGCGAGGCATAGATGATGCGATCTTTGTGGTCGGTCACGAGTTTGCGAAGGATCATGACCATGACGATGCTTGTGGTGAGATTGTCGAGGATGGCGGAGAGGACGAAGGTCATCACGGCAATGCGCCAAAGCAGATTGCGCTTGCTCTTGGTGCGCATCATGTCGCGTACGAAGTTGAAGCCTCCGTTCTGATCGACAAGTTCTACGATGGTCATGGCGCCCATGAGGAAGAACAGAGTGGTCGATGCGCTTCCCAAGTGGCGCTCAATCTCTTCGCCCACTACGTTAGCTACCTTATCGCCTACAGCGGCAGAGAGATACTGCGAGGGGTCGCACATGAAAAGCGTCCAGCAACCTACGAACATGAGCAGTGCGATGGCTGCCTTGTTGATCTTGTTGAGGCTTTCGGTGGCGATGAGCATGTAGCCCACCACGAATACCACGACAATGAGGGTTGTAAGTGTTGTCATTGGAGAGTTTTTAGTTTATAGATAAAAGTTTTAAGTTTGGAGGTTTGAGGTTATAAAGTTACTATTCATTAGTTCTGGGGGCGACGCGTCCTCGCGTCGGCATCATGAGTGAGCAAGAGGCTTAATGCTCCCCACTTTCTATATGTGATTATTTGCTATGCCGACGCGGGGACGCGTCGCCCCCAGTATTGACTGAAAGATAAGTTCCTTACTCGCCAGCCTTGAAGTTGTCGAGGCCGGTCTGGAGGAAATTGACGAACTTATCTATGCTCTCATCGTAGGAGTAAGAGCCATTGAGCGGTTTGCCGTTGGCGTCGAGAAGCACGTAGAAGGGTTGTGCGTTGGCACCAAACTTAGAGCGCTGCAGGTAGCTCCACTTATCGCCGATGGTGCGCAGAGTGGTAGTTTGTCCGTTCTCGCTGACTTCGATGGGCTGTGGCAGGGGCGTCTTCTCGTCGACGTAGAGCGAGATGAGCACGTAGTCCTTATTAATAAGGTCGCGCACCTTGGCGTCGTGCCATACGGCAAGTTCCATCTTGCGGCAGTTTACGCAGCCGTGGCCTGTAAAGTCGAGCATGACGGGTTTACCCGATTGACGAGCGTAAGCCATACCTGCTTCATAGTCAGTAAACTTCGCTTCCACCTTGACGGGGTCGAGGTTGAAGTCCTGTGTCGACATAGGCGGAGCAAATGCACTGACAGCCTTGAGCGGAGCGCCCCAAAGGCCCGGCACCATATAGATGGCAAAGGCAAGGGATATCAGTGCAAGGAAGAAGCGAGGCACGGAGGTGTGGTGCTCATCTTCGTCGTCGTGGGGAAACTTAATGCCGCCCAGCAGGTAGATGCCGAGCAGGGCAAAGATGGCAATCCACAGCGCGAGGAAAGTTTCGCGATCGAGCAAGTGCCAACCATAGGCGAGATCTGCCACGGAGAAGAACTTCAGGGCAAAAGCCAGTTCGAGGAAACCGAGCACCACCTTCACATTGTTGAGCCATCCGCCGCTCTTAGGCGCACTCTTGAGCCATGTGGGGAAGAGCGCGAAGAGCGTGAAGGGCAGAGCCAGAGCGATGGCGAAGCCCAACATGCCGATGGTGGGGGCGAGTGCCGATCCGCCCGAAGTACTTACTTCTACCAGCAAGAAGCCGATAATCGGACCCGTGCAGGAGAAGCTCACGAGCGAAAGGGTGAATGCCATGAGGAAGATGCTCAGAAGACCCGTAGTCTTCTCAGCCTTATTGTCGACCGCATCGCCCCATTTAGAGGGAAGCGTAATCTCAAAGCCGCCAAAGAAACTGGCTGCAAAGACTACAAGCATGAGGAAGAACAGGATGTTGAACACCGCATTGGTAGAAAGGTCGTTGAGCGCATTGGCTCCGAAGAGCGTGGTAATGATGAGACCCAATGCCACGTAGATCACCACGATCGATATGCCATAGGTGATCGCATCGCGTATGCCCTTGCGGCGGTTGCCTGATCGCTTGAGGAAGAAACTTACCGTCATGGGGATGATGGGCCATACGCAGGGCGTGAAGAGGGCTACAAGTCCGCCTACGAATCCGAGGAAGAAGATATAGTACCACGCCTTGCCCGTCATGTCGGTGCCGTCAGAGCCAAAGCTCTTGAGTTCCTTAATGACGGGCGTCCATAGTTGCTGCATGGCTGCGCTGTCGAGCGGTTGCACGGCGATGGCGGCTTGAGCGGAATCTGCATTGGTCTGAGTCTGAGCAGAATCTGCATTGAGCGGAAGGGCTTCGGCTGAAGCATTGGCGTCGGCAGCGGCTTGGGCAGCTTCTTCTGTCTTGGTCTGAGCGGTAGGCTCGGGGCCATCGCTACCATTGAGGTGAGCGTTGACGCTGGTGGGCGGTAGGCAGTTTTGGTCGTTGCATGCGCCATACTGCAAGTAGCCCTTCAGTTCGTAGTTCTTATCGGTAAGCTCTACGCGCTGCGTAAAGGTGGCTTTGCCTTCGAAGAACGATACGGGCATGTCGAAGATAGGGTCGTGCATGCTCTTTGCTCCAGGTCCAGCTTTGAGTTTGCCCTTAAGTTTAGCCCCTTTGATAGCGTCTACGCCAAATGAGGCTGGGGTGGGTCCGCCTTCACCAATGTTGGTAGAGTAGATGTGCCACCCGGGCTGTGCTGTACCTGAGAATACGATGTCGATGGTGTTGGCATTGACTCGCTGATACTTCACGGTGAAGTTGATCTGTGCCATCGCTGCGGAGAATGCCGTGAGGAGCAATAGGCACAAGATGGTTGCAAACTTCTTCATAAAAGAGGATGTATGGGGTTGGTTTGGAGTTTTGAGATTAAAAGGTTATAATGTTACTTTTGCTTGTTTATGAAGCACCTTAGCGTAGGTAGCGTTATAACCTTAAACCTTAAACCTTAAAACATATATAATAGCCGTAGGTAACGTTATAACCTTAAACCTCAAAACTAAAAACATATAATGCTTATCCCACCTGGCTTCCAGGCACAACTTTACGGTCGACGGTCACTACGGAGAGAGAATCGTCGAAGTTGACAGCCGAGAGGATCATGCCTTGGCTCTCAATGCCGCTGATGGTGCGCGGTGCGAGGTTGGCCACGTAGCATACTTGCTTGCCTACGAGGTCTTCGGGGTTGTAATAGTGAGCGATGCCGCTTACGATGGTGCGATTCTCTGCGCCGTCGGCAATCTCAAACTTAAGCAATTTCTTGCTCTTCTTCACCTTCTCGCATGAGAGCACAGTGCCTACGCGGATGTCGAGCTTTTCGAAGTCGTCGAAGGGAATATTCTCTTTCACGGGAGCAGCCTTGAAGTTAGCAGCCTCGTTGGCTTTCTTCGTGTCGAGAAGCTTCTGCACTTGAGCCTCTACTACACTGTCTTCTATCTTCTCAAAGAGTAGAGCAGGCTCGCCCAGCTGGTGACCAGCGGGCAAGAGGTCGGTAGCGCCGAGGCGGTCCCACTGAGCTTCTTCAATGTGGAGCATGCCGCGGAGCTTCTCTGAAGAGAAGGGGAGGAAGGGCTCGAAGGCAATGGCGAGGTTCGCCACGAGTTGGAGGGAGAGGTTGAGAATAGTCTTCACGCGTTCGGGATCCGTCTTGATCACCTTCCAAGGCTCCGAGTCGGCCAAGTACTTATTACCGATACGTGCGAGGTTCATCGCCTCCTTCTGTGCATCGCGGAAGCGGAAGTTCTCGATCAAGCGTTCCACTTCTGCCTTCACGCCCTTGAATTCCTCAATCGTCTGACGATCGTAGTCGGTCAGTTCGCCTGCGGCGGGCACGATGCCGTCGTAGTACTTCTTGGTGAGCTGCAGAGCGCGGTTGACGAAGTTGCCGTATACGGCTACGAGTTCATTGTTATTGCGAGCTTGGAAGTCCTTCCAAGTGAAGTTGTTGTCCTTCGTCTCGGGAGCATTGGCGGTGAGCACGTAGCGGAGCACGTCTTGCTTTCCGGGCAGATCGCGCAGATATTCGTCGAGCCAAACGGCCCAATTGCGTGAAGTACTGATCTTGTCGTCCTCGAGGTTGAGGAATTCGTTGGCGGGCACATTGTCGGGGAGGATGAAGGAGCCTTCAGCCTTGAGCATAGCGGGGAACACGATGCAGTGGAACACGATGTTGTCCTTACCGATGAAGTGGATGAGGCGAGTATCGTCGCTCTTCCACCACTTCTCCCAATCGTTGGGGAGGAGTTCTTTGGTATTGCTGATGTAGCCGATAGGAGCGTCGAACCATACGTAGAGCACCTTGCCATCAGCTCCCTCTACGGGTACGGGGATACCCCAATCCAGGTCGCGGCTTACGGCGCGGGGCTTCAAGCCCATGTCAAACCAGCTTTTGCACTGTCCCATCACGTTGGGGCGCCACTCCTTGTGCTGCTCCGTGATCCACGGTTCGAGCCACTTCTGGTGCTTGTCGAGGGGGAGGTACCAGTGCTTCGTCTTGCGCAGTACGGGCTTAGAGCCGCTTACGGTAGAGCGCGGGTTGATGAGCTCTGTGGGCGAGAGCGCCGTGCCGCACTTCTCACACTGATCGCCGTAGGCACCCTCAGCGTGGCAGTGAGGACATTCGCCCGTGATGTAGCGGTCGGCCAGGAAGGTGTGGGCTTCCTCGTCGTAATACTGTTCGCTCTCTTGCTCTACAAACTCGCCTTTATCATAGAGTTTGCGGAAGAAGTCGGAAGCCGTCTTCTTGTGTACCTCCGAAGTGGTACGTCCGAAGAAGTCGAATGAGATGCCGAATCCCTCGAAGCTTTCCTTAATAATCTTATTGTAGCGGTCAACCACCTGCTGCGGGGTGCAACCTTCCTTGCGTGCACGAATGGTTACGGGCACACCATGCTCGTCGGAGCCACAGATGAAGAGCACGTCGCGCTTCTTGAGGCGGAGATAGCGCACGTAGATGTCGGCCGGCACGTATACACCAGCCAAGTGTCCGATGTGAACGCCACCATTAGCATAGGGGAGAGCAGCCGTTACCAGCGTGCGGTTGAATTTCTTTTCCATTATGTAGTATCGTTTTTTGTTGTTCTTGTGTATGCGTATAATAGGTGTGCAAAAGTACTTATTTTTTCGCTAATATCGCTTGAATAAAGCCCAAAAGCGCACAACAAGCGGTGGTGTGCACCCTGTAGGCGGTTAAATAGGGAGAAAATAACGCTCTGTATCGGAAAAAAGCACTACTTTTGCACCTTAGAACGTGCCGCCGATGAGCGGTAATGAAGTAGAATCATAATCAACACAATAGATAGCATTCCTTATGTCTGAAAGAAAAGTTCGTGTGCGCTTTGCGCCCAGTCCTACCGGACCTCTGCATATCGGCGGTGTGCGTACTGCCCTCTACAATTATCTCTTTGCCCGCCAGCATGGTGGCGACATGGTGTTCCGTATCGAGGATACTGACTCCAACCGCTTCGTGCCCGGTGCTGAAGACTACATTATCGAGTCGTTCAAGTGGCTCGGCATAGAGTTCGACGAAGGTGTGAGCTTCGGTGGCGACCATGGCCCCTATCGCCAGAGCGAGCGCCGCGACATCTATCGCAAGTACGTCAAGCAACTGCTCGATGCAGGTAAGGCTTATATTGCATTCGATACCCCCGAGGAACTCACCGCTAAGCGTGAATCGGTACAAAACTTCCAGTACGACGCTCATACCCGTATGGACATGCGCAACTCTCTCGTGATGGGCGATGAAGAGGCCAAGCGCCTCATCGACGCAGGCGAACAGTACGTGGTGCGCTTCAAGGTGGAGCCCGGCGAGGAAATCCACGTGAACGACATCATCCGTGGCGACGTGCGCATCATGAGCGACATTCTCGACGACAAGGTGCTTTATAAGAGTGCCGACGATCTGCCCACCTATCACCTCGCCAACATCGTCGACGACCACTTGATGGAGATCTCCCACGTGATTCGTGGTGAGGAATGGCTACCTTCAGCTCCGCTCCACGTGCTTCTCTACCGTGCGTTTGGTTGGGAAGACACGATGCCCCGCTTTGCTCATCTCCCTCTCCTGCTTAAGCCCGACGGTAAGGGCAAGCTCTCTAAGCGCGATGGCGACCGCTTGGGCTTCCCCGTGTTCCCCCTCGAGTGGCACGACCCCAAGACGGGCGACGTATCTTCAGGCTACCGCGAAAGCGGCTATTTGCCCGAAGCTGTGATCAACTTCCTTGCACTGCTTGGTTGGAATCCCGGTACCGATCAGGAAATCCTCTCTATGCAGGAACTCATCGAGCAGTTCGACCTCTCGAAGTGTTCTAAGAGCGGAGCGAAGTTCGACTATATTAAGGGTCAATGGTTCAACCGCGAGTACATACTCAAGACCGACAATGCCCGCCTCGCTCCTGCCTTCGACAAGATACTTCGCGAGAATGGCATCGAAGCTCCCATAGAGCGCGTAGAAGCCGTAGTAGGCATGATGAAGATGAAGAAGATCAACTTTATCAAGGAGCTTTGGCCCCTGTGTGACTTCTTCTTCATTGCCCCCACCTACTCTATGGACGACAAGTTTACGCGTAAGAACTGGAAGGAAGGCGCTGCTGCCGATATGCAGGAACTCTGCACACTGCTTGAGGGTCTCGACGACTTCAGCATCGAGAGTCAGAAGGCCGTGGTCGACAAGTGGGCAGCCGATGGTGGCAAGAAGCCTTGGAACTCCTGGCGCGTATGCCTTGTCGGCACGGGCAAGGGCCCCGACATGTACGAGCTCGCTGCCTTCCTCGGTAAGGAAGAGACCATCAGCCGTATGAAGAAAGCCATTGCAGCCCTCTCTTAAGGCGCTGCACAAGATAAGGGAATGTGCAGAAGTGACGCTCTCTCTCCATTGAGCGTCAGTTCTGCGCCTTCCCTTTCACTCTTTTATTGTCCCATTCAAGAGAAGTATATAGGTATTATTCATTCGTTCTGTTAATTCAGAGGCAATTCAGAGTCTACTGGGGGCGACGCGTCCCCGCGTCGGCATCAATAAGAAAGCCCAAAGAACGCCAATATTCAGCCTTGTTGCCCGCAGGGGTTGCCGACGCGAGGACGCGTCGCCCCCGGTATTGGCTGTGGGCTTGCAAGAATGTAATACTTAATACTTTATACTTTATACTTAATAATGTATTCCCTCGCAATCTATCTCATGATGCTGGGCTGCAACGTAGCCGCCTTGTTTAACAAGAAGATTCGCACCATGATGCGCGGTCATCGCGACACTTGGCGCATACTGCGCCGACATATAGGCTCAGATCGCTATGTATGGTTCCATGCAGCCTCGTTGGGTGAGTTTGAACAAGGCCGTCCGCTTATGGAACGGCTGCGCCGCGAACATCCTGAGAAGAAAATACTGCTCACCTTCTTCTCGCCCTCGGGTTACGAGGTGCGTAAGAACTATGCCGGAGCCGACGTGGTGTGCTACCTACCCTTCGATACCCCCTTCAATGCCCTAAAGTTCGTGCGCATGGCACGTCCCGAAGAAGCCTACTTCATCAAGTACGAATTCTGGCGCAACTATATCGAGGTGCTCCATCGCAACGGCATACCCGTCTACTCCGTGTCGAGCATCTTCCGCCCCGGTCAGATCTTCTTCCGTTGGTATGGCAGAGGCTATGCCCGAGTGCTCCACCGCATGACCCACCTCTACGTGCAAAACGAAGAGTCAGTCCGTCTGCTCCAAAGCATCGGCGTGAAGCAAGTCAGCATCGTGGGCGATACCCGCTTCGACCGCGTGATCGACATTCGCCAGGCTGCCAAGCCCCTTCCCCTCGTAGAGCGTTTCGCTGGATGCTGGAAGGTGCTCGTAGCGGGCAGCTCTTGGCAACCCGATGAAGACATCATCATCAATTATTTCAACGCTCATTCTAATCTCAAACTCGTGCTCGCTCCCCACGTGGTGAGCGAAGAACACCTCTGCCAGATAGAAGAGAAGCTCCGCCGCCCCTACGTGCGCTACAGTTCTGCCACACTGAAAGGCGTGGCAGAGGCCGACTGCCTCATCATCGACTGCTACGGACTCCTCTCAAGCATTTATCGCTACGCCACGGTGGCATATGTGGGTGGTGGATTCGGTGTGGGCATACACAATGTGCCCGAAGCTGCCGTATATGGTGTGCCCGTCATCATCGGTCCCAATCATAGCAAATTCCGCGAAGCGCAAGATCTCCTTTCCAATGGTGGATGTCGCGAGATACGCGATAGCGCCGACTTCTCCTCCATCATGGACCTCTTCCTCTCCGACAAGGAAGCGCTCGCCAAGGCAGGACAAGCCGCTGGCGATTATATTAAGCAAAATGCCGGTGCCACGGAGAAGATTATGCAACATCGAGGATAGCCCCTATATATATTATAGGCCCCATAGAAATACTAGAAATGCTAGAATTACTAGTCCCCCTAGAACTACTAGAATCCCCCCTCCCCCTCCCTACCATGAAAGTACTCTTAGTCAATACCTCCGACCACGCGGGTGGAGCTGCCATCGCAGCCCTCCGGCTGCTCAAGGCACTGCGCCAAAGCGACATAGAAGCCACCTTGCTCTGTCGCGACAGGTCATTGCCCGAAAGCCGTGCTGACGTGGTCAGTCTGAAGTCCAGCGTGCGGCTCAAAGTGAAGTTCGTGCTCGAACGGGCGGAAATCTATGCCGCTAATGGATTCAGCCGCAAAGGACTATTTGCCGTAGATACTGCTCGCTATGGAACGGACATTACCCGCTTGCCCGAATTCCAAGAGGCCGACGTGATCCACCTCCACTGGGTGAACCAGGCCATGCTCTCTATGAAAGGCATACGGCGCATCCTGCAGAGCGGTAAGCGCGTGGTATGGACCATGCACGACATGTGGCCCTTCACCTCCATCTGCCATCATGCTGCCGACTGCGAGAAGTGGCTCACCGAGTGTCACGACTGCCCTTGTCTGCTTCGCCCCTCGGCTCACGACTTCAGTTATCGCACGTTTCGCGAAAAGCAAAGGGTGTATGGACTGAGCGAGCAACCCACCTTCGTGGGCTGCAGTCAGTGGCTCACAGAGTTAGCTCAGCAATCGCCGTTGCTCAAGGGCCACCGTGTGGTGAGCATTCCCAATCCCATCGATACGGCATTCTATGCCCCACCCGCCGACAAGGCTGCCATGCGCCAAGCGCTCCATCTGCCAGCCGATAAGCACCTGTTGCTCTTCACCGCATTCAAGGTGACCAATCCCGATAAGGGTATCGCTTATCTGAAGGAAAGTCTTGACTTGCTTTGCAAGGAACGTCCAGAATTGGCAGAACGACTCGCCCTCGTTGTGGCAGGACAGGAGGCAGAGGTGGCGCGTGAGCAGATGCCCATCCCCACCTATGCCTTTGGCTACGACACCTCCGAGGATCGTCAGCGCAGTCTTTATCAAGCCTCCGACCTCCTGCTGATGCCCACCTTGATGGACAATCTGCCCAATACCATTGTCGAGGCTATGGCGTGCGGCATACCCTGTGTGGGGTTCCGCATCGGCGGTCTGCCTCAGATGATCGAGACGGGCGTCAATGGTTACTTAGCGCAATATCGCTCCTCTGCCGACTTTGCCCGAGGCATTGCCTCCGTCATCACCTCGCCCAGTTATACCGCCCTCTGCCGCAATGCTCGCACCAAAGCGGTGGCTGCATATTCTGAAAAGGCGGTGGCAGAAGCTTATAATAGTATTTATAAGTATTAAGTATAAAGTATTAAGTATTACATTCTTGCGAACGTCAAGTAACAAGTAATACACGCTTGCAGAGGTATTCTCTAAACTAATAAACTCATTAAACAAGGCGCGCAGCGCCCTAAACTCATTAAACTGAGCGCTTTGCGCTCTCCCTATGGAAACAACTCAAGAACCCAGTGTGCCTCCTTCCCCGAAGGAAAAAGGCATAAAGATCACAGTAGCTACCGTCACATGGAATGCGGGCGACCTCATAGCCCGTACCATCCATAGTGTGGAAACGCAGACCTATGGTCGTGTGGAACATCTCATCATCGATGGCAACTCTCACGACAACACCCTCGAACACGTACACCACTATCAAGAGCGCAACAGCCGAGCCGCCGTGCGCCACGAGATAGTGTGCATCAGTGAGCCCGACCACGGACTCTACGATGCCATGAACAAGGCCATCGATATGGCCACCGGACGATATATATTGTTTCTCAACGCAGGCGACACATTCCACTCGCCCGATACGTTGTCGGTTATAGCTCATGAGGCAGAAGCCTCTTCAGTCCTGCCCGCCGTGATCTATGGCGACACCCATCTCGTAGATGGCGATGGACGCTTCCTGCGCACCCGTCGTCTCGCCCCACCCGAGCACCTCAATTGGCGCTCTTTCCGCGATGGTATGCTCGTATGCCATCAAGCCTTTTTCGCTCGTACCGACTTGGCACGCCTCTTCCATTACGACCTCCGTTATCGCTTCTCGGCCGACTTCGATTGGTGCATACGCATCATGCGTGAGGCTGAGCGCGAGGGCCTTCCGCTGGTCAATGCGCATACCGTCGTGGCAGACTATCTGAGCGAGGGCATGACCACTCGCCATCACAAAGCATCTCTCCGCGAGCGTTTCCGCATCATGAAGCACCATTACGGACTGCTGACCACCCTCGTGCAGCATGCATGGTTCGTAGTGCGCAGCGTGACGAAGAAGTAAATAATTTAAGTATAAAGTATTAAGTATAAAGTATTACATACTTGCTGATTTCAGCCAATACTCAGATTTCAGCCAGTACTGGGGCGACGCGTCCCCGCGTCGGCATCAAAAAGTCTTGAAGTTTAGTCTTAAATGAGAACTCTTTTTTTTTACGCCGACGCGAGGACGCGTCGCCCCCAGTAGATTCTGAATTCTCCTCTTGTACATATACATACTTTATAACCTCCAAACTCCAAACTCCAAACTGAGCGAAGCAAACATGTCCACCGACTTCTACTCATGGGCCACATCGCGCTGTTCGCAAAAGGAATATTGCCGTAGCGATATAGCCCAAAAACTCCGTACGAAAGGCGCTACCTCAGCAGAGATAGAAGCCCTGCTTGAGCGCTTAGAGACAGAACGCTATATAGATGAAGAGCGCTATGCCCGTGCCTTCGTGTCCGATAAGTTCAGGTTCGACCATTGGGGACGCATCAAGATAGCCTACTCCTTGCGCCAGAAAGGCATCAATGCCCATACCATAGAAGATGCCCTCGCCCAAATCGATGATGACGACTACCACCAGTCGCTCGCCGACTTCATAGCCTCCCGCCGTCGTACCACCAAGGCCGACTCTCCCTATGCCCTCAATCAGAAAATAGCACGCGCCGCCATCACCCGAGGCTTCGAACCGCAGATGGTATTCGACGCGCTGGGCGAGGATTAGCCGCCTTTTTTCTCCCTCCTTTCTCCAGCCAGTTCTGTGGGCGACGCGTCCCGCGTCGGCATCGCCTGCGTGCCGAAGCGAGACGCTTCGCCCACGGAACTGGCTGAACGAAAGTCTTAACCCTTCCCCCCCCCCTATACAGAGAGTTTTTGCCAGGAAATGCCGTCGTCTTGCACCATTTCGTTCTAATACGTTGATAATCAAAGGAAATGCAAGATTGCTTGCCTACACACTTCCTACACTTTCCCTACACGCCCGCCTGCACTCCCCTCTCTGCCCCACCCTCCCCAAAACATCCCCGTTAATCTTATCCGCAGTCGCTCCCGTCAGATTTATCCTATGATGCTGTCAGAATTACCCCACGGTGCTATAAAAATTACCCCACGGTGCTGTAGAAATTACCCCACGGTGCTGTAAGAACTTTCCCATAGCCCATTTTGAGCCGGAAGAAAACTGAGGCCGACAGTGATGGATGAATGCAAGCAGTTCGCTCCCTGCCTACACACCGTGTATGCACTGAAAATCAATCTGTTGCAAAGACATAGTGACGGCAGTGAAAGTATAGACGTCCCAAAATGACGGAACGCGTGCGCGCGTAAGGGCCCAGAGAGAATACGCTCCCACTCCCATTCATCTTCATGCGTGAAAATGAAAAATTGCCGCAAATCACCCACAAGAAAACTTGCAAAGACCCAAAAAAACTTTTAATTTTGCACGGAGAAAATGTGCACTCCCCATTTATGGGGAAAAACGCCGTGCTTCATTTCGCCAAAGGGCGGACGCTGAGGCATGAGCGAGCACGCAGAAGAAAATTCTATAATAATCTAAATATCAACTTAATTCAAATCATTTTATGTGGTTAACTAACTCATCCATCGGACGGAAGGTAATCATGTCAGTCACTGGCATTGCGCTTATCCTGTTCCTCACATTCCATGGTTGCATGAACTTGGTGGCCCTCTTCTCAGAAGAAGGTTACAACTGGGTATGCGAAATGTTGGGTGCCAATTGGTATGCCGTAGTAGCTACCATCGGCCTCGCAGCACTCGTAGCCATCCACTTCATTTATGCCATCATCCTTACTTTGCAAAACCGCAAAGCACGTGGCAACAACCGCTATGCCGTTACCAGCAAGCCCGAAAAGGTAGAGTGGGCATCGCAGAACATGTTCGTGCTCGGTGTGATCATCGTGCTCGGTCTGTTGCTCCACTTGTTCAACTTCTGGTACAACATGATGTTTGCCGAACTCGTCAATGGTGGTATGCCTTTCGTTAACGACGTGGCCGACGCTGCCGATGGCTACGGCATGATTGCTCACACCTTTAGCAACCCCGTATTCACAGTTCTCTACATCATCTGGTTTGTAGCTATTTGGTTCCACATGACTCACGGCTTCTGGAGCGCTATGCAGACACTCGGCTGGAACGGCAAGATCTGGTTCAACCGCTGGCGCTGCATCGGCAATATCTACGTGACCGTGCTTATGCTCATCTTCCTCGTTGTAGCTCTCAAGTTCGCCTTCTGCGGTGGTGCTTGCTGCGCAGCGTAACCTAATTAAAGTGGAAAAAGTTGGAAGTTAGAAGCGTTGTGAGGACAGCAGTCAAAAAGTAACTTTATAACCTCATAACCTCAAAACTTAAAACTTAAAAACTTAACCCAAAGAAACTCCAATCATGGCTAATATAGATTCTAAAATACCTCAAGGTCCCGTTGCTGAAAAGTGGACCAACTATAAAGCTCACCAGAAACTGGTGAACCCCGCCAACAAGCGTAAGCTCGACATCATCGTCGTAGGTACTGGTCTTGCTGGTGCATCAGCAGCCGCTTCGCTCGGCGAAATGGGTTTCAAGGTGCTCAACTTCTGCATCCAAGACTCTCCCCGTCGTGCTCACTCTATTGCCGCACAGGGTGGTATCAACGCTGCTAAGAACTATCAGAACGATGGCGACTCCGTATACCGCCTCTTCTACGATACCGTAAAGGGTGGTGACTACCGTGCTCGCGAAGCCAACGTATACCGCTTGGCAGAGGTGAGCGCCAACATCATCGACCAATGCGTGGCACAGGGCGTACCCTTCGCACGCGAATACGGCGGCCTCTTGGCCAACCGTTCTTTCGGTGGTGTGCAGGTGAGCCGTACTTTCTATGCTAAGGGTCAGACCGGTCAGCAGCTCTTGCTCGGTGCTTACTCAGCACTCATGGCACAGGTTCACGCTGGCACAGTAAAGCTCTTCTGCCGCTATGAAATGCAGGACGTTGTCATCATCGATGGCCGTGCACGCGGTATCATCGCACGCAACCTCATCACTGGTGAGCTCGAACGCTTCTCAGCTCACGCTGTAGTGCTCGCTACCGGTGGTTATGGCAATACCTACTTCCTCTCAACCAACGCAATGGGTTGTAACTGCTCAGCTGCCATCGCAGCCTACCGCAAGGGTGCTTACTTCGCCAACCCTGCTTACGTGCAGATCCACCCCACCTGTATCCCCGTTCACGGCGACAAGCAGTCTAAGCTTACGCTTATGTCTGAGTCGCTCCGTAACGATGGTCGTATCTGGGTGCCCAAGAAGAAGGAAGACGCTATCAAGCTCCAAAAGGGCGAAATCAAGCCTACCGACATCAACGAGGCTGATCGTGACTACTATCTCGAGCGTCGTTACCCCGCATTCGGTAACCTCGTTCCCCGTGACGTTGCCAGCCGTGCAGCTAAGGAGCGTTGCGACGCTGGCTTCGGCGTAAACAACACCGGCCTTGCCGTATACCTCGACTTCACTGAAGCTATCGGCCGCCTCGGCATCGACGTAGTGCTCCAGCGCTATGGCAACCTCTTCGATATGTACGAAGAAATCACCGACGTGAAGCCCGGACAGGTAGTACGCAAGGGCGACGACGGCATCGAGTATACCAACCCGATGATGATCTACCCCGCTATCCACTACACCATGGGCGGTCTGTGGGTAGACTACGAACTCTCTACCAACATCCCCGGCCTCTTCGCTATTGGCGAGTGCAACTTCTCCGATCACGGTGCCAACCGTCTCGGTGCTTCCGCACTTATGCAGGGCTTGGCAGATGGCTACTTCGTACTCCCCTACACCATCCAGAACTACCTCAGCGACCAGATCACCGTGCCCCGCTTCAGCACCGAACTCCCCGAGTTCGAAGCTGCAGAGAAGGCTGTTAAGGATCACATCGACCACTTGCTCAACATCAACGGTAAGAAGTCTGTCGACAGCATCCACAAGGAACTCGGTCACATAATGTGGGAATACGTAGGTATGGCTCGCTCTAAGGAAGGCCTCCAGACAGCACTCACTAAGCTCAAGGAAATCCGCAAAGAATTCGAGACCAACCTCTTCGTACCTCATATCGAAGGTGTAAACGTTGAGCTCGACAAGGCTATCCGCCTCAACGACTTCATCACCATGGGTCAGCTCATCGCTATCGATGCCCTCTATCGTGAGGAATCATGCGGTGGTCACTTCCGCGTAGAACATCAGACGGAAGAAGGCGAAGCTAAGCGCGACGATAAGAACTGCTTCTACGTATCATGCTGGGAATACCAGGGTGAAGACAAGGATCCCGTGAAGTACGAAGAGCCCTTGAAGTATGAAGCAATCGAAGTAAAAACCCGTAACTACAAGAACTAATAAGCCATGGCTAAGAACATATCTTTCACAATCAAGTATTGGAAGCAGAATGGCCCCAAGGATGCGGGTCACTTCGACACTCGTGAGATGCACGACATCCCCGATGACACTTCATTCCTCGAAATGCTCGATATCCTCAACGAAGAACTCGTAGAGGAGGGCAAGGAACCCTTCGTATTCGACCACGACTGCCGCGAAGGTATCTGCGGTATGTGCTCACTCTATATCAATGGTACTCCCCACGGCAAGACCGAGGCAGGTGCTACCACTTGTCAGCTCTACATGCGCCGCTTCAAAGATGGCGACGTGATCACAGTAGAGCCCTGGCGCTCAGCCGCATTCCCCGTAATCAAGGACTGCATGGTCGATCGCTCAGCATTCGATAAGATCCAGGCAGCTGGTGGCTACATCAGCGTACGCACGGGTGCTCCCCAGGATGCCAACGCTATCCTCATCCCTAAGCAAGATGCCGACGAGGCTATGGACTGCGCCACTTGCATCGGTTGCGGTGCTTGTGTAGCAGCTTGTAAGAATGGTTCTGCCATGCTCTTCGTAAGCTCTAAGGTAAGCCAGTTCGCACTCCTTCCCCAGGGACGTCCCGAAGCTGCTAAGCGTGCCAAGGCTATGGTAGCCAAGATGGACGAACTCGGCTTCGGTAACTGCACCAACACACGTGCTTGCGAGGCCGTATGCCCCAAGAACGAGTCTATCGCCAACATCGCTCGCCTCAACCGTGAGTTCATCAAGGCTAAGCTCGCCGACTAAAGCCAAGCTAATACATCATCTTTAGCAACATGACGCGGCCGCCTTTTTAAACATTGCCTTTTTAGCGGTCACGGCTTTTATACTCCCGCTGTACTCTCTCGGTGCAGCGGGATTTTGTGTATCTATAGAAATAGAAGATAGAAAAGCAGTAAAGAAAATTAATATAGGGAAAATCTTGCACGTGAAAGATTTATTATGTATGTTTGCAATCAAATGTCAGAACATGACAAACAGAGAATATATAGAGAAATACAGAACATTATATATAAATAACCCTTAACACATTATCCTATTTATGAAAAAATCATGGACCCTTATGCTGGCTGCGGGACTGCTGTTGTCAGCACCCACTGCATTGCTCACCTCTTGTGGCGACGACGATCCTTCCGATTCTCCCGGAAGTGGAGATGTGGTAGACAATGGTGGCACCGTAGACGATGCGAAGCTCACACCCAGTCAGTCGAAGTCGCGTATGGAAACTGTGGCAAAGAACCTCATGAACCAGGTAGACTCACGCAACTTTAGCACTCTGTCCGAACTCTGCAACGACCTCTCTGCTACCATCGACGATATGGACAATGATAACGTGAGCCATTGGGCGCAAGATTTGTTCGAGAGCATGTCTGTGCAGACAGGCAATCCAATTGAAGAAACATATTACAGCAGATATACCTACGACCGCCTCATCGTGCTCTCGCAATTCCATGGCAGATTCACAGCAACGAACGGTCAATGGACGTATGACAAGACTCCCACCAACCTCGAGTTCTTGATCAAAGATGCAAGTGGCAATCTCTGCACGTTGAGCGTCACCCCATCGGGCAACACTAAGAAAGTCTATATGGGCGAAGATTGGGACGAAAATGGTGTTTATGTCGGCAATGGACACTATTACTGGGAGGAAGATGTCTATTCTAACTACGTCATGGTGCCCGAACATATCTTGGTAAAGCTCACACAGGGCAACAGTACCCGCGCCGAGGTCAAGGTAGACATCGATCAGAGCCAGTTTGTAGGTCCAGAATACGACCTCTCAAAGGACGGCGTCTCTACCACCGCTACTATCAAGGTAGAGGACTACTCGCTGACCATCAATCGTGCCATGCACTCGGGAAGCGAAGGCTCTGCCGAAGTAAATGGCAGCATGAGCAAGAGTGGACAGGTGCTTGTAGAGTTTAGCGCCAAAGCTATCAATACAAAGTTTAACTCCCATGAAGAACTCACCACGGGTGGCCCTGTAGAGGCTTATGTCAATATCCTGGGACAGATGCAGCTGCGAGGCACGTGCAGCAATGTGAAGACTTTCGTAGACTATCTGGAGAAGGCCGACGATGTGTCAGAAGAAACCAATGGAACGGCCTACAAGAACTATATCAATCAGGCCAACCAACTGATCAACGCAGGCATCTACTTCGACAATGGAAAGACACAGCAAGCATCTGTGAAGCTTATGTGCTTTAAGGATGAATACAATGGCGGACGCTACGTATACTGGTACAGCGAGCCTGGCATTTATTTCGATGATAACACCTCTTACGCCATGGGCGACTACTTCAATCGCGACAACTTCGGTTCCGTGATAGACATGTTCGAGCGCTTGCTCCGTGGCTACGAAGATTTGTTTGACTAATAGAACATCCTAATTGTATAAGAGAAGGTGCAACGCAAAGTATCTTCTCTTTACAAGTAAACAAGATAATAGGAGTTTGAGAGTTCGCCTACATGGAAGCTTTCAAACTCCTTACTTAGCTTTATCTACCTACTTTTCAATGCCTCAACGCATATTCACCCTACTGCTATTCTCACTTTACGCCTTCTCCTACCATGTCTGTGCTCAACAACCTACCGACAGCACGGACTACGTGAACATTCGCGGCGAAGCTGGTGTAACCATTCGCAAGAATCGATCGCCCCTAAAGACCTCGGCTGATGGAAAACTGCGTTGGGACTTGACAACGATAAAACGCCTGCCGCAGATCCTTGGCAATGCCGATCCCATGCGCTATCTGCAAGCACTCCCCTCGGTGCAGACTTCTTCCGAATACGATGCTGGACTCCATGTACAAGGCTGCTCAGCAGGACAAAATGTACTGATGCTTGGCGAGGGGATAGTGTACAATCCAGCCCACCTCATGGGCATCTTCTCTACCTTCAATACCGCCCACTTCCCATCCATGGACTTCGAGCCCACCACTTCGCCCGCCGTGGCAAGCAGATTGGGCGGAAGCATGCAGATGCTATTGCCCTCTCTCTCGGAAATGAGTCGTCTGGAAGGGGACTTCTCGCTTGGTCCGCTGGCAGCACAAGGCACCATGGACGTTCCGCTATCGTCGAAAGCGGCACTGCGATTGTCGGGCCGGCAAGCCTATTTCAACCTCCTTTATGGCCACTGGATACAGACGGACGATGCTGACGATACGCGCTATGGATTTGGCGATTACAACGTAACGCTGCAAATGGAGCCCGCACCGGGCCACTTCCTGACGCTCAATGGTTATTATGGGCGCGACCGATTGAAGGTGGTGGGGCAGCACGACCGCTTACCCTCATCATTGCATTGGGAGAATTGGATCGGTGAAGTGTCTTGGCATCATGCTTCACAAAGGGCCGTGTGGAAGCAAGCACTCACCACACAGGGCTATACGAGTCACTTGCGGCTCCACCTCTTCGATTCCCATCTATCCTTGCCCGCTCATATCCGTACTTATCGCTACAAAGCAAGCGCCGATCTATACAGCCGATGGACTGTGGGGGCTGATGCGCAATGGCACGACGTGTTGCCGCAATCGCCACAGGTAGAGAGCCCTTATTCACAGTTAGCTACTGTCCAATCCGAGCAACAAGCCTGGGAGGCGGCAGCCTATGCGCTCTATCATTACGTCTCTCCGAAAGCCCGCTTCGAGCTACATCCCGCCCTTCGCTTCACGCTCTTTCATACCCCCGATGGCCATTCACGCTACGCTCTAAGCCCCTATATCTCTGCTATCTGGCACGTAGCACCGCTCCATTCTGTGACCCTCAAAGGCGGCCTCCAGCATCAGTTTCTCCATCAAGCAGGTTTCACGTCCCTGGGCATGCCCACAGAGTTTTGGTTCGCCTCTACCAAGCAGCAACCGCCTCAGCGCTCCTGCAGCGCCACGCTGATTTATAAAGGAAGTACAAAGGACGAAGCGTGGGGCTTCACCGCTGAACTTTATTGGAAAAGGCTATATCATCAGTTGGAGTATGCTGACAATGTGCTCACTTTGCTCACCGACCAGTATTCCCTCACCGAAGCCTTGCTTCAAGGGAATGGCGCAAATTATGGACTCGGACTGCAGCTTACTCGTCGGCTGGGCTCTGTGACGGGATGGATAAGTTATAGCTGGGGACGCACGTTGCGCAGGTTTTCCGTTGATGGAGTGAGCAGTCGTTATCCTTCCAACTATGAGCGACGCCATGAAGCCAACCTGATGCTTTCCTATCAACCACGGCCACGTCTTAACTTCAGTCTGACGGGGCTCGTAGCATCAGGCACCCCATTCACAGCCCCAGAATCGTTCTATCTAATCAATGGCTATGTGCTTTCGCAATATGGCCGCCACAATGGTTGTCGCTTGCCCCTCTACTGGCGTTTCGATGCAGCCGTAGACTATCGACTCCGCAGCCGAGGCCGAGTGAAGCAGAGCCTCAATTTCTCGCTCTATAATGTATTCGGTACAAATAATACGGTGTTCTACCGACTTCGCTTCCGCGATGAAACTTTTGCCTATCGCCCCGTGAGTTTCCTCAAATACCCTCTCCCCTCCTTTAGCTATAACATTAAATTCTGAGTCATGCCGCGCATACTTGTCTCTCCTTGTTACATAATATCAGCACCTTTCCGCCTCTTGTTAGCAGTGCTATGCCCGCTACTTCTTCATTCGTGCAGTGAAGAGCCCTTTTCTACGCAAGAGCCGCAACTCGTGGTGGAAGGCTGGATAGATGAGGAGGGCGCTCCCATCGTGTTCGTCACCACATCGGTGCCTTTCTCAAGCACCTCCGACACAGATTACGACATGTCCAGTCACCTTGTGCGCTGGGCCAAGGTGACCGTGAGCGATGGTGATACCACCGTGGTGTTGACAGGTAAATTTATGAAACGCTACACACCCTCTTATGGCTATACTACGGGAGAAATGTTTGGTCGATGCGGTCGTACTTACCGCCTCACCGTAGACTACGAATCCTATCATGCCGAAGCTGTGACCACCATACCGCCTCGCGCCTCTATAGCCTACTTCGAAAAAGTGCTTTGTGCTGAGAGCGACACACTCTACGAGCTACAAGCGCACATCGCAAACACTCCCCCATCATCTGCCGCAATCCCCTACTCTTACGCCTATATTCCTTCCGCTTCTGGTGATACTCCTTCCGCTTCTGGTGATACTCCTTCTCCTTCTGCAGATACATCCTTCCCTTCTGCAGAGCCCTCTCCCTCTTCCGCTGGAGCCTCCTCTGCTTCCGCTGTAGCCTCCTCTGCTTCCGCCAAAGGCTACAAATTCTTCGTCATGCGTAAGGGGAAGGATACCTATTACCAATCGTGCAACATGGGACTCTATGCTGCCAGCCATGTGAAAAGCGGGGCTCCATTGCCCGTGTTTCAAGCCCACCGCTATGCGGTAAAGGACTATACGCCTTACTTCTCGCTTCGCGACACGCTTTACGTAAAGCTGGCCACGGTAGATGGTGCGAGCTATCGCTTCTGGCAGTCGTATGAGGAGAGCGTTAGCCTCTCACGCACCCCTTTTTTCGCCACAGGCAACAATCTTCAGAGTAACCTCCGTGGGGCGCTCGGCTATTGGTGTGGCTATGGACGCAGCGAGTATGAGGTCCTTCCTGAAGATGGAAAGGCCGAGGAAATGAACAATTTGAAAGAACTTTCCCCTATATTGCACACAAAAAGTAAGCAAGAAGTGCGGTTTATACAAAGATTTTAGACTTTTTGCTTGGCACTTCACAAGCCTTGCACTACCTTTGCAAGCAAGTAAAACCATACGGGGGGAGGAACAACAACCAAGGATTGGATCGTACGTTCGCCCCCCACAATACAGTTATCATATCTATGGAAAAGGTTGACCAGCTTGACCTGAAAATTCTAAAAATCATCTCAGTCAATGCGCGCATTCCATTCAAGGATGTAGCAGCCGTATGCGGCGTTTCACGTGCCGCTATTCATCAGCGTGTGCAGCGCCTCATCGAAGCAGGCGTGATCACAGGTTCGGGCTACAATGTATGCCCCAAGAGCATAGGTTATAGCACCTGTACCTACGTCGGCATTAAGCTCGAGCGTGGATCAATGTATAAGGGAGTGGCCGAGCAGCTCGAGAAAATCCCCGAAATCGTGGAGTGCCACTTCACTACCGGCCCCTACACCATGCTTATTAAGCTCTATTCGCGCGACAACGAACACCTAATGGATTTGCTCAACAACCACATTCAGGAAATTCACGGCGTTATCTCTACCGAAACGCTTATCTCTCTGGAGCAGAGCATCAATCGCACCGTGCCCGTCATCCTCGATCAAGAAGATTAAATTTCCTACCCCATCTACACATGACCCTCACAGGAGTAATCATTGGTTTGGCCACGTTCCTCATCATCGGAGCGTTCCATCCCGTCGTAATCAAGACTGAATACTACTTTGGCACACGGCCGTGGTGGATTTTCCTCATTGTGGGCATCGGCTGCATTGTCGGTGCCCTCTTCATCAAGCTTTTGCTCGTCAGCGCCATCGTGGGCGTGACGGGCTTTTCTGCCCTATGGTCGATACTCGAACTCTTCGAACAGCGCGAAAGGGTGAATAAAGGGTGGTTTCCCGAAGGGCCGGGGCATGAAAAGAAGTAAGTAAAAGGGAAGCGCACAGGCACGCTGTCTGATAAAAGAGACGCGCCGAGATGCGCCCAATGAAATAATGAAAGTAGAAGATATAGAAACAGCGGCGCTTGCAGCGGCTACAGAACGGCGTCCGCTGATAGGAATTACGGGTAACTATGGCGATGGCGAGCTTAAGCTCTTGCCGGGTTATTTCCGATCAATAGAAGCCGCGGGTGGCATTGCTGTAGTGATCCCTCCTCGGCGCAAGCCCGATGCCGACCTCGTACAGTTGCTCGACCGCCTCGACGGACTCTTGCTCTCTGGCGGAGCCGATCTCAATCCTATCTTGGTCGGCGAAGATCCTGTGCCCGCTCTGCATGGTATCAATCGTGAGCGCGATGAGTTTGAACTAGCTTTGATACGCCTCGCCTACCACCGGCAGCTCCCTATGCTCGGTATCTGTCGTGGTATACAAATGCTCGCAGCAGCACTCGGAGGCACCATTCAGCAAGATATAAGTACCGCAATGCCCGATGCCAAACTCATCAAGCATTCGCAGGATGCCGATCGTGGTGTGGCGACCCACTTTGTCGAAGCCGAAGAGGGCTCTCTCATAGCTCAGCTCTTAGGAAAGCGCTTTGCCGTAAACTCCTTCCATCATCAGGCGGTGGCCCAGTGTGGAGAACGATTCCGCGTCACGGCACGCTCAGCCGACGGCGTGGTAGAAGCTATCGAGAGCACGGAGGAAGCCCGCTGGATAGTGGGCGTACAGTGGCACCCCGAATGCTTTCTGCTCGACGGCGACGAGCGTATGATGCCGCTCATGAAGGCTTTCGTAGAAGCGTCCTATGAGCAAGGACGCGCTAAGGATGTGCATCGCAGCGTGCTTACGCTCGATTCTCACTGTGATACGCCCATGTTTTTCGACAAAGGCGTATCCTTGACACGTCGTGATCCTCAGCTGCTCGTAGATTTTCCGAAAATGCGCGAAGGCATGCTCGATGCATCCATCATGGTGGCCTACATCCCGCAGGGCGAACGTACGCCGCAGGCTTCGCAAACTGCCACCGATATGGCCGTAAGGCTCCTTACGGAGATAAAGGCGCGTGTAGAGGAAGCACCGGGCGTAAGCCTTGCTCTCACGCCTGCCGACCTCTATCGCAACAAGATGGCGGGCCGTCTTTCCATCATGCGCGGTATAGAGAATGGCTATGCGCTGGGTAAGGACGTGGCAAACGTAGAGCGATTCGCACGTATGGGCGTGGTCTACATCACGCTCTGCCACAATGGCGACAACGATATATGCGACTCTGCTCGTCGATCCACGGGTGAGCATGGCGGCTTGTCGGCCTACGGACGTGAGGTCGTAGCGGAAATGAATCGCTGTGGCATTATGGTCGACTTGAGTCATGCTGCGGAGACTTCTTTCTATGACGCGCTCGAAGTAAGTTCCACCCCTATCGTCTGCTCTCATGCTTCAAGCCGTGCCATGTGCAACCACCCACGCAATCTTACCGATGATCAGCTCCGTGCATTGGCCGAGGCAGGTGGCGTAGCTCAGGTGACGCTCTATCACGGATTTCTCCGCTTGGAGGAAGAGGGCGTAGAGGCTACTATTCACGACGGCGTGCGCCATCTCATGCACATGATCAGCGTGGCTGGTATCGACCACGTGGGCATAGGCACCGATTTCGATGGCGATGGCGGTGTGCCTGGTTGCGCATGTGCTTCCGAACTGACCAATTTTACGCGTCTGCTCTTGGCAGAAGGCCTCACTCCTGCCGACCTGCAGAAGGTGTGGGGAGGCAACTTCTTGCGCGTCATGCGAGAGTGTCAAGAGCAAAGCACGCTTTGCGATTAAGGAGTTTATAAGTTTAGAGCGATTCGCGCTTAGTTTATAAGTTTAAGTTGGCGCTTCGTGCTCAGTTTAATGAGTTTATGCGCTGTGCTACATATCATACATTTCATGAAACATATCCCTACCCTATTTATAGCCGTGCTCTCGGTGCTCGCTATGGTGAGCTGTAAGAGTCAGAAACCGTCGGAGCAATCATCCGACACCGATACCATAGCTGTGACGCAAGTACAGTTTAATGCCGATTCTGCCTATGCTTCTATTGAAAAACAATGCAGCTTCGGTGCGCGTGTGCCCAACTCCGAGGCGCACCGCCTCTGTGGCGACTACATCGTGAAATCCTTTAAGGCGCTTGGCCTCGAGGTGACGGAGCAAAAGACGGATCAGACCGCATGGGACGGCAAGACGCTCCATACGCGCAATATCATCGCATCCTACCGTCCTGAAGCCACCGATCGTATCATCATCTGTACCCACTGGGAGAGCCGTCCGTGGGCTGACGCTGACCCCGACTCTACGAAGCATCACCAGCCCGTGATGGCTGCCAACGATGGTGCAAGCGGTGTGGCTGTGATGCTCGAAGTGGCTCGCCACTTGAGCGAGTTGAAGCCCAACGTAGGAATAGACTTTATCTGCTTTGATTCTGAGGACTACGGCACCCCCTACTGGGCTTCCGATAAGGATCCGAAGGATGGTTCTGATTGGTGCTTAGGATCGCAATACTGGGCTGCACATCCCCATAAGGAGGGCTACAAAGCTCGCTTTGGCATATTGCTCGACATGGTGGGTGGACAGGATGCTCGCTACGCTTATGAGGGCATCAGCATGCGCTATGCTCGCGATGTCATGGTGCGCGTATGGGATGCTGCCACACGTGCCAATGCTGGCAATCTCTTCCAGCCCGTAGATGGTGGTTATGCGCAAGACGACCACGTGCCCATGAACGAAGTTGCGGGTATTCCTACTATCGACATCATTCCCTTCATCGAAGGTGAACACTCTTTTGGTACCACTTGGCACACCACTTCCGATGTGCCCGCTAATATCTCTAAGGAAACTCTTCGCGGTGTGGGACAGACCTTGCTGCAGTTTCTTTCTGAGCAATAGGCTTTGGAAGTTTAGAGTTTATTTAGGTTTGGAGTTTATTTTAGGTTTTGAGTTTTGAGGTTATAAGGTTATAATGTCACCTTTAGCCTTTGATAGTAACTTTATAACCTCATAACCTTCAAACTCCAAACTCCAACCTCCAAACTCATAACCTCCAAACTCCAACCTCACAAATATAAATAAGAAAAGGACAATGACTATCAACGAAACACAAGACGAGATTATAGAAGAATTTTGCGAGCTCGACGACTGGATGGATCGCTACCAGCTACTCATCGATCTGGGTGAAGAACAAGAGCCCCTACCCGCTGCCGATAAGACCGATCAAAATCTCATAGACGGCTGTCAGAGCCGCGTATGGATAGTCTGTGAGGAACACGATGGCATGCTCGACTTCCGCGCTGAGAGCGATGCGCTAATCGTCAAGGGCATCGTGTCGCTCGTCATCCGAGTGGTCAACCACCATACCCCGCAGGAAATACTCGATGCGAAGCTCTACTTTATCGACAAGATAGGACTTACCGAGCACCTCTCTCCCACCCGCTCTAATGGTCTGCTCGCCATGATTAAGCAAGTACGCATGTACGCACTGGCCTATAAGACCAAACTCGCTGAGGCTTAACTTTAAAAATTACAAGCATACGATGAAGAAAATACTCTTTGCAGCAGCTGCCTTTGCTGCGCTGACACTCACCACCACGGCTTGTGGTGGCAACAAGACAACCGACGCTGATCAGAGCGCCGACTCCACCGCCGTATCCGACTCTACAGCCGACGAAACTGCTTCGGCCGACGCTTCCACTCCCGAAACCGCAGCCTCTGCAGCCGACGAGGCCATAGCTCAACTCGACGCTGCTACTGCCGCTGGTCAAGAAAATCCCGAGCAGGTGAAGCAGACCATCAGTCAGGTGAAACAAAAGATCGAGGAACTCCAAGCCTCTGGCAATCAGGAAGCTGCCAAGGCCTATGCCTCCAAGCTTCAGACTTACCTTAAGCAAAATTCCGACAAACTCAAGAGCATTGATCCTCAGACGCTCACCGTAGCCAATGCCGTCAATGCCATCGTTAATGCCCCCGCCTCAGTAAAACAAGCCGCTCAGGGTGCTGCCGATGCCGCCGTAGCTGATGGCGAAGCAGCCAAAGCCGCTGTCAAGGCTGCCGAGACAGCCGTTAAGAATGCTCCTGAAGCTGCCAAGAATGCAGCAAAAGCCACTGCCACGCAAGTGGCCAATAAAGCTAAGGCTGATGCCAAGGCTGCTGAGACCAAGGCTGTGAACGATGCTAAGGCTAAAGCCAATGCTGCCGTAGACAAAGCCAACAAGAAGGCCGACGCTGCCGTACAGAAAGGTGCACAAAAACTCTCCGATGCTATCAACAAGGGCTTAGCCCACTAATCATGCATAAAGCCTTGCGAATATGCAAGCTATATGCACTTAAATCCTAAAAATGCTGCATATCGTATACAGGTATGCAGCATTTCTTTGTATATTTGCACTTCGAACAACACATATAACGCGTCCTTAACAATGATAGTACCCGAGATAACAGCTGCCGAGGCAGCATCGATGATAGAGAATGGCGACCTTTTGGCCGTAGGCGGATTTGGCCCTGCGGGATCGCCCAAGGTGATTACTCCAGCGCTTGCCGCTCGTGCGCGCAAGGAGCATGAGATGGGTCACCCCTTCAAGGTCGACGTAGTGACGGGAGCCTCGATAGGTGCCAGCTGCGATGGTGAGCTTGCTGCAGCCGATGCTGTAGATCGCCGACTGCCCTTCAGCGTCAATCCCGAAATGCGTAAGGCCTACAATGCGGGCCGCGTGCGCTATACCGACCTCAATCTGTCCGATAATGCCTCTCATTTGCGCCAGGGGCTCACCGGTCGCATCACGTGGGGAATAATAGAGGCTTGCGACGTACAAGAGGTCAGAGGCAAACTCCGTATCTATCTCACCGCGGGCATTGGTATAGCGCCCACCATCTGCCGACTGGCAGAGAAGGGCGTATTCATAGAGCTCAACACTTGGCATAGCACGCGCATCATCGGCATGCACGACATCTATGAGATAGAAGATCCATGGTTTCGTGCCCCGGTGCGTATCACGCATCCCATAGAAATCATCGGACTCCCGTATATTGAGGTGTCGCCCGACCGCGTCAGAGGCATCGTTATGACCCATCTGCCCGACGAGGCTCGCCCCATGAGCCCTGCCAACGATGTGACGCGAGCCATCGGCCAGCACACCGCCGACTTCCTTGTGTGGAACATGCAGCAAGGCTTCATCTTCCGCAACAAACTCATCCTCCAAAGCGGAGTGGGCAGCGGTGCCAATGCCGTGATGGGCGCATTGGGCGAATCGAAGGAAGTGCCCAACTTCTCTATCTACACCGAGGTGCTTCAGGAAGAGCCAATGCGCTTGATCCGAGAGGGTAGGGTGATGGCAGCTTCCACGGGTGCGCTCACCCTCTGTCCAGAGCACTTGCAGGATCTCTACAACAATATGAACGACTATCGCGGCCGTCTGTTGCTGCGTCCGTCGGAGATATCCAACTGTCCTGAGATCATAGCCCGCCTTGGCGTATGTTCGCTCAATACGGCGCTTGAAGTAGACATCTATGGCCACGTCAACTCCACCAAGGTGGGAGGTACGAAGATGATGAACGGTGTAGGCGGTTCGTGCGACTTCACGTGCAACTCCATGCTTGCCACTTTCACCTGTGGATCTACAGCCAAGGACGGCCGTATCAGTAGCATTGTGCCCTTCTGCTCGCACGTAGACCATACGGAGCACTACGTCGATGCCATCGTCACGGAGTATGGTGTAGCCGATCTGCGCAACAAGTCTGCCCTTGAGAAGGCCGAAGCCCTTATCGCCATAGCCCATCCCGACTATCGTCCTATCTTGCGCGAATACATGCGCCTCGCGGGAGCCTATGGAGGTCATACACACCACATCCTCTCGGCAGCCTTTGCCATGCACGACACCTATCGTCGGAAGGGCGATATGCGCCTTGTAGACTGGAGCGAGTATATTAAGGATTAAGAGTACAGAGCGAAAGGGTGGGGCAGAGCATGTTCACCTTTATGGATGAAAGCCTCAGAATTTCTTAACCCAAAGCAAGAATAGTATTACATTCTTATAGAATTTAGCCAGTTCTGGGGGCGACGCGTCCTCGGTATTGGTCGTGAATGCTATCAGTCTCCCTATTTCCTTTCAGCCGATACTGGGGGCGACGCGTCCTCGCGTCGGCGTGAGAGGATAAGAAGATTTTAATTTTTGAAACAGATTGGCAACGCCGACGCGAGGACGCGTCGCCCACAGAACTGATAATGCGCAGGCGCAAATAGAGCCTTCTCGCGCGCGCATATCAGAGAGTTTTCCTGCCGATTTCCTACATTTCCTGCACTAATATGGGGAAATGTATTGATAATCAGATTGTTGTATAGTGTAGGCAAGAGCGATTTGCCTACATTTTTCCTACACTCCTCCCTCATTCTACGAAAACGCACAAGCCCCTATGTTAGAACTATCTGGCATAGGGGATTGTGCGTCTGCACCAAGGGGTAGTTTTCACGGCACCAAGGACTAATTTTCACAACACCAAGGACTAATTTTCACAACACCAAGGGTTATTTTTTACAGCACCAAGGGGTAGTGGGGAGGCCATGCTCCCTCATAGGGGTGGAAGGATGATGGAGGAGGAGTGATGGGAGAATCGAGCTGCCTACACTACTTAATAACGTTGATAATCAGTCAGAAAGAACAGTCGGAGTGTAGGGAGTGCAAGGCAAGAAGATAAAACTGCCGGAAACGCGCGCGCGTAGGAAGCCATCGTATATGCAAGAGAGGAGATTGCTTAGAAAACGAAAAAAAGAGTGTACAGTTTGTACACTCTTTTTGGATATGTGGATGTGCTTGCAGTATCTTTGCATGCACAGTCGGGGGCAGGCTATGGTCTTATTTGATCTTAGCGGTCTGTGGGTTGCGTAGACCACGGGCACCGGTGAGGAAAGCCTTGGCTGTACCGAAGTTGAGGTTCATGTCGAGGCGCACGGGCAGGTGGTTCTTGTCGTCGGTGATGTAGAAGGTGACGATGTCCTTCTCCTTGCCATTCTCTTTCTCTACGAAGGAGAACACGAGGCAGCGGTACTTCGTGTTGGTATGCTCTATCTTGAAGGTGCTTTTGCCACGGAAGATGATGCTCTTCCACTCGCAGGTGTGGCCATCGGCCATGAGGAAGTTGATGCGGTGGCCCTTCTTCATGCCTTCGGCCGAGAAGGAACGGGCGCGCATGAGCATACTGATCATGTCGAAGGCGCAGTACTTGCTGGAGTGACTACCATGCTGTGGGGCGAGTTTGTCGCGCTGGTAGCGCATCTTCACGTTGCACTTGCCAGAGGGGTAGGAGTACCACACCTCGTTTTTGCGGTAGGTCTTTCCCTCAAATGCCTTCTTCACGTAGTACTTCGGCACGAGGTCGAGTCCGGTATAGGCCATGAGGGTGTCGCGCATGACGAATATCTTGTCGGCCTTGGGCGAACCGCGCGTGATGAGGTAGGAGCGGAAGGCTGGTTTGCCGCCATAGATGGTCTGCGTGGTATTCATGGAGGCTGAGCCTACTTTGACCCACACGAACTTCCAGTTGAAGTAAAGATCATAGATGAGTGTCTCGCCGCTTTTGAATGCGGTGTTGTTGGACGAACACTGTGCACCGGCTTGCATATAGCCCGCCAGGAGCAGGATGAACAAGAGGAGCTTTTTCATGATGGGGAAGAGTGAAGAGCGCTTTTGCGCTCAGTTTAATGAGTTTAGAGCGCTATGCGCTCAGTTTAATAAGTTTAGAGCGCTATGCGCTCAGTTTAATGAGTTTAGGAGCATCTCTGCAAGAATGTATTACTTATTACTTATTACTTGAATTACTTACTTATTACTTGAATTACTTACTTTCCTTTCTGCCTCAGTCGCTCAGCGTTGCGATTCTTGGGAGTCTTCTTCGCGTCGGCCTTCTGCTTCACGATCTCGCGAGGCTTCTGCTGCGTGATTGGCAGGGCGTTGAGGTCCCAGGTCTGTTCTATGTCCCAGTTGGCGCGGACGGTGAGCTTGTGCGGGTAGTAGTATACGCGTTCTGCCTGTCGGCCTTCGGCATAGCAGCCGGGGTCCCACGTGAGGTTGTGGTTGAGGTCGTTGTAGAGACGCAGGTAGTAGTCGGTGGGGCGTAGGTAGAAGAAGTCGGCTCTGCCATTCTTCACTCGAACTTGTCGTTCCACGCGATTGTCGGCCGTCATGAGTTGTACTACGGCGGTGGAATCGGCTTCGGGTATGAGCAGGAAGAGCGATCCATACTTGTCTTCCGAATCGATGGAGAAACTGATGTCGTTGGGCAGATTGACCTTGCCCGAAAGGCCTGTGATGCAGGCAGAGTCGACGTTGAGCACATACTCCTGCTTGGGCCTCCACTCCGCTCGGAGCGTATACTCGAGGTGGGAGAGGGGGGAGCGATCTATGCGGTAGGGAGCTTCGTGGTAGGTGGAGTCGACCTTGAGGAAGAGGTGAATGCCTGTGGTGTCGAAGCGGGCAGCGGGCTCGGGCAGAGAGATGCGTACGTTCTGATCGGGGGCAAAGCTGCCACGTGCGCCGATGGTGATGCGCAGCGGGTCTACTGGCGGTTGCTCTTGCGAATAGTCGCCCTGCTTGTGGCGCTTCTCGAGCCCTTTGCGCCACTTAGCGAGCTCTGCTTCACGCAGTTTCTGCCTCCGTTCGAAGGGCAGTCGGGGCACGAGTTCGAGCGTGTCGGTCTGCATGAAGTTGATGTGGGTGGAGTCGTTGGTGGCCTCGTAGGTGTAGGCTATAAGGAGCGAGTCGCGATTGACGAGTGCCGTGTCGCGCAGCCAGTAGGTCAGGGTGTCATTGCCCGCAGAGCGGTCTACGACGAGGGCTCCGTCGGCATCGAAGTTGAGCCCGCGCACCTTGGGCTCTATGGCCGATGGGGCGGTGAAGAAGGTGCGGAAGTATTCGGGTTCGCGCTGCGTCTTGAGAAGCTGACGCGAAAGGTTCTTCTCGGTGAAGGCGAGCAGTACTACGTCGTCGGGGATGTAGTGGGTGTAGCGCACGCTGCGGATCGTATCGATGTGGATAGTGTCTGCCCAGAGCGTGTCGTGGCGGATGTCGGGGAATGAGGAGGGCTTGATCTCCTCGTCAGAGAATGCCATCATCTCGCCCAGAGAGTACTTGAAGTCGCCATCCACGTCTTTGAGTGCATAGATGTGGTACTTGCCCGGGGCTACGCCCTTGATGCTGAAGTGGCCGTTGCCATCGGTGCGTGCCACGCGGTCGAAGGGTAGGCGGGTAAATGCTGAGTCGGCCAGGTTGCTGTGAAGGCCCACGAGGATGCCCTTGACGGGCTCCAGATTGCCGGCTTCGAGCACGTGGCCAGCCACTTCCATGGTGTCGAGCTTTTCGCCCGTAGAGAAGTAGTAGGTGAAGTTGCCCAGGGGGTTGCCCTCGTTGGAGTCGACGATGGCGTCGCTGAAGTCGATGGTATAGGTAGTATTGGGCTTCAGAGAGTCCATTAGCTCCACGCTGATGCGCTTGCCCGACGTTTTGATCTCGGGCATCTCGATCTGAGGCGGCGATACGATCACCTTCTCTTGAGCATTCTCCACCTTGATGAGTTCGTCGAAGGCAATGCTCACCTTGCGCGCCTTCTCATTGGTGCCGCCAAGGGAGGGCGTCATGCTCACGACCTTGGGTGGAGTCTCGTCGTAGGGACCACCATCAGGACCACTGCCGGGGTTGGCACACGAGGCCAAGCCTACGGCTGCGAGCAGCAGGCAAAGCAGTGAGGAGAGTAGGCAGAGAGGAGAGAGTTTAGGCATGAGAGTTGAGCGTGAGTATTTGTTCTATGATATCGCGGTTGTTGCTCAAGCGGGGCACCTTGTGCTGTCCGCCAAGCTTGCCGCGGCTCTTGAGCCATTCGTTGAATAGCCCCTTGCGAGCAGGGATTACTTCGAGCCTCTGGAGGGTGATGTCTTTGTGGCGTTTAGCCTCGTAGTCGGAGTTGATGTGCTGCAGGGCTTCGTCGAGAATGCGGGCAAACTCTTTGAGGTCGGCAGGGGCCTTCTCAAACTCTATCACCCACTGATGGCGGCATTTCCCTTCAGCGTCCATAAATACGGGTGCAGCGGTGTACTCGTTGACCACGGCTCCCGTCTGCCGACACGCCTCGTAGAGGCCCTTCTCGGCATTGTCGACGATGAGCTCTTCGCCGAAGGCATTGATAAAGCTCTTCGTGCGGCCGCTGATGATAAACTTGTAGGGATTGGTGGAGGTAAACTTCACGGTGTCGCCTATCTGGTAGCGCCAGAGTCCGCCCGTGGTGGAGATGACGATGGCATAGTTGTGGCCTGCCTCTACGTCCCATAGGGGGAGCACCTGCGGATGAGGCTTGCCCACTTCTTCGAGCGGAATGAATTCGAAGAATACGCCGTAGTCGATCATCAAGAGCATGGCAGCGTCGGTGGGGTCGTTTTGCAGACCGAAGAATCCCTCTGAGGCATTGTAGGTCTCCATATAGTGCATACCCGCCGAACGGATGAGGTGGGTGTACTGATCGCGATAGGGCGTGAAGGCTACTCCTCCGTGGAAGAACACTTCGAGGTTGGGCCATATCTCGTCGAGATACTGCTTCCCGCTGATTTCGAGCATACGTGTGATTACGGCCATCATCCATGAGGGCACACCCGAGATGTTGGTCACGTCCTTGTGGATGGCTATCTCGGCTATGCGGTCGCGCTTCTCCTCGAAGTCGCTCAGCAGGGCAATCTTCTTGGGCGGTATGCGCACGAGGTTGACCAGCGGATTGATGTTTTCGATGAGTATGGCGCTGAGGTCGCCCACGAGTGAGTGGGCCACGTTGTAATTGGGAGCGTGGCTACCGCCGAGGATAAGCGATTTTCCGTCGAAGAGGCGGCTCAAGGGATTGTTGCGCAGATAGAGCGCCACGGCATCAGTGCCTCCTTGATAATGTGTGTCGTGCAGGCAGTCGCGGCTTACGGGGATAAACTTGCTCTTGTCGTTGGTGGTGCCCGATGATTTGGCGTACCACTTCACTTGTCCTGGCCAGAGCACGTGCTTCTCGCCGTGGCGCATGCGATCGATGTAGCCTTTTAGTTCCTCGTAGGTGTTGATAGGCACTTTGGCAGCGAATTCCTCATAGCTGTGGATAGAATCGTATTGGAAACGGTGTCCCCATTCCGTATCAGCGGCACGCTTCAGCAGATGCTCCAGTACGCTGCGCTGAATGCTTTCGGCGTGGCTTTCGTACTGTTCAATGGCTTTGAGTCGACCGTTGAAGAGGGGGCGTATGATAGATGTCAAGTTCATAACAAGTGCAAAGATAAATCTTTCTTATAGTCTGTGGCGAAAAGATGGTGAAAAGTTTAGGAGTTTAATAAGTTTAGAGGAGTGTATTGTACGTGTACAACGAATTATCCCGACTTTCACGCTTAGCGAAAGTCGGGATAGAGTAGGGAGGGGAAGAGAGGATAGCATAGTGCTTCTCTTCTCATATGTGTGGGGGTTATCGTCCTTCCTTCACGATGTGCCACACGTCGTCTTCGGTGCGGGCGAAGGGGCCGTTGGCTTCGAGCTTGAGCGTGGACATGGCGGCGGCGAAATGGCCTGCTTCTGATGGGTCGGCACCTCGTGAACGCATGTAGAGATAGCCAGTGGAGTAGGTGTCGCCACAGCCTGTAGCGTCGACTACGCGGAGTGGGGGATAGGCACAGACGTCGTAGAAGTGATTGTTCTCAAGGATCACGCTGCCGTAGTCGCCAAGGGTGACGCACACCTCCTTTACACCCCATTCTGATAGCTGAAGGGCGGCATCGTGGGCATCGCTGTGGCCAGTGAGCACTTCCATCTCGTACTCGTTGACCTTGAGCACGTCGATGTGGCGAAGGGCTTCGCGCTTCTCTTTCCAATCTACTGCATAGACTTTCTCTCCGCGCACTTCGCGCAGGTAGCCTTGTGAGTCAACGCTCACTACACCGCGCTCGGCAAGTGACTTGATGACCTCAAGCGAGAAATCATCGGCCAGGAGCGAACCGAGATGGTAGACGTTAGCCTTTACGCCTTGCAGACTTTCCACCGTGAAGGGGTCTGCCTTGGCGAGGACGCGCTGTGTGCGATTGTTTTGATTTTCACCATATTTATTCTCAAAGTATACGGTGTGGCGCGAGGGAATAACGCTTACCTCTACGCCGAGTTGGCGCAGGTCGGTCACGGCTTGCATGTCCGTCGGGGCAAGCGAGGTGACGAGGTGGAAATCTTTGCCTCCATTGAGGTGGTACATGGCGTGGGCAAAGTAGTAGGATGTGCCTCCCGGCATATCGACTTCGGTCTCGGGCGTGATAATCTTATCGTGCGTGATGTGCCCGATGCAGCATATATTGTTCATCTATTTTTAACGTTAAAAGCGTGCAAAGTTACTAATTTATATCTTAGTAAGCGTGCTTTGGGTCATTTATACGCTCGGGAAGCGAAGAATTGACCATTCTATTGGCTATATTGGCACTCATGGGCGAACACGGAGGGCGGTACTTGCACGAAAGAGGATAGGGTAGAGAAGGGGGTAATGATCTACGCTCTCATCAATGCGCTTCGAGCCAATTGGCGCCTTCGCCACAGTCGGCTATGAGGGGCACGCTCATGGTGTAGGCATGCTCCATCTCGTCGATGACGATGCGCTTCACTTGGTCAAGTTCGTCGGGATAGACCGAAAAGTTGAGTTCGTCGTGCACCTGGAGGATCATCTTCGAGCGTATGCCTTCCTGTTCAAACCGATGGTCGATGCGCACCATGGCTATCTTGATAATGTCGGCAGCGGTGCCCTGAATAGGTGCGTTGACGGCGTTGCGCTCGGCATAGCCGCGTACTACGGCGTTTTTAGAATTGATGTCGGGCAGATAGCGTCGGCGGCCAAAGGCTGTCACGATGTAGCCGCGCTGGCGAGCTTCTTCTACGCTTCGCTCCATGTATTCTTTGACCTTTGGATACGTCTGGAAATAGTTGGTAATGAGCTCTTTGGCTTCGCCTCGGCTCACCTCCATGCGTTCGGCCAGTCCGAAGGCAGAGATGCCGTAGATGATGCCGAAGTTGGCTGTTTTTGCTTTGCGTCGCTCATCGCGAGTGATCTCTTCGAGCGGTTTGTGAAACACGCGCGAGGCAGTTGCTGCATGGATGTCGCGTCCCTCACAGAAGTCGTTGATAAGGTGCTCGTCGCCGCTCAGATGCGCCATGATGCGTAGTTCTATCTGCGAATAGTCGGCCGAGAAGAATGTGCAGCCTGCTTCGGGCACGAATGCCTTGCGTATCTCACGGCCATCGTCGCCCCTGACGGGGATGTTCTGCAGATTGGGGTTGGACGAAGATAGGCGTCCAGTTGCAGTTACGGCTTGATTGAACGATGTATGGATGTGGCCCGTCTCGGGATTGATCAGCTTTGGCAGAGCATCAATGTAGGTACTGATGAGCTTCTTGAGTCCGCGATGGGCAAGAATCTTCTCTACGATGGGATGCTTCGTGCGGAGGGCTTCGAGCACTTCCTCGCTCGTGGAGTACTGTCCGCTCTTTGTCTTCTTGGCTTTGTCGTTGAGGTGGAGTTCGTCGAAGAGCACTTCGCCCACCTGCTTGGGCGAGGTGATGGTAAAGGGGTGACCTGCGAGCTCGTAAATCTCTGCTTCGAGCTGCTGCATGCGTTGGCGGAAATGTTTCCCTGTCTCGTCGAGGGCTTGGGTGTCGAGTGTTACGCCATTGCGCTCCATCTTGGCAAGCACAGGCATGAGCGGCATCTCAATGTCGTGGAATTCCTGCATGAGTCCGTTTTTCTCAAGTTCTTCTTTGAGTGGCTGCATGAGGCGGAGTGTCACATCGGCATCCTCGCAAGCGTAGTCGCGAATGTCGGCTGGGTCGAGGTCGGTCATGTTCTTTTGGTTGCGTCCCTTCGGTCCGATAAGTTCTTCGATGTGGATGGTCTGATAGTTGAGGTAGACTTCGGCAAGGAAGTCCATGTTGTGGTAAAGTTCGGGCTGTACCAAGTAGTGAGCGAGCATGGTGTCGAATAGGGGGAAGCTGAGACGGATGCCATAACGGGCAAGCACGTTGAGATCGTACTTGATGTTCTGTCCCACCTTGAGGATCTTGGTATTTTCGTAGAAGGGACGGAAAATGTCGACCATGCGCTGCGCTGCTTCCGTTTCACGTGGAACAGCCACGTACCAAGCCCTTCCGCCCTCCACGGCGAAGCTCAATCCTACCAAATGAGCACTGATAGCATCGATTGAGGTGGTCTCGGTGTCAAAACTAACAGTACTGAATGTCAATAAAACTTCACATACACTGCGCGCATCGTCTTCATTATCAATGAGAATATACTCGTGCTCTACGTCGTTTAGCTTCTTGTGAATCGTTTCTTTTTTCTCTTCTGATAAGTTGGTAGGCTCTGCGTCAAAGAGAGTGCCCAAACTGTTAGTACTTTTTTGCACTTCGGCTTCACCTCCGTTCATTCGATTCAAGAAGGTGCGAAACTCCAATTGCTCGTAGATGGGGCGCAGCAATTCGTTGTCGGGGTCCTGTCGCTTCAGCGAGTTGAGGTCGAGGGTCAGGTCGACATCGGTCTTGATGGTGACAAGAAATTTGGAGAAGCGTATCTGTTCCACATTTTCCTCCACCTTCTTCTTGAGCGCACCCTTTAGCTCGTCGGTATGCGAGAGCATGTTGTCGATCGAGCCAAATTGCGTAATGAGCTTTACTGCCGTCTTCTCGCCCACACCAGGACAGCCCGGCACATTGTCGGCTGTATCGCCCATGAGACCGAGTAGGTCGATCACCTGGTCTGTATGACTGATGCCATATTTTGCACATACCTCTTCCGGTCCGAGCTTCTCCATCGGTGCGTTGCCGTGGCTCGGTCGACGCATGAAGATGCCCGGCCTTACCAGTTGCGCATAGTCCTTATCGGGAGTGACCATGTGCACCTCGAGTCCTGCCTCTGCGCCCTTGAGAGCGAGCGTACCGATTACGTCGTCCGCCTCAAAACCAGGCACTTCGAGTATGGGAATGCGATAGGCGCGAATGATGTCCTTGATCACGGGTACAGCCCAACGGATATCTTCGGGTGTGGCCTCGCGTTGTGCTTTATATTCAGGGTAAGCCTCATGGCGGAAGGTGCCTCCAGCGGGGTCGAAGGCAATCCCGATGAAGTCAGGACGCTCGTTAGTGAGCACGTCGTTGAGCGTATTGACAAAGCCAAAAACGGCAGAGGTGTTCTGTCCCTTAGAGTTGATGCGCGGACTGCGGATAAGGGCGTAGTAAGCACGGTATATCAGTGCGTATGCGTCGAGAAGATAGAGTGTTTGCATGGATTTTGCGGAAGTGATTGCGTTTATCTTACAAAAATACACAATTCATCGCGGATGAAGCGAACTAATTTACTAATTTTGTAAGCTGAAACTGAAATCTTATGGACAAACTATCCATCATTCGCCAACCCGTAAGCGAGGAATTGGCTCAATACAAAACGCTCTTTGATGAAGCCTTGACCCACGAAGATGACTTCTTGGGTCATGCGCTTGGCTATGTGCGCCAGCGCAAAGGCAAGATGATGCGCCCGCTGCTTGTGCTGCTTATGGCCAAGGAGAGGGGAGCGGTCAGCGACAAAAGTCTGCGTAGTGCCGTCACGCTCGAATTGCTCCATACGGCATCGCTCGTTCATGACGATGTGGTGGACGAAAGCGGCGAGCGCCGTGGACAGCGTTCGGTAAATGCCGTCTACGACAATAAGGTGGCAGTACTCTTGGGCGACTATCTGCTCAGCACCTCGCTGCTCGAAGCTACGCTGACTCACGACATCCAGATTGTACGGCTCATCTCTCGCTTGGGTGGAATTCTCTCGGAAGGTGAAATCTATCAGCTCAATAATATCAAGAAGGAACGGGTGAGCGAGGAGGCATATTTCCGTGTGATAGAACACAAAACGGCTTCGCTCTTTGCCGCCTGTGCCGAGCTTGGAGCCCTCTCTGCCAATGCTGATGCTGACTACGTGAATCGTGCCAAACGATTCGGTGAATTGGTGGGAATCTGCTTTCAAATACGTGATGATATCTTTGATTATTACGCCGATCCGTCAATAGGAAAGCCCACAGGTAACGATATGGCAGAGGGCAAACTTACCCTGCCCGTGATCTATGCTCTTGAGCATACCGATCGTGAAGATGTGCATGAATGGGCGGCTCGCGTAAAGCGTGGTGAGGCTACAGCTGAAGAGATAGCTCAGCTTGTGGAATTTACTAAGCAATCGGGTGGTATAGAATACGCCGAGCAGACCATGCAGCGACTCCATGGCGAAGCTGTAGAACTGCTCAATGCATGGACTAATGAAGCAGTGCGTGATGCTTTGAAGGGCTATATCGACTATGTGGTAGAACGTAAGTTTTAGCCCCCTCTTCAAAACAATATTCATCTCTAAAATAATCAATCTCAAGCAGTGAGCATCCCTTATGTTCGCTGCTTGAGATTTTTTTGGGGGGATAGGGAAAGTGCTTTTGGAAAAGGGCGTTTGTGTTGCTTTATTTCGTACGATATTTTCTGAGATGAGCATTCATGTTGTCGTACACCGACCGTTGCTCGTGCGTACACCGACCGGTGTTCATGCGTACACCGACCGATGTTCGTGCGTACACCGACCGGTGTACGACAACTTGCACGACCTTTTAGCATTACTTGAGTGTGCTTCTTTTTACAATATGAATGCGCTTCTTTATACGGTTTGCCGGCCTCTATGAGATAATCATCTTGTGCTTTCGGGAGGGCTGCGATAGCGTTTTAATAACGCGTTTTCGTCGTTTCCGACGTGTGCTACCAAAGGGTGTAAGATGTTGATAATGACAAAAAAATCTCAAGCAGGGCGTATATTTTGCTCACTGCTTGAGATTTTTTTGTTGGGAGGAGAAGATGGCCTTAGAAGGGCTTCACCTCTTCGCCCAGAATGTCGCTTACGAGGAGGTTAGCAAGACGGCTCGTGCCGATGCGGAAGAGACCATCCTTGATGTATTCCTCGCCTAAGATTTCACGTACTACGGTGTAGAAATCTACGGCTTCGCTCACTGTCTTGATACCACCAGCAGCCTTGAAGCCGATTTTCGTGCCTGTGAGCTCGAAATATTCCTTGATGGCAGTGCACATCACGTAAGCTGCTTCAAGCGTTGCAGCGGGCTCTATTTTGCCTGTAGAGGTCTTTATGAAGTCGGCACCCGCATACATTGACAGAATAGAAGCACGCTTGATGGCATCAGCATGCTGCAGAGCGCCCGTTTCGAGGATCACCTTGAGGGGGTGTTCGCCGCAGGCAGCCTTCATCTCTTCTATCTCGTCGGCGCAAGTTTCATAGTCGCCACTCTGGAAGGCACCTACGCTCAGTACGCAGTCGCATTCGTCGGCACCATCGTGGATGGCGAGTGCTGTTTCGGCAGTCTTGATCTCAATAAATGTCTGTGCTGAGGGGAATCCGCCTACTACGCATGCCACCTTTACGCCATCGGCCTCGAGGCTTTCGCTTACAATCTTGGCGTAGTTGGGGTATACGCAGATGGTGGCCAGAGCGGGTAGGTCGGGATGCTCGTCGGCAAAGCGGTTGACGTTCTCCGTAAAGCGGAGTACGCTCTCGGCAGAGTCGGTCACCTTGAGCGTAGTAAGCTCTACGGTGCCGAGCAATTGGCGCTTCACCTCAGGGGTGTCATATTTATCACGATTCTCTGAGACGAGGCGGCTTACGGCTTCGCTCACGGCGTGGTCGTCGAGACTGAGTTCAAACTTTTCAAAAGCCTGCTCGTACTTGCTCTTCTGAGCCTCTGCGGGCTGATTCTTTTGTTCGGTCATAGTTGTGTGTATTGTCTTAATAAATGATTGCTGTAGGGGTATTATAATGGTAAGGGCGAGGGGAGTAGTAGTGCTTAGATGGTGCTTAGTCCTCGCTTGGACGCTTCAATTTGGGGTTCTGAAGGTGTCTGGTAGCATCGCGTCGAGTCTTCTTCTCGAAGCTTTTGTGCATGGCTTCGGTGAGGTCTACACCCGTCTGGTTGGCCAAGCATACGAGCACCCACAATATGTCGGCCATCTCTTCTGAAGGGTCGTGGCTTTCGCCTTCTTTGAAGGACTGATCGCCATATCTGCGCGCCATGATGCGAGCCAATTCGCCCACCTCTTCGGTGAGGCATGCCATATTGGTGAGTTCGCTGAAATAGCGCACTCCGTATTGCTTTATCCAAGCGTCTACCTGTTGTTGTAGCTCTATTAGGGTCATCGTGTGGGTGGGGTGTTACTCTTTGTTTTTGGTGTCCATACAGATCGTTACGGGACCATCGTTGAGCAGTTCTACCTTCATGTCGGCACCAAACTCTCCCGTGCCGATGGGCTTGCCGAGGGCTGCCTCAAGCGCCTGACAAAAGTATTCGTAGAGGGGGATGGCGTGGGCGTGGCCCGCAGCGCGGATGTAGGATGGGCGGTTGCCTTTCTTGTAGGAAGCCATGAGGGTGAATTGGCTCACTACGAGGGCTTCGCCGTCTACGTCGATGATGCTGCGGTTCATGATGCCATCGGCATCGTCGAACACGCGCAGCCCGGCTACTTTCTTGCAGAGCCAGTCGGCATCTTCCTGCGTGTCGGCCTCTTCTATGCCCAGGAGGATGAGAAATCCCGTGCCTATGGTTGATTTTTCTCTTCCGTCGATGGTGACGGATGCGTGCTTTACACGCTGTATGACGATTCGCATGATGGCAAATTTACGATTTATTCTCCACGGAGTGAAGATTAGTGTATATTTTTTCGCCTCTCGCGGTGCCTAATAGCTGTTGCAGTTCGGGCAGAGTGGCTTCGCGAATGCGCTTTACGCTCTTCCATTGCTTCAGCAGTAGCTGTTTGGTGGCTGGGCCGATGCCCGCTATTTGGTCGAGCTCGGAGGCTACTTGGCGCTTGGAACGCTTTTCCCGATGAAACTTGATGGCGAAGCGGTGTACCTCGTCTTGCATCTGCGTGAGAGTGCGGAATAGTTGGCTCTCGGGTTTTATGCCTATCGTGGCGGGCGGAAATCCGTAGAGGAGTTCACGGGTGCGGTGACGGTCGTCTTTGGCGAGGCCAGCTATGGGGATATGGAGACTGAGTTCGTCTTCTACCACCTCGCGTATCATCTCCATCTGGCCGCGGCCACCATCGGCTATGATGAGGTCGGGCAGGGGGTGGGATTCTTCCTTTAGACGGGTGTAGCGGCGGCGCACAACCTCCTTCATCGAAGCATAGTCGTCGGGACCTACGACGGTCTTGATATTGTACTTCCTGTATTCCTTCTTGCAGGGCTTTAGTCGCTCGAATACTACGCAAGCTGCTACGGCATCGTCGCCACTGATGTTTGAGTTGTCGAAAAGCTCGATGTGAAGGGGAAGTTTGGGCAGTCCGAGATCAGTCTGGATCTCCTTCATTAGGCGCGTTTGCTTCTGTTCGGGATTGAGCTTTTCGGCCTGTTTGAGGCGGTCGAACTTATATTGCTTTACGTTGAGCTTCGATAGTTCGAGCAGCTTCTTCTTGTCGCCCTTCTGGGGTATGGTCTGTTCTACCATGTCGGCGGGCAGGTCCACGTGGAAGGGCACTACGATTTCGCGCGACTGGCTCGCGTAGCGTTCGCGCATTTCGATGATGCCCAGTGTGAGGAGCTCTTCATCGGTTTCATCGAGGCGCTTCTTGTATTCGAAGGTGAAAGCTTGGTTGATGCAGCCATTCGTTACGTGCAGGTAGTTGATATATGCCACCTTGTCTTCGCTTTCAATGTTGAACACGTCGATGTTGTGGAACACAGTCGATACTACTTCGCTCTTTGCTCGATAGCCTTCGATCAAGTCGTAACGCCGCTTGATAGCTTGTGCTTCTTCAAATCGCAGTTCTTCTGCCAATGCCACCATTTCATCGCGCATCTGGCGCGCTACTTCGGCGGTATTGCCCTTGAGGATCTCTTTGCACGCCTCGATGCATCGCATGTAGTCTTCGTGACTCTGTTTGCCTACGCAGGGAGCCTTGCAGCGGTGGATATGGTAGTCAAGGCAGACTTCATATTTGCCGTTTTCAACGCCCTCTTTCGTCATCGGCTTGTGACAAGGGCGTGGCTGATAGAGTTCTCTGCAGAGGTCGAGCAGGGCATACATTGTGGGCACGTGGCTGTAGGGACCGAAGTAGGTGGCTCCGCGTTTGCCGCGCTGCCGCGTCTTGAATATGCGAGGCAGGTATTCCGTGCTGATAGCTATGGAAGGGTAGGTTTTATCGTCCTTCAAGAGCACGTTGTAGTGGGGTTTGTAGCGTTTGATAAGGTTGTTTTCGAGCAGCAGCGCATCTTCTTCTGTTTTTACCACGATATATCGGATATCGCGGATATGGGCTACGAGTAGTCGCGTCTTGCGCGTCTGTTGCTCTTTATTGAAGTAAGAACTTACCCTTCTCTTTAGATTCTTTGCTTTGCCCACATAAATGATTGTGCCCGAATCATCGAGGTACTGGTAGCACCCCGGTGTTTCGGGCAGATTGTTTACAATCCCTTTTAGGTAGGCTTGTAGGTCTTCTTTCATTCCTTGATAGTCAAGAGTGTAGTTACATCGAGGTCGGAACCGAGGAATTTGCGTCCTTCGAGTCCCTCCATTTGCAGTTCTATGAGGAAGTTGATGTACGTTTTCTTCGGTTTGAACGCTTGTACGAGGTCGTAAGCGGCTTGCATGGAACCTCCCGTTGCGAGCAGATCGTCGTGTATTAATACGACGTCGTCGGAGTTGATAGCATCGGTATGTATTTCGATGGTATCATAGCCATACTCTTTTAAGTAGGTGGCCTTTCTTGTTTCGGCAGGAAGCTTGCCAGGCTTGCGTGCCATGACAAATCCTGCACCGAGACGTTCTGCCAAGATAGCACCCATCACGAATCCTCTGCTCTCGATGCCTACGACTTTTGTGATGCCTTTATCCTTGTAAAGGCGCAGTAGTTCGTTGAGCATTTCTTCGATGCATTCGTGATTTTTGAAGAGCGTACTGACGTCCTTGAAGTGGATTCCAGGCTTTGGGAAGTCGGGCACGTTTCTCAAGTTGTCTAATAACAGTTTTGTATTCATAAAAGCTTTGATATTGATATGCTTTGTGATTGTTTGTTTCACGTGGAACGTGAGCGAAATAGCGCTGAAAAGGCCGTTTTTAGCCCCTACGTACTGTTTTCTTGTCTTGAGGGTTAAAGTTTTACTTTAGGTAAGTGATAAACTTCTCCCTGACAAGTGAGGGTGTGAGATGTGGAGGCTGTTTTTGCATTTTGCTGTTAGCGTCCCATCAAAACGAGTAGTACGCTGATATCGCTTGGTGAAACGCCAGGTATTCGCTCAGCCTGTGCCAGCGTCTCGGGGTCGATGGTTGTGAGTTTCTGTCGGGCCTCGGTGCTGAGCTGCGTTATGCTATTATAGTCGAAGTGACCGCGTATTTTGATATTTTCGAGTCGTTGCATTTTTTCTGCCATAGCACGTTCGCGAGCGATGTAGCCATGGTATTTCATTTCTATCTCGGCAGCTTCAATCGTTTCCTCAGCATCCGATGAAATCGTAGAAAGTCTTTCTTTGAAGTCGGTCAGATGGTCGGCGAGCACAGAGAGCGAGATCTGCGGACGATTGATTAAGTCGAAGAGTTTGCAGCCTCTCTGAAGCGGAGTCGTACCGAGCTGCTCGAGCAATGCGTTTATTTGCGCTGGTTTGATCGGGTAAGACTGACAATAACGGATGATTTCGTCGATATTCTTTTTTTTCGCGTGGAATCGTCGAGAACGTTCCTCCGAAGCCAATCCGAACTTCTCTGCATAAGGTGTGAGGCGCACGTCGGCATTGTCCTGTCGGAGCAAGATGCGATATTCTGCTCTTGATGTAAACATACGGTAGGGTTCATCCACACCTTTCGTTACGAGGTCGTCGATCAATACTCCGATATAGCCTTCGTCGCGGTGAAGCGTGAAGGGATCGCTACCGCTGCATTTCAGCGCAGCGTTGATGCCCGCCATGAGTCCCTGACCGCCAGCTTCCTCGTAGCCCGTAGTGCCATTTACTTGTCCTGCAAAGAAGAGTCCGTCAACCTTCTTCGTTTCCAGCGAGTGGTGAAGTTGGGTGGGATCGAAGAAATCGTACTCTATAGCGTAGCCCGGGCGGTACACCACGATGTCGCGGAAGCAAGGAATCTTCTTCAGCGCTTCTATCTGTACGTTCATCGGCAGACTTGACGAGAATCCGTTTAAGTAGAGTTCGTTGGTCTCTACGCCTTCGGGCTCCAAGAAGAGAGGGTGATGGTCACGATCGGGGAAGGTGACGAGTTTGGTTTCGATGCTGGGGCAGTAACGAGGACCGATGCTCTTAATCTGCCCATTGTAGAGCGGAGAATCGGCGAGTCCCGAACGCAATGTTTCGTGTACGGCGGCGTTGGTGTTGGTTGTCCAGCACGGAAGTTGGGGTAGGGGGCGCATCGGGCTGATGTAGGAGAACCGGTGAAAATCTGTCTCGCCTGGCTGAATCTCCATTTCATCGAGGTGAACAGAACGCTTGTCTATACGGACGGGGGTGCCTGTCTTCATGCGAGCCGAACGGATGCCCAGATTGTTGATGCTCTCTGTAAGGAAGTTGGCTGCGGGTTCGGCACAGCGTCCGCCAGCCACCTGTTTCCGCCCGATGTGCATGAGGCCTCTGAGGAAGGTGCCCGCGGTGACTACTACGGCGCGAGCCAGCAGCGTGGCTCCCCAAATGGTACGAACACCTGTTACGGTGCTGCCCTCGGTGAGAATTTCAGTAGCCTCGTCTTGCCAAATGTAGAGGTTGGGTGTATTTTCGAGGCGCAAGCGCCATTCTGTGATGAAGCGAGCTCGGTCGCACTGTGCACGGGGACTCCACATGGCGGGTCCTTTTGATCGGTTGAGCATGCGGAACTGAATAGCGGTGGCGTCGGTCACTTCGCCCATTTGTCCGCCGAGTGCATCGATCTCTCGCACAATTTGGCCTTTTGCAATACCGCCCACGGCAGGATTGCAGCTCATCTGTGCTATTTTGTTCATGTCCATCGTGACCAGACAGGTCTTAGCTCCCATGCGAGCAGCAGTGCTTGCAGCTTCACATCCAGCATGGCCTGCGCCAATCACGACGACGTCGTAGTGAAAAATAGTGTCCATTTACGCGATTTGTATTGATGCTACAAAAGTACAAGTTTTTATTTGCTTTTCACTTGCCTCGCACTAACTTTTGTTCCACTGGTAAAGCTGCGGTTCGGAAGAATCAACGAAAAAACAAGTTTTTTCCTTGCTTCTTCACTCACCTTGCACTACCTTTGTAGGCTAATCTTAACGCAACTCTAATATGGAATACTTGGTCCATTACGTGTGGCAACACCGGATATATGGCTCTACTCCTTTATTTACGCAAGACGGCGAGAGTATAGAGGTGATCGACCCCGGTGTGCACAATCTGCTTAATTCTGGTCCCGATTTTTTCAATGCTAAGGTAAAAATCGGTGGCATGTTGTGGGTTGGTAATGTAGAGGTGCATACGCGCGCTTCAGATTGGTATCGACACCACCACGAGACGGATGCGGCTTATAATAACGTGATTCTGCACGTGGTGGAAACTGCCGATGCAGAAGTGAAGACTGCCGATGGTAAGCGTTTGCCCCAAGTGGAGCTGCAAGTGCCAGCGCAGCTGCGCCAAAATTATGAAGAGTTGCTTAATGAAGAGACCTACCCGCCCTGCTATCGCATCATTCCGCATATCGAAGCACTGACCGTGCATAGCTGGATGAGTCGCCTCACGGTGGAAAGGCTTGAAAGTAAGACAGAGCGCATCGAGGGCTACTTGAAGCAGACGGGTGGTGACTGGGAGCGTGCTTTCTTCGTTACCTTAGCTCGCAATTTCGGCTTTGGCACCAATGCGCAAGCTTTCGAGCTATGGGCGCAAACGATCGATCCCCAAGCGGTGTGCAAACATCGTGATGACGTGTTTCAAATAGAAGCCTTCTTTATGGGCCAGGCGGGGTTGCTCTCCGACGAATTGGTCAAGGCAGAGCGCCGCGACAGTTATTATATGAAGCTCAAATCGGAGTATGCATTCCTTCAGCATAAGTTCGGACTCACACCGATGGATGCACGGATGTGGAAGTTTGGGCGGTTACGTCCGCAAAACTTTCCCCACGTAAGGCTTTCGCAGTTGGCGCGCATTTATTCGGAGCGAAAAGCCGATTTCTCTCGTTTGTTAGAGTGCTCATCAATCGATGCGCTGCGAGGCCTGTTCAGAATCGGCGTGACCGATTATTGGCGCTCCCACTATGCGTTTGGTGAAGAGAGCCGCGAGTCGGACAAGGTGCTACAGAGCGCTTCGCTCAACCTTGTCATCATCAATACCGCTTCACCCTTATTCTTTGCTTATGGTCGTCAGCGTATGGACGAGGATATGGCCGAGCGTGCGTTCTCGCTCTTAGAGCAACTTCCCGCTGAGCACAATTACATTACGCGCTGCTGGCAGCGAGCAGGCCTCGACGTAGCTCATGCTGCCGACAGCCAAGCACTCATTCAGCTCCGTCAGAACTACTGCGACCGCAAGGATTGTCTTCGTTGCCGCTTTGGTGCGGAATATCTTCGAGCGCGATAGCCCTTCTCTGGTCTTTTGGCAGCCATACACTCCGCCCCCGCCGACCTTTTTATAGAAAAAAGTCGGTGTGCAACATCCTCCATATAATCATTCTCTCCAACATCCCTTTCCTATTTTGAACTACATCTTCTCTTTAAACTTCAAGGTGCGCGATTATGAGTGCGACCTTCAGGGCATTGTCAACAATGCCAACTATCAACACTATACGGAGCATACCCGCCACGAATTTCTTCGTTCGCGTGGTGTGAGTTTTGCCGAACTCCACGAGCGCGGTATCGATGCCGTTGTGGCCCGTATGCAGCTCAACTTCAAGACCCCCCTCCGCAGTGGCGACGAATTCGTGTCGAAACTTGCGCTGAAGAAAGAGGGCATAAAGTACGTCTTCGTGCAAGACATCTATCGCCTTCCCGACCTAAAGCCCGCTTTTAAGTCGACCGTAGAAGCTGTGTGCCTCGTCAACGGTAAGTTGAGCGATTGCGATGAACTTAATCAAGTGTTCTTCTCAGAAGAATAACACAGCGCGCTTTCACTCACCATCCCCTCCTCTCTCTTCTCTCTCTCGTACATTCGCCAAACCCCATACTCCATGTCCGACGAAGCTCTTTCATCCCTTATCCTATTGCGCTTGCAAGGTCTGACGCAAGTGCAGGCGTTGGCTACCATTCGTCATTACGGCTCAGCGGTGGCAGCACTCACAGACCCTCATCCTGCTGATCCCCATTGGAATGCCCTTCTTCACGACCAATCGGGGCTTCATGCTGCTCGTGAATGTGCGCTTCGCGAAATAGAGTTTTGTCAAGAACATCGCATAGAAGTCATTCCCTACAGTAGCGAGCACTACCCCCTGCGCTTGCGCCAAGTGAAGGATGCCCCCATCGCCCTGTTCTATCGAGGCACAACCTCGCTCAATCACACCCACACCATCAGCGTGGTGGGCACACGCCGCATCACGGAATATGGTAAGCAAATGTGCAGTTCGTTGATTCGCGAACTGAACAGAATGCTTCCTAACGCTCTGATTGTCAGCGGTTTAGCATACGGAGTGGACATCCATACGCACCGTGCCTGCTTGAGCAATGGGCTCGACACCGTAGGCGTGTTGGCACACGGGCTCGACCGCATCTATCCGCGCCGTCACGAGAAGGAGGCTCGCGAGATGCTCTCCCATGGCGGACTGCTCACGGAGTACTTCACAGGCACCGTTCCCGACAAGGGAAACTTCGTGCGTCGCAACCGCATTGTGGCGGGCATGTCGGCCGTAACGTTAGTCATCGAGAGTGCCGACCATGGAGGTTCGCTCATAACGGCTCGGTTGGCGAGCGACTTAGGACGTGAGGTAATGGCCGTTCCAGGGCGCGTCACCGATGAATATTCGGCAGGATGCAATCATCTGATCAATCACAAGAAAGCCTCCTTAGTCACCTCCGCCGCCGACATTCTGCGCATCATGGAGTGGGAGAGTGCTCCCGTGGAAGGAGAGGAGGCCCAACTCTTCCCCACGCTCACCCCCGACCAAGAGCGCATACTCGATCTTGTGCCCAAAAGCGAAGGTATCAAGGTCGATCAAATCGCTTCGCAACTTGGCATGACTTCCACCCGCGTGTCGAACCTCCTGTTCGATCTTGAAGACTTCGACCTCGTGGTGCGTCTTCCCGGCAACGCCGTGCGCAAAGCGTAAACGTGCTGGCGGGCTAATGGTGAAAATTGATGGTGAAGGTTAACGATGAAAATTAACGGAGAAGGTCAGTAAATAAGTTGCCGAAGGAAAAATTAATCTCCAATTAATGTCCCATTAATGGTCATTAATGTTCAGAAAATCGCGCGAAGCGCAAAACCTTCCCGTCCGTCTTCCCATCCGCCTCCCCCTCCACCGCCACAAAAGCTTGTAAAACTTTGGGTAAACCGAAGCTTTCGCTTAAATTTGTAGCCAAAACACAAATCTCGCACACAAAACACTTTTATGTATATGCACAAGAAAACTACCGCTGCCCTGCTCGCAGCCCTCCTCTCGTCGCCCATGTGGGCACAGGTGGCTCCGCTGGGTGGCTTCTATTATGGCCAAATGCCAAGCCCCACAGGGTGGGAATGGCAGAGTCCCGACTCTGTGGCCTACAACAAGCAGCAGCCTCATGCATGGTTCTTTTCCTTCGAGGGCGTAGACCAGGCTCGCAAGGTGCTCCCCGAGAATAGCTCTCTCTGGCAGAGCCTCGACGGTCAGTGGAAGTTCCACTGGGCAAAAAATCCCAGTGAGCGTCCTGCCGACTTCTACAAGCCCGCGTTCGACGTTTCGGGATGGGACGAGATACAAGTGCCCATGTCGTGGAACATGGCAGGTCGTCAAACCGATGGCACCTTCAAGTATGGCGAACCCCTCTATAGCAACCAGCGCGTAATCTTCCAGCACCAAGTCAAGGTGGGCGACTGGAAGGGAGGCGTCATGCGCACCCCGCCCAAGAACTGGATGACCTATAAGAATCGCAACGAAGTAGGCTCTTACCGTCGCACCTTCACCATTCCCGCAAGTTGGGACGGCAAGGAAGTATATGTCAACTTCGATGGCGTAGACTCCTTCTTCTATCTCTACATCAACGGCCACTACGTAGGCTTCTCCAAGAACTCGCGCAACCTCGCCCAATTCGACATCTCTCCCTATCTCAACAAGAAGGGCGAGAATGTCATAGCCGTCGAAGTATACCGCAACAGCGATGCTTCGCTGCTCGAGAGCCAGGACATGTTCCGCTTGCCCGGCATCTTCCGCAACGTATCGCTCACCGCTAAGCCCCGAGTGCAGGTGCGCGACCTCAAGGCCATCCCCGACTACGATTCCACCTACACCCAAGCCTCGCTCACCGTGAGTGCAGAGGTGAGAAACCTCACCACCAAGGCTGCCAAGGGCTACACCATCAGCTATTCGCTCTACGAGAATAAGCTCTATTCTGACGAAAACACCCTCGTGCCCGGCGTAACAGCCGTAGCCCAGGTGGGCGAAGTGGGCAAGAACGGCGAAATCACCGCCACTGCCACCCTCACCCCCGGCGACAAGGTGAAGCCTTGGAGCGCTGAAGCCCCTCATCGCTACACCCTCGTAGGTGAACTTAAGGACAAGAAGGGCACCACCGTGGAGACCTTCTCGACCATCGTAGGTTTCCGCAAGGTAGAAATCAAGGATACCCCTGCCAGCAAGGACGAGTTCGGACTCGCAGGCCGCTACTACTACCTCAACGGCCGTCCCATCAAGCTCAAGGGCGTGAACCGTCATGAAAACAATCCGCAGACGGGCCACTACATCACCCGCGAGCAGATGGAAAAGGAAGTATTCCTCATGAAGCGTGGCAACATCAACCACGTGCGCGATTGCCACTACCCCGATGCTCCCTACTGGTACTACCTCTGCGACAAGTACGGCATCTATCTCGAAGACGAGGCCAACATCGAAAGCCATGAGTACTACTACGGCGATGCCTCACTCTCTCACGTGCCCGAATTCAAGAATGCCCACATAGCGCGCAATATGGAGATGGTTCACTCCACCGTCAACCACCCCTCTATCGTCATCTGGAGCCTTGGCAACGAAGCCGGCCCCGGCGACAACTTCAAGGCATGCTATGCAGCCATTAAGCAGTACGACCAGAGCCGCCCCGTACAGTACGAGCGCAACAACGACATCGTCGATATGGGTTCCAACCAGTATCCCTCTATCGCATGGGTACAAGGAGCTGTGAAGGGCAACTACAACATGAAGTACCCCTACCACATCTCCGAGTATGCCCACTCTATGGGTAATGCCGTGGGCAACCTCATCGACTACTGGAACGCGATCGAGAGCACCAACTTCTTCATGGGCGGTGCCATCTGGGACTGGGTGGACCAAGCCATGGAAGGCATTGATGCCAAGACCGGACAAAAGTTCTGGGGCTACGGAGGCGACTTCGGTATGGACAATAAGCCCAACGACGGCATGTTCTGTATGAACGGTGTGATGCGTCCCGACCTCACTCCCAAGGCACAGTACTATGAAGTAAAGAAGGTCTATCAGAACGTAGGCGTCAAGGCCGTCGACCTCAAGCAGGGCCGTATCGAGATCTTCAATAAGAACTACTTCGAGCCCCTCAAGGGCTACCAGATCGTATGGTCGCTCTGGAAGGACGGCCAGTGCATCGAAGCCAATAAGCCACTCATGGGCGCCAAGAACATCCTTGGTCCGCGTGAACGCCAGGAGTACGTGCTCGACTTCGATTATAGCAAGCTCTCGCCCGAGAGCGAATACTTCGTCAAGGTGCAGTTCCTCCAAGGCAAAGACATGCCTTGGGCCAAGAAGGGCTACGTACAGATGGAAGAACAGCTCCGCGTGAAGGGAGCCGACGTGAAAGCTCCCGCTATGAAGAGCGTGGCTCAGAAGCAGGGCGCAGTTAAGACCACTCGCACTGCCGACCGCCTCACCCTCGAGGGTAAGGACTACACCATTAGTTTCGACCTCCGTCAGGGCACCATCGCCAGCCTCGCTTATGGCGGCAAGACACTCATTGCCGAGGGCAATGGTCCCAAGCTCGATGCCTTCCGTGCACCTACCGACAACGATGCCGGTATAGGCTACCACAACGCATGGTTTAAGTACGGACTCTACGACCTCGACCACAAGGTAGTAGGCACACCCACCGTCGTAACCAATCAGAAGACGGGCACCACGCAGGTGAGCTTCACCGTAGAGAGCCAAGGCTGCGAGGGATGCCAGCAGGTATACTCCGACCACGATCGCGACCCGCAGAGCGCCTACCGCTTCGACAAGGGCGTACACAAGCTCACGGCCGACGACCTCAAGTTTACCACCAACGAGGTCTACACCATCTATCCCGATGGCTCTGTAGAGCTCCAGAGTGCAATCTCTGCCAATCGCAACAACGTAGTGCTGCCCCGCATCGGCTACTCGATGAAACTGCCCAAGCAACTCAACGAGTTCACTTACTACGGCCGTGGTCCCGTCAACAATTATGCCGACCGCAAGACCGGCCAGTTTATTGAGCAGCACAAGGGCCGCGTAGGCGATCAAGACATCCTCCTGCCCAAACCCCAAGCCATGGGCAACCGCGAAGAAGTGCGCTGGTGTGCGCTCCGCAGCAGTGATGGTACAGGACTTGCCTTCGTCTCCGATAGCGTCATGTCGGCCTCTGCACTTCCCTGGAGCCAGCAGCAGCTTGCTCAAGCTCCCCACATCTATCAGCTCCCCGAGAGCGATGGCACCTATCTCCATCTCGATGCCAAGGTGACAGGCCTCGGTGGTGCCAGCTGTGGTCAGGGTGGTCCGTTCGTAGAAGACCAAGCCCTCAGCACCAACTACAACTTCGGTTTCCTCATCCGTCCGCTCTCTGCAGGCGCTGATGCAGCCCAGACTGCTAAGGTATCGCCCTCAGGCGAACAGCCCATCAGCATCGAGCACAGCCGCACCGGTAAGGTCACGCTGAGCACCCCTGCCAAGGGCCGCACCATCATGTATGCCCTCGGCAATAACCTCAAAAAGGCAAAAGTCTACTCTCAACCCATCGATCTCCGCGCAGGTGGTACCATCACCACGTGGTATAAGGACAATCCTTCGATGAAGACCTCGATGACCTACGACAAGATCGAGAGTGTGCCTCTGCAGGTAGTCTTCGCATCGTCACAAGAGCCTGGTGGCGGCAATGCAGCCAACCTCCTCGACGGCGATCCCTCTACCATCTGGCACACCATGTACTCCATCACCTTGGCGAAGTATCCCCACTGGGTAGACTTCGACGCTGGCGAAGCCAAACTCATGAAGGGCTTCACTCTGTTGCCCCGTCAGAGCGGTACCAACGGATGGGTCAAGGATTATGAGATCTACGTAAGCCAGGACGGCAAGAACTGGGGTGAGCCTATCCACAAGGGCACCTTTGCTGCCAATGCCGAACTCAAGCGTGTGATGTTCTCTAAGCCCGTAAAAGCCCGTTATATTCGCTTCAGAGCTCTCAATGAGCAGTACGGGCAGGATTATGCCTCTGGCGCAGAATTCTCGCTCATAGCCGAATAAAAAGCCCTTTTTGGACCTCTTAAGATAGAAAGTCCCCTGCAACTTCGCGGTTGCAGGGGACTTTCTATAAGTATTAAGTATAAAGTATTACATTCTTGCTCACATCAAGTAATAAGTAACTCAAGTTTTCTCTAAAGAAAGTCTTCTTTATCTCGTGGGCATGTGATAAGGTATTCAAGTTTTCTCTAAAGAAAGTCGTTTCTTTATCCCGTAGGCATGAGATTGGAAACGCTCATCTTAATTTCGGATTTAGAATGGGCGGGCTGAAAGCCCAATG
>CALEKA010000006.1 GCA_937898715.1 uncultured Prevotella sp.
TTTAAGAGTTTATAAGTTGAAGAGTTAAGAGGGATGCTTCAGCCAGTTCTGTGGGGAAGTTGGAGTTTAAGAGTTTATAAGTTGAAGAGTTAAGAGGGATGCTTCAGCCAGTTCTGTGGGCGACGCGTCCCGCGTCGGCTTCACTATTGAATCAAGCTGTGAACCCATAGGCAGTGGGGCTTCATTGCTTGACTACTGATGGACTCACTACTTGACTATTGGCTACACCGACGCGGGACGCGTCGCCCACAGAACTAATGAAAGCACGATTCTATTTTTCCTCCACTTCCTATGGGCTTACAGAAGGAGCTGATGTCCACCTTCCTAAAAAAGCGACTCTTCCTTGAAGCCCGTGCGCCGCATGCACTGTAGCGGACGTTGCTTACAAGGAAGAGCCTCCATTCCATCTCTCTTTGCTGTAATGTTAGTGACTATGAGTTTCGGGAGCATCGGCCTGCGTTTCTCCCTCTTGCGGAGCATCGGCCTTCGTTTCACCCTCTTGCGGAGCATCGAGTACCTCATAGCGCGAATGCTTACTGACGTATTCGGGCACGATGTCCTTCATCTTGCGCACCGTGGCCATATCGTCGTATCCCTTTGATATCTTAAAGAGTTCTTCGAGCTGCGCCTCAGCCTCGTCGTATTCATAGCTACGCACCTGCGCGATGCGTATCTTCTTGTGAAATGAGGGGAGCGTGCCTTCATTTTCATTGAGCACTTCTTCGTAGAGCTTCTCGCCCTCACGCAGTCCGGTGTACTTAATAGTTACGCCTTCGGCACCGCTAAGCTTGATCATGCGCTGTGCGAGGTCGGCTATGCGCACGGGCTCGCCCATATCGAACACGAATATCTCACCTCCATTGCCATGCGTTCCGGCTTCGAGCACGAGCTTGCAAGCTTCGGGGATGAGCATGAAGAAGCGGATAATCTTGGGGTGGGTCACCGTGAGCGGACCTCCCTCGGCTATCTGCTTGCGGAACAAGGGGATCACACTGCCATTGCTTCCGAGCACATTGCCGAATCGGGTGGTGACAAACTGCGTTACGCCCTTCACCTTGCCATCCTTGATAGCCTTGTCAAGGCTCTGCACGTAGATCTCGCAGATACGCTTCGAGCAACCCATCACGTTGGTGGGATTGACTGCCTTGTCGGTGCTGACCATGACGAATTTCTTTACGCCATACTTCACACTGAGGTCGGCTATCACCTTCGTGCCGTACACGTTGTTTTGCACGCTCTCGCTGGGGTTGTCCTCCATCATGGGCACGTGCTTGTAGGCTGCTGCGTGGAACACGTAGTCGGGCTTAAACGTGCGGAAGATGTTCTCCATATGGCTCTGTCGGCAGATGCTTGTCACGACGGTCTCGGCCTTGATATTGGGATATTTCTCACGCATCATGAGACGAATGTCGTGCTGAGGAGTCTCTGCTTGATCTATGAGCATAAGCTCTGCAGGACTGTAGTCGGCAATCTGACGCACGAGTTCGGAACCGATAGAGCCCGCCGAACCAGTGATGAGCACTCGCTTACCGCGCAAGAGGCTTCCTACGGCCTCCATATCCACCTGTATCTGTTCGCGCGGAAGGAGGTCTTCGATGTTCACCTCACGCACGCTTACTTTTTTCTTCTTTACATCACCTCGTTTCCACTCTTCTGAGTTCTGAGTGATATAGATCTTTACGCCTGCATTGATGAGCATGTCTTGAAAGGCACGATTATTGACAAAGGCTTCGTGCTTCAGCGGACTTACGAGCAGAGCTCTTATATTCTTCTTATGGATAATCGAGAGCAGGTCATCATGAATGGAATAGATACAGCGACCCATCAGTCGACCAGAGTAATGTTCTTCTTCATCGCCTATGTAGCCCTCAATGAGGAACTTTACAGGCTTGATATTGCGCGAATTGACAGTAAGTGCGATGGCACCCTCACGCGTGCCGTATATCAAGGCATTGGCAGCAGTATGTCCCACGAGCGCACTGTCGTAGAGCAGACCTATCAATACGCGTGAGCCACAGAGCAATGCCGCAGTGCCGAGATAGATCGAAGTCGTCATGCGGACGGTAAGCGGATAGAACGCCTGAACAAGCCCGTAGTAATTGTCCGCCATGATGAAGCATACCGAGAGTGCGAGCGACAACAGACTGGCATAGAGCAGTCGCAGGAGGTCGTCGAACTGTGAATAACGCAGTATGCCCGAATAGACGTGGAACACACGAAATCCTATCAGATTGAACAAGCCAAACACCAATAGGGTATGCAACAACCTTCCCCACTCTTGCATCATCCAAGAAGCAGGGTGGCGAAGCCAAATCACGAATAGTGCTCCAAAGAAGCACAATAAGAGATCGAAGATGACAATGCACCAATATGGGAGAACTCTCTTACTGAAGTACCAATTGAATATTTTACGAAATATTCTCTTCATTACTTTGTATCTCTTGCGCTACTCAATTGATCTTGCTCAATTTTACCCACCGATTAGGGGCAAACGAAGCCACAATGTGGCTACAGCGGAGGAGCGCTTTAATTATATTATAATATATAACTCTCTCTTGCATTGCAGTGGGACGCTTCCAGATGTACCATCCGCAATGGGCAGGTTCTATTAGACTTACGATTTTTCCTTTCACAGAAAGGGCTAACGTAGCCTTTAGAGACTACCAGGGGCAAATTTACGCAAATTTTATATTTCGCACAAAGTTTATGGGTAGTTAATTTGAGAAAAGGACGATTTGGACAATGTTTGGACAATCATGAATAATTCTACGTAACACCCTTTAGTAATCCTTTGCAGATAAGCGCTCCATCAACCAGTTCTGTGGGAGCAATCAATTAGTTCTGTGGGCGACGCGTCTCGCGTCGGCATAGCCTGCATATCAAGAGGTAAGTTCATAGGCAGTGGGGGCGAAGCGTCTCGCTTCGGCTTGGCAAGCGAGGCTCGATGCCGAAGTTTGGCAAAAATTTGCATGCTATTTCTTACGCAGGCTCGGGCATCGAGCCCTCGCCAGCGTGCCGAAGCGGGACACTTCGCCCCCACTGCCTATGGGTTCACTTCTTGATCTGCATGCTCTGCCGAAGCGGGACACTTCGCCCCCACTTCCTATGGGTACACTTCTTGATGCCGACGCGGGACGCGTCGCCCACAGAACTACGAATAAGTGAGGGGGGAGGCGCATTTTGTGTGCGTCCCCCCCCCAGGGAAATATTAACTAAGAGAATTATTTACCCATTGAGTTGAGCTTTAATCCGTCCTTGTCGTCATACTGTTTCTGGAGTTTGACGAGTTCGTTCATGAGGCGCTTGGTGATCTTCTCTGTGCCGGGTTGGCCGTAGAGGTTGTGCATCTCATGCGGATCCTTATTGAGGTCGTAGAGTTCCCACTTGTTGATGTCGTTGTAGAAGTGGATGAGCTTGTAACCATCCGAGCTGCGCACTCCGTAATGGCGCTTCACTGCGTGCTCGGCGGGATACTCGTAGTAGTGATAGTAGATGCTCTTGCGCCAGTTCTTCGGGTGCTTACCCTCGAGCAGAGGCAGGAGCGATACGCCCTGGATGTCAGAGGGAATGGGAGCACCAGCGAGCTGGAGGAAGGTGGGCGCATAGTCAATGTTCTGCACCATTTCCTTGATGTCGCCACGAGCGTTGAATCCCTTAGGCAGACGCATCACGAGGGGTGTGTTGAGCGATTCTTCATACATGAAGCGCTTGTCGAACCATCCGTGTTCGCCCATGTAGAATCCCTGGTCGGAGGTGTAGACCACGAGGGTGGAGTCGAGCAGTCCGGCTTGCTTCAGATAGTCGAGCGTACGGCCCACATTGTCGTCGAGCGACTTCACCACCTTAGCATAGTCGCGCATGTAACGCTGGTACTTAAATTCTGCGAGAGCCTTACCCGTGAGTTTGCGGTTGCGGAAGTCGATGGCGAGCGAGTCGTAGAAGAAGTCGTACTCTGCGCGGTCGCGGCTGTTGAGACGGCCCACCATGCCGAGATAGGTGTCGGTCAAGTAGGTCTTGGCGCCGGGAGTGAACATCTTCGTGTCGTATACGATGTCCATGTGTTTGCCGATCTGCATCTCTGCGGTCTTGGCAGCTTCGCGGCCTTCGTAGTCGTCGTAGAAGTTGGCGGGAAGTTCGAAGGTTTTGTCTTCATACTCACGCAAGTACTTCAGTTCGGGCAACCACGCGCGGTGACATGCCTTGTGGTGAATGAAGAGGATGAAGGGTTTCGACTTGTCGCGCTTATGTTCCATCCAGTCGATGGCCTTATCGGTGATGATATTGGTCACGTAGCCTTTCTCGCGAGTGGTCGTACCATCCATATTGATGAAGTTAGGATTGTAGTAGTCGCCCTGTGCGGGAAGGATGTTGTAGTAGTCGAAGCCCGTCGGTGTGCTCACCAAGTGCCACTTACCGATGATGGCGGTCTGGTAGCCTGCCTTCTGCATGAGTTTGGGCATGGTCTGTTGCGAGCCGTCGAATATGCCGTGCTCATTGTTGGTAAATCCGTTCTTGTGAGAGTGCTTACCTGTGATCATGCAGGCTCGGCTCGGACCTGAAAGGCTGTTGGCTACGTAGGAGTTGACGAATTTCACGCCGTCTTGAGCGATGCGGTCGAGATTAGGAGTCTCTACGAAGCGGTGGTCGTAGCAGCTCATCATCTGTGCCGTATGGTCGTCGGTCATGATATACACCACGTTGTAGTGTTGCGCCTGTGCTGCCATGCTTGCCAGCATAGCGGGCGCAAAGATAAGGAGGGATTTCTTCATGATAGGATATTTGGAAGTTGAGGAGTCGAAAAAGTTTATGAGGTCACCTTTAGCTCTTTAGTTTCTGCTCAAGTCTTGGATGTAAGGGAGATCCTTTCATTCGCTCTGTGGGCGACGCGTCCCGCGTCGGCGAGACCAATGAAAGCATTCATTATTATAAATGCTTCTTCATTCATTTCTGAGAAGGAATGCCGACGCGGGACGCGTCGCCCACAGAACTGGTTGAAAACTTGTAAGAAAGTACTACTTGAACTGTACAAGAAAGTATTACTTATTACTTGATGCGTACAAGAATGTATTACTTATTACTTGATGCGTACAAGAATGTATTACTTATTACTTGATGCGTACAAGAATGTATTACTTATTACTTTTTACTTGAAGTGATCAAGAATGTATTACTTATTACTTGAAGTGATCAAGAATGTATTACTTATTACTTGATGTGAGCAAGAATGTAATACTTAATACTTTATACTTAATACTTATAAAAAACCCCTACCCTCTGTCTCTCCCCACACATCAGTGGGGAACATATACCTAATATTACTAAGCCATAAGGGGCATACTTTTTTGGGGACAGCGGGCAGGGGCGCAGGATGTGGAAGGAAGAGAGTAGCTTGAGATTACTTCTCCTTCTTCTGTGTCATGTTGTAGACGATATCCATGATCTGCTTGCCGAGCGCGTCGGCTTCTTCCATGGTGTGTGCTTCTGAGTATACGCGGATGATGGGCTCGGTATTACTCTTGCGGAGGTGTACCCACTTGTCGGCGAAGTCGATCTTCACACCATCGATATCGGTCACCTGTTCGTTCTTGTAGAGTTCCTTTACCTTCTGCAGGATAGCGAAGATGTCGGTTGTCGGATCGAGATCGATGCGATTCTTAGCGATGTAGTACTGAGGCAGAGAGTCGCGAAGCTCTGTTGCGCGCATACCAGTCTTAGCCAAGTAAGTGAGGATCAATGCGATACCTACCAATGCGTCACGACCTGAGTGAGCTGCGGGGTAGATCACACCGCCATTGCCTTCACCACCGATCACAGCACCTGTTTCCTTCATCTTGGTCACTACGTTGACTTCGCCTACGGCTGCAGCAGTATAGTTGCAACCATACTTCTCTGTCACGTCGCGCAAGCCGCGGCTTGAAGAGAGGTTGCTCACCGTAGGACCAGGAGTGTGCTTCAGCACGTAGTCGGCGCAAGCTACGAGGGTGTTTTCCTCGCCAAACATGCTGCCGTCCTCGCATACGAGTGCCAAGCGGTCTACATCGGGGTCTACTACGATACCCAGATCGTGGCGTCCCTTACGGAGCAAGTTGCGGATTTCGCTGAGGTTTTGCTTCAAGGGCTCGGGGTTGTGGGCGAAGTTACCAGTAGGCTCTGTGTTCAAGCCAGTCACTTCGGTCACACCGAGTTGACCCAAGAGCTTCGGGATGATGATACCACCTACAGAGTTGACGGTATCGATCGCTACGGTGAAGTGAGCACGACGGATGGCTTCGATGTCGACGAGTTCGAGTTCCTTCACGAGCTCGATGTGGCGCTGGTCGTAGCTAAAGTTCTTGGTGTAGCAGCCGAGGCTATCTACGTCGGCAAACTCGAAGTTGCAGCTATTGGCCAAGCGTACCACTTCAGAAGCCTCTGCGGGGGGAAGGAATTCGCCCTTTTCGTTGAGGAACTTCAGTGCGTTCCACTGGCGGGGGTTGTGACTTGCTGTGATGATGATACCACCGCAGGCATGCTCCATAGTAACAGCCAATTCAGTGGTCGGAGTAGAAGCCAAGCCAATGTTTACTACATCGAAGCCCATACCCATGAGTGTGCCGCATACTACGTGGCTTACCATTTCACCCGAGATACGGGCATCACGGCCTACTACGATTTTGCGACGGAAAGAACGGCTTACTACGTTTTCACGCAAAGCTGCGAATGCTGATACAGATTTGGCAATGTCTACGGGGTTGAGTGTATCGCCCGTACGACCGCCGATTGTACCACGAAAACCTGAGATGGATTTAATCAGTGTCATAGTATCTTATAACGTTTTGATTTTTAGTATTGTTCTTTTGAATTAGCAAAGGTAGTGCAAATCGTACGCATACGGAAATCTTTTGCCGTTTTTTTCGCACTTAACTGAAGAAAAGGGCTATTCAAGTAATAAGTAAGAAGTAATAAGTAATACGTTCTTGCAAACTTTCAGCCAGTTCTGTGGGCGACGCGTCTCGCGGCTTTCCCCACTCTTTACGAGGGAGTAAGCTATGAGCCTTAATAAGAATGTCTTCAATGTCTATGAGTCCACTTGCTTATTAGTGACAATGCCGACGCGAGACGCGTCGCCCACAGAATTGGCGCACATTTGGATGGTTGCAAGAATGTAATACTTAATACTTTATACTTAATACTTGAATCTAATCAATAAATCTCTTTGTCAGTCCGCCAAACTCTTCGATGCGGCGATCGCGGAGGAAGGGCCACCAGCGGCGCACGTTTTCGCTGCGTTTGAGGTCGATTTCTACTACGACGTTTTCTTCTTCATTGATGGGACTGCGGTGGAGCAATTCGCCTTGCGGACCGGCTACAAAACTGCTTCCCCAGAAGTCGATGCCGCGGGTCTGACCTGAGGGATCGTCTTCATGTCCGGTACGATTCACAGCGATGACGGGCAGTCCGTTGGCTACGGCATGACCGCGCTGCACGGTGGTCCATGCTTCGCGTTGGCGCTGCTGCTCTTCGGGTGTATCGGAGCTTTCGTAGCCTATGGCTGTGGGATAGATCAGGAGTTCGGCGCCTTGGAGGGCCATAAGGCGTGCTCCCTCTGGGTACCACTGATCCCAGCAGACCTGCACGCCGAGGCGTCCCACGGAAGTATCGATGGGATGAAAACCGAGGTCGCCGGGGGTGAAGTAGAACTTCTCGTAATAGGCGGGATCGTCGGGAATGTGCATTTTGCGGTATTTCCCAGCTATCGAACCGTCTTTTTCGAAAACCACGGCTGTATTGTGGTAGAGTCCTGCTGCGCGGCGTTCGAAGAGGGAGGTCACGAGCACGATGCCGTGCTGGCGGGCTATTTCCCCGTAGAATTCGGTGGAAGGTCCGGGGATAGGTTCTGCTAGGTCGAAGTTGTCGGTGCTCTCCACTTGGCAGAAGTAGAGAGAGTTGTGAAGCTCTTGAAGCACAACGAGCTGTGCGCCCTGTTTTGCCACTTCGGCTATGTTGGCTTCGAGTTTGCGTTTGTTATCTTCTATTGAGGCTGAGCATGACTGCTGTATGATGCCTACTTTGAGAATGTTGCTCATGATGGAGTATATTAATGTGCTAATATGCTAATGTGACAATGTGCTAATGGGCTGGCGCTTGGCAATGTGCTAATGGGCTGGCGCAGTGGGATACCGACGCGGGACGCGTCGCCCACAGTATTGGCTGAAAGTTTGCAAGATGTAATACTTATTACTTGATTAGAGCAAGAATGTAATACTTATTACTTGATTAGAGCAAGAATGTATTACTTATTACTTGAATTTTGCAAGAATGTATTACTTATTACTTGTTACTTATTACTTGAATTTTGCAAGAATGTAATACTTAATACTTTATACTTAATACTTTTCCAAAAGGATTCCTTTTGGAAATTGCATTGTCACGCAGTGGAGGGAGCCATGCTGACGGATCAATGCTTGGCAGTCTACGCCTACGATGTCGCGACCGGGGAAAGCCTGGCGAAGCGTGGCAGCAGCCTCTTCATCGTTTTCCGGCTGATCATAGGTGGGGTAAAGCACCGCGTCGTTCATCACCAAATAGTTGGCATAGGTGGCGGGTAGGCGCTCACCCTGCTCTGTATCGATGATAGCATCGGGCAGGGGCACGGGGAGCAAACGATAAGGTTTACCCTCTGCCGTGAGGAAGGTGCGTAGCTGCGCTTCCATGTCCTCAAGGGCTGCAAAGTGTTCATCTTCCACGTCGTGACACTTCACGTAGACGATGGTATCGTTCGGACAGAGGCGTGCCAAGGTGTCGATGTGAGAGTCGGTATCGTCGCCAGCCAAGTAGCCGTGGTCGAGCCAGAGAATGCGTTCCACGCCCAATCGGCGCTTGAGCAGTTCCTCCTTGTGCTCACGGTCGAGCTGCGGATTGCGGTTGGGATTGAGTAGGCACTCTGAGGTAGTGAGCAACGTGCCCTGTCCGTCCACCTCGATACTGCCACCCTCGAGTTCGAAGTCGAGACAATCCACGTATTTTCCCTTCAGTACGGGGTGCTCGCCCTCTACGAGCGAACGATTGATAGCATTGTCGAGCGAGGCCTCAAACTTACCGCCCCATCCGTTGAATCGGAAGTCGAGCAGTTCGGGACCTTCGGTGGTCATCACCGTGAGAAATCCGTGATCGCGTGCCCAAGTATCGTTGGTGGGACATTCGTGGTAGACGATGTGGTCGGTGGCGCGTTGGGGCAGTCGTTGGTCGATGAGTTGCTTCACGGCCACCACGTCGGGGGCTACGATGAGCAACGTCTCACGCGTGGCGATTTCGAATGCCAGTCGCAGGTAGCATTCTGTCACCTCGGGGAGCATATATGCCCAGTCGGTATGAGCATGGGGCCACGTGAGTTGCACACCGCTTTGGCGTGCCCACTCGGGAGCCAAGGTGCGCGTCAGGTGGAGGGATGATTCTTCTGCTTCGCCATTTCCCAAGAACATCTGCAGGTTGAGATCGCTCTGGGGAGAGGCGGGGGGTAATGAGAATAGTGCCATGGGTGGTGGGGGTGTTTGTAGGTGGGGAGAAGATTTCACAATTTCATTAGTTCTGTGGGCGACGCGTCCCGCGTCGGCAGAGCTAACGAGCAAGAGGAATGATTCTTAGGCTGCGTTTGTGAGCGAGAGGTAAGTTCATAGAAAGTCAAACTGTGAGCCTATAGGAAGTGGGGGCGAAGTGTCTCGCTTCGGCTTGGCACGCGAGGCTCGATGCCGAGTGTGGCAAAAGTTTTTTTCTGTGCTGTCTCAGGGCATCTAACCCATCGACAGCACGCCGAAGCGAGACACTTCGCCCCCACTTCCTATAGGTTCACTGCTTGATCAGCGCAGCACTTTCTGCTTCTTCAGATAGTTGATGAAGGCGTCGGTGGTGGCGGGGAGACCTTCGGCTTTCACCTCTTGGGATTGGGGGAAGAACGTGGGACTATAGCCATCGCCGCCGGTGGTGATGAATTCGTCTGCCACGAGGTAGCACATCGTACCCGCCTTAATGCGAGTGCGCTTGCCCTTGGGCGAGACGTAAGTGAGCGTCGTGACATTGCCTTCGGCATCCTTCGTCACCTCGAGGTTGCCCGTCTGCAGCCAGCCGTAAGCCTTGTTGTGGTTGCCAAACTGCACGAGTGAGAGCAACTGAGCGCCCGAGATCCGATAAGCCTTCAGTGCGTTGGAGAAGGGCAAAGTCTCGCCCACATCGAGCACGGTAATCTTTCCTTTCGTAAATCCTGCACGGATACTGCCGAAGTGGCTACAGCCCACGATGGGAGTGGCATCCTTGAGGTGCTGATTCTCACGGAATGCCTCAGCATAGGCTTTGCACACGAGGGTGCCCACTTCGCTCTGACGATACTTCTGATCGCGGTCGTGGGGCATGTCGTGATCTGCTACAGTCAAGGGGGTGCCGATGGGGGTACCACCAGCGGTGCGGGTATGGGTCAAGAGCGAGTCGATCTGTGCCTGTAGGCGTGCGGGCCCTGCTTCGAGGTGTGCCTTCGGACTGACGGGGATGGAACGGGGCTCTACTCGGGTCACCTGCATCGTGGCAGTATCGACCGTGCAGAGCAGCATGCTGATGTAGTCGCCATGCCACTTACCTTGCACCACGGGCATGTGAGAGTCGTTGATGTAGCCACACACGCGCTTGTGGCTGTGTGAGGAGATAAAGCCTTGCCACAGGCGCGAATTGATGCGTGCCAAGTTGGCAGCGTCTTTGTCCTCCCACTGGGGCTGTCCCTGGGCATTGGTGATGGTGCCGTTGTGGGAGAGGATGAGTCGGAGGTTGGCATGCTTCACTTCTTCGCCCACGGGGAGAGCGAGCACGGAGTCGAGCACGGCGGGATAGTTGCCGTCGAACGTGAGGCCTTTGAGCTTGCGTATGCTCGCCTGCTGCGGTGTAGACGAAGCGATGAGTCCTACGAAGGCAATGGTGAAGGGCTTTCCTCCGGGCAAGGTGAGCGTGGTGATGGCTGCGGGTTGTGCAAAATTAGGCACTGCACCGGTGCTTACCTCGCGCACGTTGGACGATACGTAGGTGAGGTCCCATCCTTTGGGGCGCAGGGGTGAGTGGCTCCACTTGTCGGCGAGCGAGGCTTGTCCGTCGTCGAACTCATGGTTGCCCAGCGAGGAGATGCGTATGCCCAAGTCGTTGAACAACACGGGGAGCAATGCGCCGTGGGTAGCATTGTAGAAATAGCTACCGCCGAAATTGTCGCCTGCCGATACGGTGACGTTGTAGGGATATACGCGTTTGAGCGAATCGAGGGTTTGCCAGAGTGAGGGTGCGCCTACGATGCCTTTATCGTCGTTGCGCACGAAGGCGCCGTGGAAGTCGTTGATAGAGAACACGGCTACTTGCTGCTGTGCCCACGATGTGAGTGTCGTGGCGGCAAGGGTGAGGAGGAGAATGAGGTGTTTCAAGGGTGTATGCTAATGTGCTAATTTGCTAATTTGCTAATTTGCTAATGAGGCTGCGCAGTGGGATGCCGACGCGAGGACGCGTCGCCCCCGGTATTGGCTGAAAGCTTGCAAGAATGTAATACTTAATACTTTATACTTAATACTTGACTTTTGCAAGAATGTATTACTTAATACTTGACTTTTGCAAGAATGTATTACTTAATACTTGACTTTTGCAAGAATGTAATACTTTATACTTAATACTTTATACTTTTCCCTGCGGAAATGCTTTTAGCTTCTGCTCACCTGCAGTCCCTTCTGCGAAACCTCCATCTCGACGAAGCGAGAACTGGCGGTGAGGGGCGACTCGGTGAGCATCTTGCGGATGCGGAGGGCAGCTTCGGGATCTTTGGCCACCATGTACATAAATCCTCCGCCACCAGCGCCAGGGAGCTTGTAGCCATAGCAGAGGTCGTCCACGCGGCGGCAGAGAGCCTCCACCACGTCGGGGTTGGTACCCGCGTCGAGCGCTTTGTTTTGTTCCCACGTGGTGCGCACCATCTCGCCATAACGCTGAAGGTCGTTGCGCTGAAGCGTATCGAAGACCGTCAGGGCGTGTTGCTTCATGCTGTCGAGGATAGAGAGGTGGCGCGTATTGTTGAGGAACATGCCTCGAACGATTTCCGTCAAGATATGCTTGGCTGTGCGCGTCACGCCGGTATAGTAGAGCAGATGGCAAGCCTTGGCTTCGGGCGAGGTGAAGAGCGTGTCGGGAAGCCAACGTGCCACGGCATTTTGGTCGAAGCCCGCAGCAGTCTGGAGGAGTTTCACGCCAGGGAGCACGCCACCATACTGATCCTGCCAACCTCCGCCCGTGGTGAGCAGCTGTTCGAGCACGAGCGTACGGTTGCACACCTCGTTGCGGTCCCATCCGAGTCCGCAGAAGTCGCTCAGCGCAGCCAGCACCGTAGCAGCGAGTATGCTGCTCGTGCCGAGTCCCGACCCTGCGGGAATGGCTGCCAAGAGGGTGATTTCGATACCGCAGCCGAAAGCCTCGAGTTGCTGTCGGAGCGAAGCATACGATTCCACACCGAAGCCCGGCAAGAAGCCCGAGAGCGTGAGGGCAGCTTTGGGGATGGAGAAGGGCGAGCCCACCTTGTTGTACTGGCGGAGTTCGTCGTAAGTCTCAATGCGTTCCATCGCACCAAGGTCGATGGAGCGGCAGATGATGATGGGTTCCTTACAGGGCTTCACGTAGACCTGCAGAGGGGGTTGTCCGTTGAGGTTGATGGCGAGGTTGACCACGTTGCCTCCCGATATGAGGCTGTAGGGCGGTGTGTCGGTCCATCCGCCTGCCACGTCGATTCTGACGCTGCTTCTTCCCCACACGATCTGGTCGGGGTAGGTGGTACAGTGGGGCTGACTCTTGTGGCGAAGCACGTTCTCGGTGAGACCCTCGCGCAGGAGGGCGAAGGCTTGGGCATCGAAGCGAGCCGACTGCTCAGCATCGGTGGTGCGAAGGGCTTCAGAACGGAACATGGCATCGTGAATGCGCGTCATGAGTGGTGCCGATTGGGGCAAAGGCTCGGGCAGGGAGAGATGGAGCGCATTATACTTCGCCGCCATGTCCTTGAGGTTGACTTGATAGAACACGCTGCGCTGCCAGTTGTGTGCCACGAGTGGGAGCGTCTGGCTCTGCAGTTCCTTGCGCTGTGCAAAGAGACGGGGCAGGTCGGCACGAATGGAGAGTTCGTCTGCCGAGAGTCGGGGCAGCGAGCGCCACAACTCGGTCTGTACTTCGTCGGGACAGTCGGCAAGAAACCAGTGGAGAAGCTCTTCGAGCTGCTTCAGATCGGCGCTTACGGGGAAGAGGCGAGAGGCCTGAAGGTCGTCCGTTCTGCCGAGTTCTTCGGGACGGATGCCACGCTTGGCGAGCCATTCCGTCATGGGCCGACCGAGATAGAGCGTATGATCGGAACCGACGTCGCCACGGAAGGCGTCGAAGAATCCATAGGGGCGCAGTGCATAGTCGCTTCCCTGCCCCACGGGCACCACGTCGACGCATTCGCCGCTACGTAGCTCCACGTGCCAATCGTTGCGAGGAATGCCCGTCAGGATGTGGTGGTCGGCATAGCGCCAGCCCTGCCCTACGTAGGCATTTTCGATCCATACGTTGTTGGTCTGAAGCGTGGGACGACTGAGCAAGAGAGTATTTTGAGTGAAGACGGACGTCTGCGGCTTTACTCCCTTCTGGAGGATGTAGCGCTGGTCTTTCACCAAGTTTTGTATCTGTACGGACGAGGTGATCATGTCTTCACCCGTTCCGTAGTGGTAGAATTCACCGCCGGGCAGGGGCAGAATGGCCACCTTGAGGTCGGACAGGAGAGCGTCGGGCCGCGAGGGATGTTCGCCCAGGGCACAGCCAAACTCGCTGTAGAGGTCGTATGCCTCGGGCAGGGGGAGCTGATGTCCCGCAGGAGTGGGTCGCGACGATGCGTCGGCGGCGGGAGCGGTCTTCTGCATGAGGCGGCTCACGGCCTTATCGCTGAGGAGCCACACTCCGATGTCCATCAGCATGAGATGGGTGGGAAGGAGCTGACTCTGCTCCTGCGTGGAGGGCTTCTGGAGCATAAAGTCGAGCTTCGTGGGGGTGGTGCGATCCATCACAAACACGCCGTGGTGAGAAGCCTGCGAGGGGTCGGCCCAAAGTCCGTAGCACACCACGTCGGCATCCGTCGGAATGGACTGCAGAGGTTCGGTGGCGCGGAGCAACACGTCGCCGCTCGCCACGAGGGTGCGTAGCCCTGCAGGGGCCTTGCGCATGATGTCGCGATAGAGGGGCAGCTGCAGACTGAGGAGGGTCTGGTCGATGCGTTGACCACGCGTCCAGCGAAACACGGGGATGGGCGTTAGCACCTTGCCACTGGGGGCATAGGCGGGGAGTCGGCGGCTCTGTCCGCCAGCATGGAGCAGGATGCGCTTTTCGCGCGAGAGCCATTCGCTGAAGTCGGTCTCGGGTGCCTCGTCGGCATGTGCTGAAGCGAGGAGCCATGCTGTGCCGCCTCCGCTGCCAAGCTTCACGCCGGCGGGGTCGGAGGTGCAATAGAATTCGTCACGGCTCAATTCGGTGACTTTATGAAACACGCCCACCACGTTGGGGGGCAGGGAGAGTAATTTCTTCATAGGGAGAATCGTGGACTGAGAGGCTTTTCCCGCTCACAGGGAGGGATATTGTGTGCTCCGAGAGCGAACATTTTGCCTCGGATGAGGGGTGTGGGTTCTTCGTGGAGAGCCATCGTGCCTCTTCCCTTGCAAAGGTAAGGAGAATTGGCGAGAGGGACAAAACTTGCAAGGGGTTTTTGTGGGGTGGTCGGTCAAGAAAAAATTTTCCCTGGGTGCTGTAAAAATTATCGGTCGGTCGAGAAAAAATTTTCCCTGGGTGCTGTAAAAATTAACGGTCGGTCGAGAAAAAATTTTCCCTTGCTCGAGTTTTCGGTCGGTCTAGGAAACGATTTTGGGCGTTAGAGGCATGGTCAAATGGGGCGAATAGGGGAGTTCGAATAGTGCTGGAGGCGCCGCCAAGCTTTTCGCCTGATAATCAGGACGTTTGCTTGGAGGCGCCGCCGCGCCGCCAGCGATTCCGCCAGGCTTTTTGCATTTTCTCGAAAGCACAAGTGAGTGATTATCAACGACTTAACAAGGGGGCTCTGGAGGCAAAAAGCGAAAATTCCGCCAGCGATTCCGCCAGAATACTAAGAAACAAAGAAAGTATTATAAATAAATTTATAATACCAAAGAAAGTTGGCACTTTCTTTGAGAGAGACGCCCCCGAGCGTGTGTGAGCGAGCGCGCGTATGTGTGGGCACGTACGTATGGAGCGGGCGTATGTGTGGGCACGTGAGTGTGCGAGCGAGCATGCACGCGTGCGTATGTGTGGGCGAACGCGCATGTGTGAGCGAGCGCGCATGTGTGGGCAATCGCGTGCTGGGGGACGGAGCAAGGGCTAACAAGGGCAAAAGAAGCTTGCGGGCATAAAAAAAGTGTACAATTTGTACACTCTTTTTGGAGATATGGGAAGGCTTTTCGCACCTTTGCAACGGCAAGATGAGGAGAGAGGGCATACAGCCAGTTCTGTGGGCGACGCGTCCCGCGTCGGCGCTACCTACGGACAAGAAGTGAGCCTATAGGCAGTGGGGGCGAAGCGTCTCGCTTCGACTTGCCATGCGAGGCTCAATGCCGAAGCTTGGCAAAAGTTTGTGTACTTTCCTTTACGCCGACTCGGGCATCGAGCCCTTCGCCTGCGTGCCGAAGCGAGACACTTCGCCCCCACTTCCTAATGGTTCACCTCTTGATTTGTGGGTGATGCCGACGCGGGACGCGTCGCCCACAGAACTGGGTGAAGGGCTGCTTGCCCGCTGAGCAATGCCCACAGAACTGGGTGAAGGGCTGCTTGGGTGATGCCCCTCTCTCCTACCCTCGCTGAGCTGCTTGCAGGGTGTTGAGCATGAGCATGCAGATGGTCATGGGGCCTACGCCACCGGGTACGGGGGTGATGGCAGAGCAGAGGGGAGCTACGTGCTCAAAGTCGACGTCGCCCGAAAGACGGAAGCCCTTGGGACGAGTGGCATCGGGCACTCGCGTGGTACCAACGTCGATCACTACGGCTCCGGGCTTCACCATGTCGGCGGTGAGGAAGCCAGGACGACCTATGGCGGCAATGATGATGTCGGCCTGTCGGCATTCCTCCTTGAGCGTGAGGCTGTGGCTGTGACATACCGTGACGGTGGCGTCGCCGTACTGCTTCTGCATCATGAGCATGGCCATGGGCTTGCCCACAATGTTGGACCGTCCGAGCACTACGCAGCGCTTACCACTCGTCTCGATGTGGTAACGGCGGAGGAGTTCGATGATACCCTTGGGGGTGGCAGGAATGAAGCAGGGGAGCCCGATCGACATACGGCCTACGTTGATGGGGGTGAAGCCATCTACGTCCTTGAGGGGACTGATGCGTTCGATAATCTTCTGTTCGTCGATGTGAGGGGGGAGTGGGAGTTGCACGATAAAGCCATCTACCGAGGGGTCGGCATTGAGGCGGTCTACGCAGGCGAGGAGTTCTGCTTCGGTCACATCGTCTTCGTAGCGAATGAGCGACGACTGGAAACCGCAGGTTTCGCAAGCCAGTACCTTGTTCTTCACATACGTCTCGCTTCCGCCATCGTGGCCTACGAGTACGGCTGCCAGATGGGGACGCTTGCCGCCTTGCGCTACGATGCGCTCTACTTCTTGGGCTATTTCTTGCTTGATTGTGGCGGCTGTTGCTTTGCCGTCGATGATTACGGGAGTGCTCATTTTTAGTTTGGAGTTTTAAGGTTAGGAGGGGAGTTTTAAGTTTGGAGGTTATGAGGTTATAAGGTAAGTTTTAAGTTTGGAGGATATGAGGTTATAAAGGAAGTTTGGTTAGTTTGAGCCTGTCTGAGGCTAACTTTATAACCTCATAACCTTAAAACCCCAAACTAACTTTATAACCTTAAACCTAAAAACTCCAAACTAACTTTATAACCTCATAACCTAAAAACTTAAAACTTAAGCGCGAAGCGCTAAATCTTGGGCATTCCAGGCATCTTAGGCATACGTGCCATCATCTTGCCCATCTTGGAGCCAGTGACCATCTTCATCATCTTGCGAGTCTGGTCGAACTGCTTCACGAGGCGGTTGACCTCCTGAATGCTCGTGCCCGAACCCTTAGCAATGCGATTCTTGCGGCTCTGATTGAGCACTTCGGGGTGCTGACGCTCCTTGGGAGTCATCGAGAGGATGATGGCTTCGATACCCTTGAAGGCATTGTCGTCGATCTCCACGTCTTTGAGCGCCTTGCCCACACCGGGAATCATCGAAGCAAGGTCCTTGAGATTACCCATCTTCTTGATCTGCTGGATCTGAGCAAGGAAGTCGTTGAAGTCGAACTGATTCTTCTGGATCTTACGCTGAAGTTTGAGCGCTTCTTTCTCATCAAACTGTTCCTGTGCACGCTCCACGAGGCTCACGATATCGCCCATACCGAGTATACGGTCGGCCATACGTTCGGGGTGGAACACGTCGAGTGCTTCCATCTTCTCGCCCGTTCCGACGAACATGATGGGCTTGTCTACGACGGTACGAATAGAGAGTGCTGCACCACCACGGGTGTCGCCATCGAGCTTGGTGAGGACCACGCCTTCATAGTCCAGACGGTCATTGAATTCCTTGGCGGTATTGACAGCATCTTGACCCGTCATGGCGTCGACCACGAAGAGGGTATCGTCGGGGTTGATGGCATGCTTGATGTTGGCAATCTCGGTCATCAATTCTTCGTCGACGGCGAGACGACCTGCAGTATCGACAATCACCGTATCGTAGCCCTTGGCTTTGGCCTCCTGCACGCCCTGCTGGGCTATCTTGACGGGGTCTTTCTCTTCGAGGTTCATGTAGATGGGCACCTCGATCTGCTCTGCCAAGACGCGAAGTTGCTCTACGGCAGCCGGACGATAGACGTCGCACGCTACGAGCAAGGGCTTACGGCTCTTCTTGGTCTTGAGGTAGAAAGCAAGTTTGCCAGAGAGCGTAGTCTTACCAGCACCATTGAGACCCGCCATGAGGATCACGGAGGGACGGCCCTGAAGCTTGAGCTCGGTGGCTTGTCCGCCCATGAGCTGAGCCAACTCGTCGTGCACAATCTTGACCATCATCTGGCCGGGCTTCACGCTCGAGAGCACGTTTTGTCCTAATGCCTTCTGCTTCACGCGGTCGGTAAACGACTTGGCCACCTTGTAGTTGACATCGGCATCGAGCAAGGCACGACGTACGTCCTTGAGGGTTTCAGCCACATTGATTTCGGTGATGCTACCCTCACCTTTCAGTATCTTGAAAGAACGTTCAAGTCTTTCACTAAGATTTTCAAACATTTAGGGGATTTTTTGGGGTTGTTCTAATAAATCCTAAGATTTTGGAACTACTTTTCTTAATATTTTGGGTGCAAAGATAGTGCTTTTCTCTCGCGTTGCAGTATCTTTGCACTTAAATTTGTAAAATAACTAACACTGTGAACAACTCTCGTAATCACAAGAAGAGCTCGGGCACGCCTCAAGTTGCCTCCTCTCCTATCCCATCGAAGGAACCTCGCGGCATGAAGCCTCGCACAGCTCGATGGGCCACTTACCTCGTGGGATTCGTAGCGCTGTGGGTGCTGCTCTCATGGGGGTATGGCGACGTGCTCGTACGCGCCGAACAAAATAGTTACATCTCTACATCGCCCCTCACGATGCACTTCGTGCTGAGTCAGCCCGCAGGATGGCTCTTCTGCGCCATGCGCTGGCTACTACTCGTCTTCAAGTGGGCTGCACTGGGCGGTGCTTGCCTCGCTGCAGTATGGACGCTCACGGCACGACTGGCTGACTATGCCTTGCGCCTCCCCCGAAAGCTCGAGGGCGTGGGATTCATCATTCCCCTGGCGGAGTTTGGATGGATGGCTTGGCGCGGCATGGAACTCTACCACCTGCATGAGCCTTCGCTCTTTGTACTCGTGGCACTGGCTACGCTCGCCGTGGTGGCACTGCTCGCTGCCATGACATGGCTCATTCAGCGCAAGCAGCAGAAGGGGCAGAATGATGTTGCCGCCAAAGTGCGCCCCTACGGACTCTTGCTGACGCTGGTGCTCACCGCCGGCACCGCGGCTGCTACGCTCTACTTCGGTCAGAACACGATCATCACCGCTCGGCTGCAGCGCTTGCAGCAGGAACAGGAGTGGGACGAGATGATCTCGCTGGCACGCTCGGCTCGCCAGCCCTCAAGAGCTGTGGCGGCCTATCATGCCGTGGCGCTTGAAGAGACGGATCAACTGCTTGACGGCGTGTTTGAACTGCGTTACGATTTCCCGAAAATCAACTTTGACAAAGCCTATGGCAACGCAGAGGAGAATATCTACTCTGCCGACTGTAACTACCATGCCGGACTGCTCAATGCGGCTTACCGCTGCGCACTGGAGTATACGGTGATGAACGGTCCGAGCCTCTACTTCTACAAGCGCGCCGCCATCTGCGCCCTGCTCAACGGTGAGAAGGCACTCTGCCGTAAGTACTTGGCACTCGTGGGCGATGTGCCCTTTGAGAGCGATTTCGTGGAGAAATACTCCGCCATGCTCGACGACCCAAAACTGATTCAAGACGATGAGGAACTCGCTCACGTGCTTTCGCTCGCTCCACAGGAGGACCACTTTGAACAAAACTATCAGTCGCCGCTCTTCTTGGGCTACAACGCGGGGGTAAATAATGGCACAGAAGCCACGCTCTCCACCTCGACGGCGGCTTGCCTCTACAGCAAGGATCTCCAGAAGTTCTTGCTCCGTGCACAGGTGTTTGCTCAGAAGGGCAAATCGTTCCCCATGTGTATGCAGCAGGCCATCGCCATTCTCTCGATTAAGCAGCCCGACATACTGAAGGCTTTTCCGCAGGTGGGTAAGTTTGTGAGAGACGAGGTGGTCAACTTCCTCATGGATGCTCGCCCCTACATCAAGGACCGCTTGAAGCTTCGCAGCGAACTGCGCGACCGCTGGCTCGGCACCTACGTATATTATTACTACACCGAAAACAACGACCCCGACCAAGTGGCAAAGCCCACAACTGGCAAAGGCGCCGTAAACTAAAAAGGAGCTAGAATCCCCAAGATTTCCTAGATCTCCTAGAATCTCCTAGAACCCCTAGAACACCTAGCCCCCCCTAGGCCCCCTTCCCCCCCAAAAAACCAATCCTCCAAACATGAACAAACCATCTCTACATATCCTCACGCGCTTGCTACTCGCAGCAGTGGCGGGCCTCGTGCTTGCAGCATGTAAGCCATCGGCAGTGGTACCTACAGATGCCACAGCAGTGAGCGAGCAAGCACAGATTTATCCTGACTATCGCGACATCACGGTGCCGCCCAACATTGCTCCTCTCAACATCTTAGTGAAATCTGAAGGCTCTGAATTCGTGGGCTGCGTGGAGGGAGGCGGACAACAAGTAGTGGCTGCCGCAGGAACCGACGGCACGCTGCAATTCGACTCCTTGGAGTGGAAATCACTGCTCAAGGCCACTCAAGGCAAAGACCTCAAGGTGACGCTCTACGCTCAGCGAGAGGGCTCGTGGGTGAAATTCCCGAGCTATGCGATCCACGTGGCTGACGAGCCTATCGATCGCTACCTGTCCTACCGCTTGATAGAACCTTCTTACGAGCTCTACCGACAGATGGGGCTCTACCAGCGTGACCTCGAGAGCTTCAACGTAAATACCATCTATGAGAACAACCGCACTTACGTCGACGACGACAATCACTGCGTAAACTGCCACAACTATCAGAACTACAGCACGCAGCACATGCTCTTCCATGTGCGTGGTAAGCACGGCGGAACGGTGTTTATCAACAATGGCAAGGTGGAGAAGCGCACCATCAAGAGCGACTCCATCCTCGCAGGTGCCACCTACCCCACATGGCATCCACGCAAGAATTGGGTGGTCTTCTCGTCCAATCAGACAGGACAGACCTTCCACATACGCAACCATCAGAAGGTGGAGGTGATGGACTATGGATCTGACCTCATCTTCTACGACGTAGACCGTGGCACCATCCGCAACATTCTCAAGACCGACACCGATCTCGAGACCTTCCCCTGCTGGGCTCCCGACGGCAAGAAGCTCTACTACTGCGTGGCCCACGTGCCCGAATTTGCAGGAGCCAACGACTCGGTGCGCACTGACCTTATCATGCAGATCAGCCAGAAGGTGCGCTACAACGTGATGAGCATGACCTTCGACGAGGCTACAGGACAGTTTGGCGAGCCTCAGCTCGAAGTAGACTGTGTGAGTCAGCACAAGAGTGCCGCTGTGCCTCGCATCAGCCCCGACGGACGCTATCTGCTCTTCACCGTGGCTGATTATGGACAGTTTCACATCTGGCACAAGACGGCCGACCTCTACGTAAAAGACCTCCAGACAGGAGCCATCTATCCGCTCACAGAAGCCAACAGCAAGGACGTGGATAGCTACCACACGTGGAGCTCAAACGGCCGATGGATCGTGTTCAGTTCGCGTCGCGACGATGGCTCGTTCACGCGTCCCTACATAGCCTACTTCGACAAGCAAGGCCGTGCACACAAGGCTTTCCTCCTGCCTCAAGAGAATCCGCTCCAAAACATTCAGCTCAACAAGAGCTACAACGTGCCCGAACTGACCAAGGACGCTGTTAGGGCGGAGGGAATTAAGGAGGAAATCTACAAGTAAGTTTGAAGTTTTGAGGTTATGAGGTTATAAAGTCAGACTCAGACAGATTCGAGCCAACCAAAGTGACGTTATAACCTTATAACCTCAAAACTCTAAACTTCCCTCAAAACTTCAAATTTACTTTATAGCCTCAAACCTCCAAACTTAATACTAAAAAAAATCCCCACATGACCCAATACACCCCCCTCCACTCACTCTGCCGCTGGTTGATAGTGGCAGTAGCCATCTGCTGCATGCCCTTCCACGCGGGAGCGGTACTGAAAGAGAAAAATCTCGCCGCTACACTCACTGTATTGAGAGCCGAACTCGAGTCGAACTACAACGAGCAACAACAGAACATTGCGCAGTACAACATCATCGCACAGATGCAGCACAAGCAGATGATATCGCTCATGCAACGCAGCGACCAAATAGGCTTGATGCTCTACTCACAGAAGCAAGACTTCACCTTCGACATGACTTACGCTTGCCACGAGGCCACCTCGCTCTACAGAGAGTTCAACAAGCGAAGCATGCCCTACCAGAAGATTATCGACCGTATCAATACGGAGCTCAACCGCTACAACGCGCTCATCGCTTCGCTACAGACCATCCCACCCTCTACGCGACAGCCCAATGCCGCCCATCCACAAGTGCCCGTCAAGGGTGCACCCGCTACGCCCATTCTCGTGGGCCCCGACCCCAAGATGGCACAGCAGCACCCCGGCGGCGCACAGCCCTTCATGCTCGACAAGCAGGGACAGGCGGATCGCGACACATGCCTAAAGTATGCCACCGCCCTGCGCAACAACTTGGAACGCATGAAGGAGAGCGTCATTGCCGACAATGAGCACTACAAGATGACTTCGAGCAAACTGCAGAAGCTCAACAGCTATGCACTGCAACGCTACTTAGCCATTCAACGCAACATCTTCGTCAATGGCGATGCCAACTACTTCGAGATTCTCGGACAGTTCTCGCGCTACCTCAGCATAGCCAAGTCCGACGCCAACGAAAAGTACGATACGGAACACATCCAAGTGGGTAAGGACAAGAAGCGCACCGTCCACTCGCAGTGGCGCGGACCCATCGTGATGGGACTGGCATTCTTCGTGCTCTTCTACATCATCGTTGCTGCCCTGCTGAGCAACGTATTGGTGCGTTGGCTCGTGCCGAAGCGATTCCGTACAGAAGAGTTTATGAAGAAGAAGGTGTGCCTCATCCTGGCAGCAGCGATGATCATCTTTGCCATATCGATCATGATTGCGCGCACCTTCATGTACCACAACTTCTTCCTCATGGCTTCACGCCTGCTCATAGAGTACGCGTGGTTGCTGTGCGCCATCTTCATCTCGCTGCTCATACGCCTCACAGGCGATCAGATCAAGAGCGGATTCCGCATCTATACGCCCATCATGCTGATGTCGTTTATCGTCATCACCTTCCGCATCATCTTTATCCCCAACAACTTGGTGCAACTCATCTTCCCGCCCATACTCCTCGTATTCACACTATGGCAGTGGAACGTGATCACGCGCCACAACGACAACATTCCGCGTAGCGACATCTTCTACACCTGGATATCACTCCTCATCATGGTGGCTTCGACCTTCGCCGCATGGTATGGCTACACGCTGCTCTCCGTACAGATACTCATCTGGTGGATGTTCCAGCTGAGCTGCATCCAGACGGTCACCTGCGTCTACGACCTGCTCTCCGTATACGAGGAGCGCTACCTCGTGAAGCGCATTGGCGAAGACAAACAGGGCAAGAAAAGCGGAGCGCGCGCCAAAGTGGCTCACCTCAACATACTCGAAGCTATACGCAAGCGCCATGAGAAGCACATCAACCAGACGTGGCTGTACGACTTCGTGGCAATGGCGCTCGTACCCGTATTGGGCGTATTCTCCATCCTGCTCTCTATCTGGTGGGCGGCCGACGTGTTCGACCTCACCGAGACGGTCTACAACATCTTCCTGACCAACTTCCTCAACGTGCCCGATGTGGTGCAGCTCTCACTGGCTAAGATCGTACTCGTGGCATCACAGTACTTCATCTTCCGCTACCTCAACTACTTGATCAAGGCGCTCTACCACAAGTATCACAAGTCGAAGGTGGTGGTCAACGGCAAGCCCAACTTCACGCTGGCCAACAACATCATTGCCATCTGCGTATGGGGACTCTATGCCATCATCTCCATCCGTCTGCTCAAGATCCCATCTACTGCCATCTCCGTGATATCAGCAGGTCTGGCCACGGGTGTCGGCTTCGCCATGAAGGACTTGCTCGAAAACTTCTTCTATGGCATCTCGCTCATGACGGGACGTGTGCGTGTGGGCGACTTCATAGAGTGTGACGGCATACGCGGCAAGGTGGACAGCATCACCTATCAGAGCACACAGGTGGTCACCGCCGATGGCTGCGTGATAGCCTTCCTCAACAGTTCGCTCTTCAACAAGAACTTCAAGAACATCACCAAAAACCACTCTTACGAGATGGTATCGGTGCCCGTCGGTGTGGCTTATGGTGCCAATGTAGACGAGGTGCGCCAGATGCTCATCGAAGCCGTGAAGAATCTTGCCAGCAAGACCCCCGAGGGCCGCGACATTATCGACATGAAGAAGCCCATCGGCGTGGTGTTCGACGACTTTGGCGACAACAGCGTCAACCTCTTCGTGACCTACTGGGTGCTCGTAGAGCAAAAATTCATCATGACGGGCCGCGTAAAGGAAGCTATCTACAACACGCTCAATGCCCACAACATCGAAATCCCCTTCCCACAGCGCGACCTCCACATCCGCTCCGTCGAGACGGTCCTGCCCGTGGAGAAGAAGTAAAAATATCAAAAACGCCAGCTTTTCAGCCAGTACCGGGGGCGACGCGTCCTCGCGTCGGCATCAACTGCGAGCAAGAGGACTATGTTTATAGACATATAGCAAGACTTCTTGATACACAGGCTATGCCGACGCAAGGACGCGTCGCACACAGAACTGGCTGAAAGGCTTCTTGCTAAAACTTTTTTCCAGGTATTAGCAAAGATTAAAAGGGAAATAAAGAAAAAGGGGTAACTTTGCATAAGATAAGCTGCGGCTCGGCACAACATTCAAGCAAACTTGATGTTCTGCACTCGCCTTGCATTATCTTTGCATGAAAAGTATCCCATCCCGACACTTTCCATTCTAATACATCCTTACACATGACTTCCCTATACCTACTTCAATTTGCCTGCCTCATCATCTCTGCCATGTTGGCGCTACTGCTTGCAATGGGCCGTCTGCAGACAGAAGAAATTCACCGGTCTTACGAACGATCGCGCTGGGCTCTACTCGGAGCCATGCTACTGCTCGCCATTCACTATGCGCTACAGATGACGCTCGGAATCCGTGCACAGAGCGATGCCGGAGGCACGATAGTCAACATCCTCTTCTACACACCGACGGCCTATCTTGTGACCTACTCTATTCTCAACATTGAGTGCAATAAGCGTCGGCGTTGGCGCTACGTAGCATGCGGTGCGGCAGTCTATGCCATCATTTTGGCCCTATTCGGCATAGGGCTTACACCCAAGGTATGCCTACTTTCTCCCCATCTACAATGGACGCTCCATGCTCTATTCCTCTTAGCAATGGCGGGGAGTGTGGGTGCTGCGCTCGTGGAGATACACCGCAACCATGGTAAGGTGGAAGCCGATACAGGTGCCGACATTGGACTCTATCTGCGCTTCACGTGGTCGGGCTACATCATGCTGTGCTGCTCAGCGCTGCTTTTGGTATTTGCCATTGTATACAGGCCATTACTATTTATTATAGGCCCCGTCATGATGCTTTCACTCTTCTTTTTCGTATTCAACTTCGTGGCAATGGGCTACAACCTTACGCCGATAGAAGACGTGCTGAGCGGAGAAATCGGCAACGACGACCCTTCTTCTGATCCGAACGACGAAAACGTTTCTTCAGCCGCACCGAAAGTGCTTACGAAAAAGCGTATTGATTACATCGCAGCAACGCTCGAAAAATGGTGTGAAGAGAAGAACTTTCGCGACAGCAATGTCAACATGGCAAGTCTATCGCATCAGATTGGAGTGTCCCGCCGTGAACTGAGTCAATACTTTGAGCAGGAGATTCATGACACATTCCGCGTATGGCTTTCCAACGTGCGTTTTTGTGAAGCTCAGCGTCTCATCCTTTCGCATCCCGACTATAGCAACGAAAGCATTTCGGCAGCCTGCGGCTTTTCTTCCCGCAGCCAGCTCTATCACATCTTCTCCAATCGTACGGGCATGACACCGCGTGAATGGAGCGAAAAGAGCCTACAAGATTCATGACAATAGGGAGAAGCCATTCTCCCCAACAACGTACCGACCAATCACAATTCACAAACAAAAAAAAGAAAAGGTTAGATAATGCATGAAGCATCGTCTAACCTTATTTTTGAGCCTCTTGTCGGATTCGAACCAACGACCCCGAGATTACAAATCACGTGCTCTGGCCAACTGAGCTAAAGAGGCATACCTTAGCGGCAGCTATCGGATATTTCCGAATTGCGAGTGCAAAGGTAGGGGTTTATTTTGATATAGCCAAACTTTTGAGAAAAAATCTGCATTACAAAAGATAGAAAGTAGATTTTTAAGTCTTTTCTAAAGAGTTTTAAGGGGCATCGTTGTGAACTTACATCACAGAAGCTATTACTTCGTTTAAATAACTTTTCTACAAATTCTATTGGAGATTATTTAATTGTAACTCTTACAAGAAGACCATTCATTCAAAAGGTACAGATTTGCGTAACTCTAACTTTCTGAGACTATTTTGTTTGTCCGCAGATTTGGAAATAATTGGACAAAATTTTACAAGATTCAGAGATTAATAACCATTATCTTTGCATGTAGAAGTAACCTAAAAACTTTCAGACTCTATATTAAAAATTACATTTTCTTGTTTAAACCTAAGTACAGGAAATTTCTCAACAAATGTTTCACAATATGAAAAAGATTGCAGTATTTACGTTGTTAATTGTTATGTTTTCGCTTTCCATTCAAGCCAAGAAATACCCTTTTAACTTAAATCACAATTATGAGGTACAAGTCATAAGAGTAGCTCAACAAGGCACGAAATTCCTAAAAGTCTGGGGAGTGGCAGGATCTCCAGACAAGGCTATAGATCAAGCCATGCAAGATGCTGTAGCTGCTTGCATCTTTACAGGTGTTGAGGGAAACCTTTCCTGCGGAAACATTCCCGCGCTTACATCTGGTAAAACTGTATATGAGCAGCATAAGCAATTCTTCGACGATTTCTTTAAGAAAGGAGAATTCTTGCAATACGTAAAAAATGCAAACTCAGGCTATCCCACAGGTGAGAATAATATACAAACTAACAATGGTCGGAAAGTGGGACTTTATGTTGTTGTAATGTACGACAATTTACGCAAGCGATTAGAGGAAGCTTCAATTATAAAAAAAATCAGCGATTTTTTCTAATTAGATTTTCCTAAACATAATAGGTCGTAGAAAAAGCATGTGTGAGGGAAAAGCGTAAAAACGCCCCAAGTAGCATATAGGTACACTTGTTAAACAAAATCTATAGAACAAAATGAATCGGATATTAACAGCTATCGTGGCATTGCTGTGTACATTGAGTTCCTTTGCTCAATCAACCGCAGAGAGCATCAATCAGGCTAAGGCAAGAAAGCCCATTATCATGGTTATACCAGAGAAGGCTTGGTGCATCAATCAAGGTTTTGTGAAAGATGATGATCCAAAATCACCTGATTACGAAAAAGCATTGCTCAATGATGATGTACTCAACGTTATCACTAAGATGGGCGGCATTATGCAAGAGCGTGGCTATCCTCTAAAGAATCTACAAAGTGCATTAGATGAACTTAAAAATGAGAGTGCCATAGAGATGTCATTGACATCTAAAGCTGATGGTGAAATTGTAGAGGACGAACTCGATCAACTTACTCGTGTTGCTCAAGCTGACATTCTAGTAAATATTGCTTTCTCTCGCACAACATATGGGCCTCGCAACTTGGTAGAATTCCGCGTTACGTCAGTCGACGCTGCTACTAACAAGCAAATAGGTGGTGAGACAGGAAGAAGCTCTGCATCAGGTGCTCCTATATCGGTGCTTATGGAAGAATCTGTGCTGAGTTTTATGGACAACTTTACAAGCAGCATTCAGCGTCATTTTGAAGACCTGACCACAAATGGTCGAGAAGGTTCTGTTATTTTCAAAATAGCAGATGATTGTCCTCTCAACTTCGATTCGGAAGTGAGCCTTAATGGCGATACAGGAGAACTCAACGAAGTGATAGACTATTGGATGAACGAACACGCAGTAAATGGTTCGTTCACTCAAAATGGTAAAACTCGAAACCGCCTCTCTTACGAGCAAGTACGCTTTCCACTTTTCAGTAAAGGAAAGTTTGGCGGAAAGCCTCAAGCCATCAATATGGATGGTTTTATCAAACCAATCGGACAATTTCTCTCACAATTTGGCATTACAATAGCTACTACCCCTATAGGTTTAGGAAAAGCATATGTAGTATTAGGAGGGAAATAAACTTCTTAGCGCAATAATAAAGGGAATCACTAAATAACACCAAAAGCATGAAACATAGATATCTACTACTATGGCTTATTTGGGCACTGACTTTCTCCGTCTCAACGCGGGCACAATCGCATAAGGATATAGGAATGATTTGCCTCAATCCATATATACCAGAAACTGAAGAACTTGGTCCGAAAGCCATGGCGATGCTTACGAGTAAATTACAACAAATTGCCACTATTAATGGTATGTCTGGAGCTGGGTTTGACAATCGTTTTATCATAACGGCGCACTTACAATTGCTCAAGAGTGCTCAGACACAGACCATTCCACAAAAGAATGCTGTACAAGCAAGCATTGGTATCTATGTAGGCGACGGACTAGATGGCACGCTCTACTCAAGTTATCAATGTGATGTAAAAGGTATTGGCAACTCAGAAGATGAGGCAATCGCTTCAGCAATTAGGAAAATCAATCCTAGAGAGGAGAATCTGCAGAATACCCTTTTGAAAGGGAAAGAAGGAATCCTGAACTATTATAACAAGATGTCAGCTGGCATCATACAGACAGCCAAAGCCTCAGCCTCTGCAGGAAGATATGAGGAGGCTATCAATATGCTCCTTGCTATTCCGATGGCCAATAAGGATTTTAGCACAGCTCAATCGCTTGTGGCGCAATATGGAAGCACTTTTCTCGATCATAAGAATTTAGACGTCGTAAGGCAAGCAAAATCTGCTTGGAGCGCCAACCCTACAGAAGAAGGTGCTACCGCTGCAAGCGAGATCCTTCAAAGACTTGAAGCTCCTTCGTCCAAAGTACAAGTTGAAGTTAAAGTTCTGCAAAACGAAATAGCGAGTAGGCTCAAAGCTGTAAGCGACAGAGAATTTAAACTAGAAGTACAGAAAGCGCAAAATGAAAAAGATGTAGAATTGGCAAGTGTGCGTGCTGCAGCTTCTGTGGCGAAAGCAGCTATTGCCAATCGTCCCAAAGTGGTATATCACTACTATTGGTGGTAATATCAATATCTTTAAGAAGAAAAAAACATTTTAAATGAACATCTTATGAAAAAGTCTACTTGGATTATTCCCCTTTTCTCGATAGCATTTTCTACATTAGTCTCATGTAGCGATAGCAACATGGAGGTGTATGTTGGCACAGAGATAGAACAAAACGAAGCTCTCAAAGAGTTAGCTTCGTTGAAAATCAAATCACAATTAAACGACGAAGATGAATACTGGCCCTTCGTAAAGGATATGGATTTTGCTGGTAATCCATCCTATGTTAAAGGCGGCATTATTAACATCGTAACAGGCTTAGAACTTAACAGTGGATATTATCGTTACGTTGACTTAGGGTTGTCGGTGAATTGGTCGGCAACTGATTTTAATCGTCCGTTGGGAAGTAATAATTCTCTTCCCGTACCCTCATTCGATACATTTTATCAGAAAGCCACAGAAGATATTGAGCCGGTAGCTTTTCCAGGGTTTAAACAATCCGAAATAAAGTATCCAACCATCATGAGCTATGAGGAATATGTAAAACAAATGGGTGGTCAAACACTTACAGAGGAATCTATCAAAAAATATAAGGATTACGTAAGACTAATGAATAATGCTTACTCCGAAGCAGTGAACGAGTATAATAGTCGATGCACAGGCATCATTTTGAGTATGGATAAAAATGGTTCTCGCTACGTGTGGGGAGCTATCAACGCAGAAAAAGATGCTTGCAGTGACGCTGGCTCTCCTCAAAACATAGCGGGTAATCCTCAATATGATATTGCAACAAAATATATAGGAGAAGGATGGCGAGTGCCCACGAGAGCTGAATGGCAAGAACTTATTGACAAGTGTAAATGGGAGAAAAACGATGGTTTCTATGTCATAACGGGTCCATCGGGCAAATCTATTTTATTGCCTATATCTAGTAGTAATTATTATTATAAACGAACTTATTGTACATCGGAGCGTTCAGATAAAATGGATAGTTCTAACAATAAGTATGACATATACCAGTTTGACCTAGACAAAAGGCAAATCATACAAAGAGCTGCCTCAGAATTTTACGAGGGATACTCATTCGTCCGTCCCGTTCATACTAAATAACCATTAACAACATCATCCAATGAAATATCTATTTACGATCCTATTAGTTTGGCTTTTGGCAGGTCCCGTTTCAGCACGAAAGAGACCTTTCTACGATGAGAAAAGCAACATCGTAGGATGTGTTGGGAACTATAAAGACATACAATATGGCAACAAATTCTACACCTTTAATGTTCAGCTCATCTGCCCTGACAATATGTCTCCTAAAGAACTTTGTGAATATTGGAACGAACATAATGTTGGTAAAATGGTACTCGACTCCTTGCTATGCTATGATGGAACATCTCTGAAAGAAGATCTACTGAAGGAACTTGCCTGGAAAAATGTACAAAAAGCCGATAAGGAACGCGCCGAGATCGGTCTTATTGACAAAGATACAATATTGAAAGAAGATTATCTTCCTATACTAAATAATCAATACATTTTCATTCGCAAGAAAAAATTTGGTAGTAGAAAATCCCAATGGAGTGCCTACAAAATCAACATTGACAAGGAAGTGCTCGATCAAGTGTATAATAGCTGGCGCGACATGGAGAAATATAATCAAATCAAGGTTACCATCTCGTACATTGCCTCTGGAAAAGCGAGAACGACATTCTCTGGTGATTTAAAGAACAAGACTAGAAGAAAAATTGCACATAAAGTTCCTGCGTTTAGTATTCGTGGCCAGGTGATCGGCAGAAGACCTTTCACAATTAATATTGGGAAGCAAGCATTTATAAACAATCGAGACAAGATGGTGATTTATCGTTCTAAGCAGACAAAGAAAGGAGAGATGTATTCATCTAGAGTCTCTACGACCTTTGCTTGCAACGTGAAAGATAGCACAGCCAATCTGTACACTTTTGCTGGTGGGCATGCTTCATACAAGAAAGGAGATATCGCCGTGTATCAACCTTGCAAAAAATCTAGCTGGTCTATCACTGGAAACTATATGGACCACTCATTGGGCGGCAATTTAACATATGACCTTCGCACAAGACTCAGCAAATGTGGTATATCACAATATTTTATGATGACGTTAGGTTTTGGAGCCTATGAGAAAATAACGAAAAGACTTTATGTCACTAACACTGGTGCTCTTGTTCATACCCCTATCATTGGAAATGTTGGATTGGGATATGGTATAGGCTATGAATTTGTACACTGTATGGAAATACAGCCTTATTTCCTAGTTCAATGGGAAACGTTGTATTTCAAAGGGAAAGAGAAAGCTCCACTTAATGGAGTGGGCGAAGAGTATGCAGATGATGCATTCTATAACTCTATACGTTTTCCATTAGGCGCAAGGCTAAATATTAATGTCTTCTATCCAGTACAATTGGTTGTTGGAGCAGAATACATTTTTAAAATGCCGTTAGAGCAAGACGATAAGACCAATAGTGGAAAAGTTGTAAACAACCCCGATAAGTTCTTTTTCGAACCAATGGGTTATAAGAAGCGAAGCGGATTAAACGTTTATGCAGGCTTTAGATTTAATTTCTAACAGAATGGGATTTAAGGTAAGGAGACGTTTAAGTCAACAACACTTTCTTTCCACAACCTACAAGCTACTAGTCTAAGACAAATCGAGTAGGAGGTAAACACTAATCATAAGTGTTTATCTCCTACTTTCGCATTCATAAGTTATCTCACACACCATACATGTGATTTTGCAAAGTGATGTGTTACACGAATCTTGTCTATTTCTTGAAAGGTTTGCGCCAGGTGCAGCCTTCTTTCCAGCGCGAACAGCCATAGGCGGTGTTGCCCTTAATCACCTTTCCTTGACCACATAGGGGGCAGATGCTGCCGGCACGGATGATGCGCTTGCGGGGCTTTGCTGATGCATCGCCTGCGGGGGCTGAAGGCGAAACCGCGGGGGCTGAAGAGGCGGAGCCTGCGGGGGCTGAGGATGCGGAGCCTGCGCTGGCTGAAGAGGCGGAGATTGCGTTAGAGCTTTTAGTACCTTTGGCGGCTGAGGGGGGGGCGAGCTGCGTCACGCGACGATTGGAGTTGTCGCGAAGCACTTGCATCACGATGTCGGTCACCATCGCCTTGAGTTCGTCTACAAACTGAGCTGCACTGTATTCGTGGCGCTCTATCTGTCGGAGCTTCTTCTCCCACAGACCGGTGAGTTCGGCACTCTTGAGGAGTTCTTCCTTGATGAGCGAGATGAGTTCTATGCCCGTAGCGGTGGCTTGGATAGTCTTGCGCTGACGCACGATGTAGCGGCGGCGGAAGAGGGTCTCGATGATCGCGGCACGCGTGGAGGGACGTCCGATGCCGTTCTCCTTCATCGCATCGCGCAGTTCTTCGTTGTCAACGGTTTTTCCAGCCGTCTCCATAGCGCGAAGTAGGGTGGCTTCGGTATAAGGCTTGGGCGGTTGCGTCATCTTCTGTGTAAGGTCGGGACGATGCGGACCGCTCTCGCCCTTCACGAAGTCGGGCAGTGTACGCTCGGAGTCGTCCTTATGGTCGTCATCGTCCTGTGCATTGGTGGTCATCTTAGCTGCTGAAGGAGGTACGGCGCGCCAGCCAGGTTCGAGAATCAGTTTGCCCGATGTTTTAAAAGGCACATCGGCGGCTTGCCCCATCACGGTGGTGGTGGCGAAGCGGCAGTCGGGGTAGAACACGGTGATGAAACGGCGCACCACGAGGTCGTAGACGTTGCGCTCCATGTCCGTCAGATTATTGGCAGCCACGCCGGTGGGGATGATGGCGTGGTGGTCGGTCACCTTGGAGGTGTCGAACACCTTCTTACGTTTCAAGAGTTGTGCACCACGTAGGGGCTGAAGCAAGTCGCCATAGGCCGCACTGATGCCGTTGAGTATGTTTCGGCATTTGGGGTAGATATCGTCGGAGAGGTAGGTGGTGTCTACACGCGGATAGGTGGTCACCTTCTTCTCGTAGAGCGCCTGTATGAGTTGCAGGGTGAGGTCGGCGGAGTAGCCAAACTTCTTGTTGCAGTCCACTTGGAGCGAAGTGAGGTCAAAGAGACGCGGAGGTTGCTCTGAGCCCTTTTTCTTCTCTACGGAGGTCACGACGAATGGTTCCGACTTAATCTTCTCAAGTGCTGCACGGCCTTCTTCTTCTGAGGTGAATCCGCGACGCAGAGGCTGTTGTGCCTTTTTCTTATCTGCTCCCTCGGCATCGGCTGCGGGTAGTTCGTCGTCATTGGGGTCGGCCATGACGGCATTGAAGGTCGTGTCGCGATACTGCGTGGTAAGCACCCAGTAGGGTTCGGGCTTGAAATGCTCTATCTCGAGCTGTCGGCGCACGATAAGGGCGAGCGTGGGCGTCTGCACTCGTCCGATAGAGAGGGGTGGCGCACCATATCCGCCGCCATACTTGATGGTATAGAGGCGAGTGGCGTTCATACCCAAGAGCCAATCGCCTACAGCTCGGCAAAGCCCGGCTTCGTAGAGCGACTTATACTCTGCCTGTGGCTTGAGCGAGGAGAAGCCCTCGCGTATGCTCTCTTCGGTGAGGGAGGATATCCACAAGCGATCCACGGGACACTTGGCGCCAGCCTTTTGCATGACCCATCGCTGTATGAGTTCACCTTCCTGGCCGGCATCACCACAATTGATAATGCGTTCAGCATGCTGCATAAGGTGCTGTATCACTTCGAATTGTTCCTTCACACCTTGGTCTTCCTTAAGTCGGATGCCGAATCGCTTGGGCACCATGGGCAAAGCCCCGAGGCTCCACCGCTTCCAGAGTGGTGTATAGTCTTCGGGGTATTTCAATTCGCAGAGGTGACCGAAGGTCCAGGTCACTTGGTAACCATTACCTTGCAGGTAACCTTTATGTTGCTCCGTGGCGCCGAGTATATTGGCTATGTCGCGTGCCACGCTGGGCTTTTCTGCTATGCAAACGATCATCAATATTGAAGTATTAAGTATAAAGTATTAAGTATTACATTCTTGCTCTTATCATGTAATATTTTTTTCCAAGTAAAAAGTAATAAGTAATACCTTTCTTTCAAGTAATAAGTAAAAAGTAATAAGTAATACTTTTCTTCAAGTAATAAGTAATAAGTAATACTTTTCTGCATTCACGCCATCTCGCCATAATCGAAACGCATCTCTTGGGGGAGGAATCTCACTCCGTCGTGAGCGAAGAATTGGGCGATTGTGCCATCTGCGGCAAGGGCATTGGGAGTGCCTTGCGCTATGCCTGAGGCGGAAAGGAGCCAAAGTTCGTCGGAGAGGTGGAGGGCAAGTTCCACGTCGTGGGTGGACATGAGCACGGACTTTCCCTCTTCATGAGCAAGGCGGGCGAGCAGTCGCACCATTTCCACCTTTGATCCGAAGTCGAGAAAGGCGGTAGGCTCATCGAGCACGATGATGGGGGTATCTTGTGCCAAGGCTTTGGCTATAAACACGCGCTGACGTTCTCCATCACTCAGTGTGGTCAGGGGGCGCTGAGCAAAGCGGGTGGTCTGCGTGAGCGCCATGGCTTTCTCTACGCGTTGTTCATCCTCTGTGTGACGACGCCCGAGGAGTCCGGCATAGGGTATGCGCCCTGCCCAGACTACTTCTTCCGCGGTCATGGCTTCTGTTTCGGGTCGGAAGGTGAGCACCACGCTTAGTTGCTTTGCCATTTCCTTGGGCGAAAGCTGCGAGATGTCTGTATCATTATAAGTAATGCTGCCGGCGAGCGGACGCTGCAGGCCGCTGAGGGTGCGCAAGAGGGTGCTCTTCCCCACTCCATTGGGGCCCAACAGAGCGGTGAGCTTTCCCGCGAGGAGTGTTGCGCTGAGATGGCTGCCTATAGGGGTGCGGCCGTAGCCTGTGGTGAGGGAGTGAAGAGAAAACACAGTTTTTTTTAAGTAATAAGTAATAAGTAATACCTTACCTGCAATTCGTAAACGGCACCTTGCAGACTGGTGAAGGACTTATCTGAAAGCACATTCTTACCTATACTTTCTTCCCCTAATCACAATTCCAAGCCTTCCTGTTAAGGCGCCGGTGATGCGTTGCCACTGACCGTGGCGGAGGTTTAGGTAAAGCTCTTCAAGCGAGCGCCATAGCTTCACCCACGGGTGGCGCCATGCCATGATGCGATAGACGCGTTGGCGGAAGCGCACGTGGTCTACGATGTAGCTCGGATGGTGGAGCGGGAACTGCAGATCGTGGTGTCCCATGGTGAAGATGCGGCGGTAACCACGCGGAAGGCTCTGCACGCTTCCAGCGAAATGCACGGAGTCGTCTGTCACGCCCCGATTGCTGATCATGTTGACGCGTGGCACGATGGCCAGCTGCGAGTGGAGAAGCAGGTGGGCGTGGAAGATGGTCTCGTAAAATGCCTTTCCGCTTGCCTTATGGGCACGAGCCATGGGGAGGAAGTCCTTGCGCAGTCGGCGTTCTTCGGTAAGGGCCTGTATGCGTGCCACGGCTTCTGGATCGGAGAGCCACTGATAGTCTTTGTCCCAAGCGAGCACCACGCGGCTCCACGATGCCCAGCCCCATATGCTGAAGTTGGAGGTGAAAAAGTAGTCGTCCTGCCCTACGTCGGTGGTGCGTTCTTCCTGATTGAATCCTTGTATCATGCCCACTCGCTCATCGTCGGCATAGCGGTCGAGCATTTCCTTGCAGAAAGTGAAGAACGATTGCGAGGGCACATCGTCGTCCTCGAACACCACGCACTTGTCTGTCAGCGAGAATGCCCACTGCTGCGAGAGGTAGTTGGAGGGATCGCACCCGAAGTTTTCAGTTTGATACTTTCGATACACCTTGCAGGGCCAGTCTACGTCTGCCACGATGCGCCGACAGACTTCCATGGCCTCCACGTCGTGTGGCCCGCGCGGTCCATCTTGATAGAGGAAGAGCCGTGCGGGCTGTGCCTTGCGTACCTCGGCAAAGAGCGTAGCCAACTTGTCGGGACGATTGAAGAAGAGGATGAGTACGGAAAGATCCAATAGAGAAGTATTAAGTATTACATTCCTCCTTTTGCGGGGAAAGTATTAAGTATTAAGTATAAAGTATAAAGTATTACACTTCCTTTGCGGGGAAAGTATTAAGTATAAAGTATTAAGTATTACAGACTATCTGAAGAGGCCTCATGAAGTCTAAAGTAACATTATAACCTAAAACCTTAAAACTTCAAACCCTTTCTACCCCTGCAGCGTCTCCACATAGAACACGGCATGACCGCCGCGCTTGTCTTCGGGAGGAAGCTGCATATAGTTGCGATAGAGGTCGGTGAGATAGGCATCGGGGTTGGCGGGAGCGGAGAATTCTGCGTCTTCAAATTGGATGCGGCGCGTGGGGAATATGCTGTCGGTGCGGTGCATGATGCCGTAGCCATTGTTGTTGAGCGTATTCGAGGTGTATTCACCCTTCATGCGGAAGAGGCATGCCACGTTCCATTGCAGACGGCACCATGCTCGCTTCAGCCCGAAATAGAATAGTTCTGCTACGGAACGCCACGAATAGTAGTGTTGGCTGCAAAGGATGGCATTGGCGCGACAATACCCTCGTGTAACGCGACGCACAAACTTCTTCGACACGCTGGGATAGGGCATCATCGGGAATATGTCGACGTAGAGTCCCTTGCCGTAAGGACGAGCAAAGTCGTCGGCAGCCTCCACGAGGAATGAGTTGCGATCGCGCACCTTGTAGATGGGCAGGCGCACCGAAGGATCGGTCGAGGGAGTCTGTATGTAGAGATGGTCAGGCAGTTCGCGTCGAGCAGCTTCTACGAATCGGGGCAGGTCTTCGAGCCGCATGGCAATGTCGATATCGTCGTCCCAAGGGATAAACCCTCCATGGCGCACGGCACCGAGTATGGTTCCGCCGTCGAGCCAATAGTCTATGTGATTGCGCGCACAGACGGCATCGATGGCCTTGAGTATGCCAAGTTGCTTGAGCTGTATGGCGCGTCGATGGCGCTGAAGATAATGATTGAGTTCGTCGGTCATATAGAGCGTAGGTAATATAGCTTACCCGTTGGCGGAATTCTTGGTTAACGGGTAAACAAGTTAACAAATTCCGCCAACGCGTATAGCTTGTATGTGCTTAGCAAAGGTACGGCTTTTTGTGCAGTGTGCCAAGGAGACAATGCGTTTTTATGGATCAAGCATGCCCACTCCGCGCCATAACGTCCCCTTTCGCGCACAGCCTCATCTATGCTTTCGGCACACGCGGTAGAACTGCCAGCAGAAGAGTCCGGCAGCTACAAACAGTCCGAGACTGAAGGCAAGATAGAGCCCCGTGATGCCCAGCCCGAGAGGGAAAGCCAGCAGGTAGGAGGCTGGAATATTGACCACGATGTAGCTGACGAAGGCTATCCACATCATGGGCAGCACATGGGAGGTGCCGCGCAGGGCATTGGCGAAGCATATCTGCATGGCGTCGCCGAGCTGATAGAGTATCAGCGGGAAGATGAGACTAAGCGCGAGAGCCACCACAGCGGGATCGGAGGTGAAGCAGCGGATGATGCTTTCTCCTCCGAAGTAGAAGATGGACGAGGAGCATGCCATCATGGCGAGCAGAATGTGCATGCCAGCACGGGCGGAGCGGCGCACGTTGGTCCAGTCGGCCTGTCCGTAGAAGTTGGCCACGCGGATACTGATGCCCGAACCGAAACTATAGTAGAGCAAGAATCCCAGACCGCCCAGTGTGATCATAATCTGGAAGGTGGCCATATCGACAGCCCCAAGCCATCCCGCCATCACGCCGCTCACGGTGAATGCCCCCGTTTCCATACCCATCTGCATGGACACGGGTAGTGATAAGTGGTTGACGCGCTTAAGTTCGTCCCAACGCAGGGAAATGGAGCGAAATCCCTCACGGAAGTCGGCATAATGTCGGCGCCACAGTAGCATTGCGCCGAGCACCAGGGCCATCACGATGCGCGACGTCATCGTGCTCAGTCCTGCCCCAAGTAGTCCGAGACGTGGGAAGGGACCCACGCCGTAGATAAGCAACACGTTGCCCACGATGTTGAGCGCATTGCCCATGAGGAGCACCCACATGCCGGTGGAGGTCTCTGAGATGCCGTCAGTAAACTGTCTCATGGCATTGAATAGTGCCACGAAGAGCATCGACACCCATATGGTGAGGAAATAAGGGCGGATGAGCGGAAGGAGTTCCGCGGGCTGTCCCAAGCAGTCTACATAGGCGTAGACCACGAGCAGAAGTCCGAGGATAAGGGCGGCATAGGCTGCGTTGCAGATGAGTCCGTGCTTAAGTGTGGCACCAGCTTGTGCTCGTTCGCCACGTCCCATGTGTGCACTTACGAGGGGGGTAAGTCCGTAGCTATAGCCTAAGAGCATATAGGTGGCAAGGTTGAACACGGCATTGACAAACGATGCTGCCGCGAGGGCATCCGTGCTGTATCGCCCCACCATCATGGTGTCGGCAAAGCCCATTATGATAACGCCCAACTGACCGATGGCTATGGGGAGACCAAGTCGGAGAATTGATTTGTACATCTTTTTTTTGAAGTATTAAGTATAAAGTATTAAGTATTACAGGCTTGCTCGCTTCTAGTAATAATATTCTGGAAATCAGCCGATACTGGGGGACGCGTCCCCGCGTCGGCATCACCTGCGGGCAATAAGCCCTTCGTTACTATTAAATGTGCCGACGCGAGGACGCGTCGCCCCCGGTATTGGCTGAAGAAGGAGAAGGTCGCTTAGAAATGTGCACATAAATAGGAGAGCATGCACACTCTCTTACAAGTGTTTCACACTCTCCCTTTTATGGATGAGCCTTTATTTATGAGGGCTTACAAGCTGAGCTTAGGGATTTAAACTCATAAACTTATTAAACTTAATAAACTCATTAAACTTATAAACTCATTAAACTCATAAACTTATTAAACTCACTAACCTTATATCTCAAAAGTCTTGACCACAACCTGCTGCTTGCCTGTGCCAAAACTGACGGTGAAGCGCAGGGGAGCATCTTTCAATCGGCGCACCGCCACGACGGAGGCTGTATAGCGAATGCCCTGACCGGGAAGCACCGAAGCTATGGTAGCTGCGGGCGATACGGCTACGCGCTTGCTCGAACACGTAATGTTGGGAGCAACGTTGTAGAGCATCTTGGCGCCCCGATTGTAGATATCAAACACGATGAGGGCACGCTCGCCGTCGTCGAGTCGCTGATTGTTGTTGTCGTCGAGGAAGTGGATATTGCTTACTTCAAGATCCTCCAGGTCGGAATGAGCTGCCGAGGGCACGCGATAGCGCGAGGAGTTGTAAGTATCGTAGCTCACTACGCCGTCATTGCCCGACGATGAGGAATTGTAAGCATCGTCTTGATAGGTCTGCGACGAGGAGTTGTCTGACTGTACCGTACGGGGCTGATTGTGCTGATTGCGTGCGGCAGTAGCTACTGCACCCACGGCTCCGCCAAGCACCATGCCGGCTATGGTGCCCTTGTCCGATCCTCGCGGACCTCCCATCAAGCCACCAATGCTCGAACCGAGCATGCCGCCCAGACTGCTGCCTGTGGCCACTGCTCCAAACTGATTGTAACTACACGAGGTAAGCGTCAGACTCATGCAAAGCATGGTCAAGATGGTGCCTCGCAACGTAGGAATATATTTCATGATTATGCGTAAATCTTATTGTAACGCTTTACTTCACCACAATCACGAGGTAGCGGCTCACGCTCCAGAATGCCTGTGGATTGGTGATGCGCAGGGTGTACTGTCCCTGAGCGTCCTTGTCGAGCGAGTAGGAGCCTGCAGGATGATTGGTCATCAGCTTGGCACTCTTCGAATAGAGCTTGATGGTCTTCGTCACGCGCAGGTCGATGCTGGTGAAGTAGTCCTTATTGAAGTCATTGCCCTTGAGCACGTCGTTGCGGCGAAGGATGCGTTGCTCCTTGAGCTCACGCTTCGTGCCAAACACGTAGTAGGCAGTGTTGAGTTCCTTGTCCTGAGCCGCTACGGTGCGTGCTTTCTCCTCGTTCTTCTGCGTGAGATCGTTCACGCTGGAGTTGAGCGAGTTGATCTGTTCGCCCTGCTCGGCTATCTTGATGTCCTTCTCAGCGAGTTGTGCACGGAGGTCTTCTATCTCGCGGCTCTTTTCCTCAAGTTGCTTATTGAAGTTGCTCACCATCTCTTCGAGCTTTGCCTTGGTGCGCGCATCGCTCTGGTTGGAGGAGCGGAGCTGCTGCTGGAGGTTGGCTATGAGTTCGCGGTTGAGCTTGAGCTTGTTTTGGATGAGCGCCATATTGTCGAGAATGCGCTGTTTGTTGCCACGTTCGCCCTGGCGGCTCTCCACATTGACCACGCCCTCGGCTTCATTGATCTGGTCGAACCCATCCTGTATCTGCGAGAGGGTCTCGATCATGTCGCTCGACTCGTTTTGTGACTGAGCGAGAGCCTGGCGCAAGGAGTCGATGGTAGCCGTATTGGGATCGGCGGCTTCTTGTTCCTTTTCTTTCTTTGTACTGCACGAGGCTACAAACGCCAGGGTGCATACTGCCATAAGCAGCGTAAGTAACTTTTTCATTGCGATGTGTTGATTTGCGGTTGATAATAGTGCCCTGCTTCGCTCCTCTGAGGAGTGTCGTTGAGGGCATGACGTGACCATCCTCTATTATATTATACGCGTTTGCGGAATTTGTAAACGGGTTGACAAGTTAACAGGTGAACAGGTAAGTTTGTCGAGTCTAACCATTCTTTTTTAAACGAAGCAAGTAGTCTAAGACCTATTTACTTGTCAACTCGTTAACCTGTTAACCCGTTAACCAAGAATCCCGCCAATGGGTATATTATATAGGAATGGGCATCGTCGGTGTCAGATGGCAAATAGCCTATTCGCGTTTAGTCGTTTCTTGGTCTGTTAGGGGAATATTTCGTTTGCCCTTGTGCTGATTTTCACTCCCTATGACAGCACGAAAATTAGTGGTGGGAGGAGGAAAAATTAGTCATGGGAAGAGAAAAAATTTCCCTACGATGCTGTAAAAATTAGTCATGGGAAGCGTTTTCCTTATCCTTCTGATAATCTTTACTGCGCTTCTTCTTGGTCTGTTCACACCCTTCTACTACGATGACGAACTCGCCACGTGGCTCATGCTCGGTGAAGTGGGCAAGCACCTCAGAGAGGGTGCCGCGCACGCTTTCTTCGTGCACCTTGGATATCTCGCGGCAGGCGGAGCAACGGCGGTCGGGACCGAAGGTTTCGCAAAACTGACCGAGCGTCTTGACCACTCGGTAGGGCGACTCGTAGAAGATCATCGTGCGGGGCTCTTCTGCCAAAGCAGCAAGGCGTGTGGCACGCCCCTTCTTCTGTGGCAGAAAGCCCTCGAAAGTGAACCTTTCGCAAGGAAGCCCCGACGCTACGAGAGCGGGCACAAAGGCCGTGGGGCCGGGCAAGCATTGCACTGTGACGCCACGAGCCACGCAAGCTCTCACGAGCATAAATCCTGGATCGGATATGCCGGGGGTGCCAGCATCGGAGATGAGTGCCATCACCTCGCCAGCTGCCATGCGGGCGGCAAAGGCTTCGGCGGTCTGGTGCTCGTTGAACTTGTGGTGAGACACGAGCTGATTCTTGATATCGAAGTGCTTCAAGAGGATGCCCGAGGTGCGGGTATCTTCTGCCAGTACGAGGTCGGCTTCCTTGAGTATCCGCAGTGCGCGGAGCGTGATATCTTCGAGATTGCCGACGGGTGTCGGCACCAAATACAGTGTTCCCATGGTGCAAATATAGAGCTATTTTGCGGGCGAACAAACAAAAAACGTGGCTTTTCCGATTTTTTTAGGTAGGAATAGAATTTTTTTCGTACCCATTCTGTGGCTTTGCTTTCCATAAAAAAGAGTTTCCTGACTATGCATATTATTAAGCTATGCCTATGAATATATACATTTCGTAAAAGGATTTGATGCCAGAATTAACACTATTAACATTCTTTATTACCCCCCCCGATTATATTTAAGCAAAAATATATACATTTGCGGCCCAGAAAGAACTACGATGCATGCTTATGCAAACGCGAGGTGAACACATAGACATAACTATCTAATATTACCATAAATAATAACGCTAATGAAAAAGACATTTACGCTTTTGACCATGCTGTTGGCATCCTTTGCCACAGCAGGAGCACAGACGCAGTATCAGTACTATGCTACTACTGCTACTCCGTATGCCAACCTCGAGTCGGGCAAATCGTACGCCATCCTTGTGGCTGCCGACAAGAACTGTGACGGAACAGACTATTCCACCGCAAAATTTCTCTCTGGTAGTGGTACAAGCCAAGCACAAGCTGATGCCTCCACTTCGACCAACGATCTGCGAGGCAAAGCCGTTGCTACCAACTACACTTGGGTGGTGACCGTCAACACGGATCAAAGCATCACGCTGCAAGTGAGCGGTGGTAACTACATCCCCGCAGCTCCGAGCAACGGACATAATGGTGGACAGCTGAGCACCACTGCAGGTCAGCTCACCCGCGTGGCAGTGCCCGCCAAGGCCGACGATGCTACCTGGTGTCAGCTCAAGTCGGCTGGCACTTTCAATACCAACCAAGTGGCTTTCCTCACACTGGGCGGCTCGAAAGGAAGCACCAACCGCATGGAGTATTGGACCTACAGCGAAACTGCTACAAGCGGCGAAATCGCTAAATTCCAATTCTACGAAGTAATGACTACGGAGACTGCTTACGACGTGACCTACAACTATACCATCAACGGCACACAAGTAGGCACATATACCACGAAAGCAGCCGCAGGTGCAGCCTACCCCACTCCAGGCAATCTGCCCAACTTCGTGACTGCTGCAACTCCCGAAGGTACCGTGACAGAAGCTACTACGAAGACTATCGAAGTAGACCTCAGCAGCTACCCCTTCCCCTTCTCACTCACAGAGAGCGAAACTCCGCATTGGGGCTACCTGACAGGCAACATCTCTACTCGCGACCGCAAGATCTACACCAATAGCACGAGCACTATCGTGCGCGCAGCAGGCAACGGCGCTTATCAGAACACGACGCTCAACGGTGTGGCAGACGACCTCTGGCGCATGGTGGGCAATCCCTTCACGGGCTTCAAGGTGATGAACAAGTCGGGCAAGTGCTTCGTAAAGCAGAGCGCCAACAATGGTGCTACTTACGCCACTCCCTCAAGCACCGAGAGCGACAACCTCTGGAAGGTGTATGGTGGCGATATCATCAGTGCCGATGGTAGCATCACCGATGCCAACAAGGCTGAGCTGAAGGCGAAAACATTCATACTCTGCCATGCCAACGCAACCCTGCAGAACGGCAACGTGCTTGACAATGGCGGTGTAAGCGGATTGAACATCGGCACATGGAATATGAAGTCGAACGGCGCTTGCTTCCTCTTCCTCGAGCCCGAATTCACCGTCGATCTCAACACCACCGACGGCCTCGTAGCCTCATTCGCTACCCTCGCCCTTCCCTTCGACTTCGCCGTAGCAAGCAGCAACACTACGGATGCTAAGCTCTACACTGGCGCATACAATGCCGACAACGCTACACTCGATATGACTGACGTCAGCACGAAGGTGATCCCCGCCAACTCAGGCATCCTCATCAAGAGCGACAGCAAGGCTGCCAACATCGTGCTCACCGCCAATGCCAAAGCTACTGAGACTTCGCTCTCTGGCAACCAGCTCGTGGGCACTACAAGCGAGATCGCATTCGCCGACCTCACCGACAAACTCGTGTTTGGCGTAACGACCGACAACTTCGTGGGCTTCTACACCGCCAGCGGCACAGCTGCACTTCCTGCCAACCGTGCTTACTTGGCTAAGAGCATCCTCAGCGGAACAAACGCTGTAGCACTGAACTTCGACGCTACCACTACTGCCATCAACCACGCTACCATCGCTACTGAAAATGGTAACGCTCCTATCTACGACTTGAGCGGACGCCGCGTGATGCGTGCCGTGAAGGGTGGCCTCTACATCCAGAATGGCAAGAAGTACATTGCTCGCTGATACACTTTCTCTATTATCAACTCATTCTAACTCAACACTCAAGATTATGAAGAAACAATATATTCAGCCCTATTCATGCAAAGTAAGCCTCTTCACCGAAGATGCCCTGCTGAGCATTAGCGGAGGCAAAGGCATCGGAGTAGGCGAAGACAAGAATACTGACGTTCGCTGGAGCCAGAAGGCAGATTGGAGCGAACAAGGCGATGCGTGGGACGACGTGGATGAATAATCCCCCCGTAGTCCCCTGCTGACGCACACACACTTTAGCCCCTCACGTTCACATTCTCTCAAGAGATAGGAACGAGAGGGGCTTTTTTTAGGATGATAATGGGGCTTTTTAGAAAGAGAAAAGGGCTTTTTAGAAAGAGAAAGGTGCGTATCACGCTAAAAAGCGTAACTTTGCAAGTGAACAACACATTCAGAATCACAACGAACTACTCGGAATCCACCAGTTCTGTGGGCGACGCGTCTCGCGTCGGCGCGGCCTGCGAGCAAGATTTCTGCTTCTCGCACATCAGCAAGCAAGCATCTTGCCCGCTATTGCTGCCGACGCGAGACGCGTCGCCCACAGAACTGATGGAAGAATAAACATTCATTTCATATAGCACGCATTCATATGTCTACCACCGAAACTCCTCCTCGCCCCTTCAAGGTGGGCGGCCGCAATACGATCACTTTCGATCGATTCATACGCGGCGTTATCGCACTGCTTATCATCGCATTGATTGGCACAGCGCTCTACTACTTGAGCGGGGTGCTCATCCCCTTCTTCGTGGCGTGGGTAGTGGCTTACCTGCTCTACCCCATGGTGCGCTTTCTGCAAGTAAAGTGCCGACTCCGAAATAGGCTGCTCTGCATCATCATCACCATACTGCTCACGTGTGGCGTGCTGGCGGGCTTTTTCTACTTAGTGGTGCCGCCCATGATAGCAGAGATGGGACACCTCAAGGACGTGGCGCTCCAATATATCCAAAAGGGTGCTCACAATCCTGCCATACCGGAGCCTATTCAGGCGTATCTGCATAAGCACATCAACGAGTATCAGGTGGCGCAATTCTTGCAGCAAGACGACGTGGTAGAGGCCATCCGCAACACGCTGCCCAAGGTGTGGAGCGTACTGCTGAGCACGGCGGGCATCATTGTCAACATCGTAGCTTCGCTCATTGCCCTACTCTACCTCCTCTTTATCCTTACGGACTATGAGAAGTATGCCAATGGGTGGATCCACTTTGTGCCACGCAGCAAGCGAGCCTTTGCTTCGCAACTGGTGGCAGACATTGAGCACGGCATGGCGGGCTACTTCCGCGGACAGGCGCTCGTGGCGCTGAGCAACTGTGTGATGTTCTCCATAGGCTTCTTGATTATCGGGTTCCCCATGCCCATCGGGTTGGGATGCCTCATCGGCGTGATTAGCTTCGTGCCCTACTTACAGGTGGTGGGCTTCGTACCAGCTGCTCTGCTGGCCTTGCTCAAATCGGCCGAGACGGGCGAAAACTTCTGGTGGCTACTCTGCTTGGTGCTCATCGTCTACCTCGTGGTACAGGTGCTGCAGGACACGATTTTCACCCCGCGCATCATGGGCAAGATCATGGGACTCCCGCCTGCCATCATCCTGCTTTCGCTCTCCGTGTGGGGATATGCACTGGGCATTATCGGACTGATACTGGCGCTCCCCGTCACGACGCTTGCCATCTCTTATTATAAGCGATACGTGGTGGGCGAGGGCGCCGCGGATAGTTCCTCCTCAGGGAGCCCCATCAGCGACCATCTCGACGATGAAGACATCGAGACGGAACGCCGTGCGGGCGTCTACTTGGACGATCCGAAGGATAGTGATGCCCCTTCTGCACATGGTAAGCCTCATAATGCAGAGGCTAAGGAGGAGCATTCTCCAACTGAACAACTCTGATTTTCAAAATAGGTTATATATATTATATATAGACTCTAATCCGATACACGTAATGAACCATTCTTATAAATTCATACTGCCGGCACTGATGGCAGCAAGTGCTGCGCTTGCCCAAGCACAGGTGAGCGTGAGCCGCGACGGGAGTGTCGTAACGATTGGCAACCAATACTTGTCGCGCACATTTAGCATTGCAGATGGGCATCTGCGCCCCGGACAATTGGTCAATAAGCGCGCAGAGCAAATCATCTTCACCCCCAGCGCGGGCAGCGAAGAGTTTACGATCAATCCACAGACAAGGCAGCACAAGAGTCTTGACCGCAGCAAGTGGCGGGCAGAAGCCGACTCCTGGTGTGACGAATCGGCCACTGTGGGCGATCCGCAGCTTGCTATCGATGGTGACAATGGCACAATGTGGCACACGTGGTATGCCACTCCCACGGGTGGTGGCCACAAGAGTGAGAGCAATGCTCTGCCCCACAGCCTCATCATCTCGCTGGGCAAGAAGAGCACCTTCCGTGCATTTGGCTATCTGCCAAGAGGCGGTGCTTATGGCGCACTGTCGAACGGCAACGTGAAGGGATATGAACTGTATATCTCCAACGATAAGAAGAAATGGACGCTTGCCAAGAAAGGCGAAATGAACTACACTGGCGTGCAGACCGTGTGGGTATCGCTCGGTAAGGCTTACACCGCCAAGTACGTGAAGTTTGTAGAGACCTCGTCGACCAACGGCGGTAGCTTTGGCGCCTGCGCAGAGTTCTATCTGACCGACGAAGAGGTGAAGGCTTCTACCGCTCCCGCCACGGGACTGAAAGCTTCGAGCATGAAGCTCAACGACGTGCGCGTGGAACAGATCGAGGGTGGCAAGCGAGTAGTGTTCGACCTCGCCCCAACTGCTTACACGAATCCTACCGACGGTGTGACCTCTACCTGGGACGTCGACATGGTGGTGGAGATGAAGGACAACGACCACTTCATGCGCAAATACCTGCTCATCAAGGCTGCCGATGCGGCTACGCGCACCCTGCCCATCGACTACATTGAGATGGAAAATCTCGGCACGCAGCAGGTGGCAGACGTCAATAAGTGGACGCGGCAACAGGCTGCTGGCGGCGAAGGCGGCATGTCGGCCTATACCATCACGCTGGGGCAGCCGGTCTACATCGACGGACTGTTCTTCGGTTCGGAATTTCCACAAGCGGAGAATGAGATCGATGCCAATGGCATGTACCACACGCGCTACTACAGCGGCAAGTCGCTCAAGACGCTCGACCTCAACGAGCACCGACTCAATGCCGATGGACAGTTCCAGACGTGGCCCAACGTGATAGGCGCCACACGCTCTGCCACCGACAAGAACGTGATTCGCACGGATTTCTTCCAATACATCAACAGCATAGCACGCCCCATCAAGCCGCGCCTGCAGTACAACTCTTGGTACGACTGGATGATGAACATCACTGAGGATCGCATCAACTCTTCCTTCCGCGAGATGGAACGTGGATTCTCGCAGTACGGACTCCGCCCGATGGACTCTTACGTGGTGGACGACGGATGGAACAACTACAGCCAGGTGGGCACGCCCGAATCGGGCGATACGCCCAATAAGTCGGGCTTCTGGGAATTCAATTCTAAGTTTCCCACAGGCCTAAAAGGGGCAAGTGACATTGCCCACCGCTACGGTTCGGGATTCGGCATTTGGCTCGGTCCGCGTGGCGGCTACAACTTCAATCAGCAGTGGGGCAAACTGCTCGAAAAGAATGGCTACGGCACTTACAGCACAACGACCTACGACGCCGTGACGGGCGACTCCGTCTACGTAGACAAACTGCGCGACTTCTTCATCACGCAGCAGCGCAACTATGGCGTGAACTACTGGAAGCTCGACGGCTTTGCCACCCAGCAGCCGCAGGCCTCCACCAACGGCCGATACATCACAGGCGGCAAGAACGGCAACTACTACTTCACGGAGCACTGGGAACGCTGGTACCGTTCGCTCTCGGCAATGTATGCCGACGCCAATAGCCGAGGAGAGGACCTGTGGATCAACCTCACCTGCTACGTCAATCCCTCGCCCTGGATCCTGCAGTGGAGCAACTCCGTGTGGATTCAGAACTCACGCGATATGTGGCATGCCGTGGTCGACGGACGCGAGCGTGAGATGGACCAACAGCTCTCTTACCGCGACGACCGCTACTACGTGTTTATCAACAAGCAGCAACTGCAATTCCCGCAAGCTCACATCTTCAATCACGACCCCGTGTATGGCAAGACAGGCGGCGTAGAGCCTAATGCCATGACCGACGCAGAGTTTCGTGCCTATCTCTACATGATGGCCACGCGTGGCACGGCCTTCTGGGAGATGCTCTATAGTTACAACCTCATGAACGAGGGCAACAAGTGGATGATCAATGCCGAGGCTATGAACTTCATCGATCAGCACTACCAGACGCTGCGCAACTCTATCTACTTCGGCGATTCTCCCTTGGAGGGCAAGGTCTACGGCTATTCGTGCTGGAGAAAGGATGCTCCGTCGGGCAAGGCAGAAGGCATTGTCTCCTTCCGCAACCCCTCGAACAAGGAACAGACTTACACCTTCAAGCTCGACAAGACCGTGGGTGTGCCCGAGACGGCTGACAAGCTGAGCACAAACCTGCTGATGGAGTATACCGGCAATCCCGAGCAGGTCACTGCCGAAGCCAGCAACTATGCCGACATCTGCACCACGCCTCTGCTCAGCTATGGTTCTACACTCACCTTGACACTCAAGCCGGGCGAGATCAAACTCCTCCATTTCGCTACGAAAGACGCCACTGCCGCTACGCCCCTTACCGCTCGCAGCACACAGCAGGGAGAAGTGACGCTTACGCTCGACAAGCCCGTAGTGGCGAAGGCTGCCGACTTCGAACTCCTCTCCAACGGCCGACGCGTAGCCCGCGCCACAGCCGTCAGCACAGATGCCGACTACCGCACACTCCATCTCACCTTCGGCAAGCAACTGACCGACTCGAAGCTCTACTCCGTTCGCATCAACGGCCTTACCGATTGGCAGAAGAATGTGACCCGCGCCACATCGCCCGCATTCTACTTCGCTCCCGACAGCATTCTGGTAAAACTCGAAAAGCCCGTAACGCTTCAAGAGCAAGTGCGCTTAGGCTCTGACAAATCCTTCCAAGGCACGGGCGACTTCACGCTCGACTTCACGCTCTCGACCTCCGAGTCCAATGCGATCATAGCCGACCAAGCCTCAGCCTACAGCGTATCTCTGGAGCAAGGCAAGGTATGCTTCAAGGTGGGCAGCGCGCTCTCATTCACATCGCCGCGCACTGTCAACGACGCCCTGCCCCACCGCATCGTTTGCCTCCGTGAGCGCAACGGCATGATCAAGATCTACATCGACGGAGGACTGCAAGGCACAGCCTTCAACAAGCAAAGCGCCTCTGCTTCAGAGTCCAGCGCCTCTGCTTCTAAGCCGAGCTCTGCCAAATTTCCCATCCAGCCCAACGAGAGTCTGCCCGCCGCCCCCATCCTCTTAGGCCAAAGCGGCAAGACATTCTCTCTCTCAGCATTCACCCTACGCGAAGGCGCCCTCCCCTTCAACGCCACGAAGTAAGCGGCACGCCTCTTTCCACACTCAAGCAAATCATTGCGGCAAACTATGTCTCGCTCCCCGAGCATAGTTTGCCGCCTTTGTTAATACAATGAAACTTTCCGTTTGTCACACGATCGTTTTCTCTGCATTGACGATGCTGTTTACCATGTAGGAGCTTCCATCAAGGACTTAGGGAAAAAGTGGTTTGGTTTCTCAAAGATGGAAATACTTACACCTGACGAATTAGTGGGACGAATCAACAGAGGATAGAAGTTAGCATTGTCCTTGAAAAAAATCCGCATTTTATTTGTGGGGGGGACTTAAAAGCCTATCTTTGCACCGGATGATTATTTACTTCGCAACAGAAGTGATTCTCATTACACTTTAGGCTTTTTTGTACATAGCTTGTCAAGGGATTCTACAAGAGCCATTAGGCAGCCTCAAAGCACCGCTAAATCTAAATATCTTTTACATAATCCTTTTTACACAATCTACTTATGACACAACTTTATCGCAAACTCTGTTTGTGCATTGCATCAGTACTCTTGCTGGCACTGAACGCCGTGGCAGGGATTGAGGTAAGCCAAACGCTCCCAGGAAGTGGCACTCCCGAACATCGCTACACGATGATGAATGCCAACAACTATTATTGCAACGCAACAACCTCGCCCACGCAGACGAAGGCCAACTATGCGCAGTTCGCCTTCTACAGCAGCGACAAAGAGGGCGCTTACTACATCTACAACGTGACGGCACAGAAGTGGGTGAGCTATGATCAAGCCGCCTCTTACTCCGCCCAGACGGGTTTCGTCAAGATGACAGACGAGAAGAGCGCAACGTCGTACTTTAAGTTTACCACTACCACTGGCGGAGCCTACGAGATTCAGCCCTACACCACTACGGATGTAGCAAGCATCTACATCAACTGGTACAAAGGTACAGGCTCCGACAATCCCGTAGACGGCAGCGTGACGCTCGGCCTCTGGACTGACAATGGCGCCAAGGATAAGGGCTCACGCTGGACCTTTAGCGAGGTGGGCACGGAGCACACCTACAAGCTCTTCAGCGACGGTATGCCCGACGGTGCACAAGTGATCATCAACGGACAGACCTTCACGGGCCTCAACGCACAGGGCACACAGGAGGTGAAAGCCGAACAGCTCGAAGCAAAAGACATCACGGTGAAAGTAGGCGGTGGCTATCTGAGCAAGGTGACAATCGACAATGCCAATTACCAGGTAGACGTGACGTTCATCCAATTCTTCACCCCCACCACGGGCATCGACGCTGAAAAGAAGTATACCTACAGACTCCACATGCCTCTGGCTTACGTGAAGAAGATTGGCGACAATCTCCTCTTCACCACGAATCGCGCTGAAGCCGATAAGTTCATCTTCATCGAAGAGGGACAGGGCAAATACTACATCTACGACCAGACCGCACAATGCTACATCTACTATACAGCCACCACGAATGGTAGCACGCAGAAGGCTACCACAGGCAGTAACGTAAAATATACCACCGACAAGAACACTGCCAACACTTGGCAAATGCTGCTTATCTCTGACGACGCTGTAGCCATTATCCCTGGCTCGATTGAGAATGCTACGACGGAATCGGCTTCGCTCAACTTCACAGGCGGTATTGCTCAAAACGCTGTGCTCAACCTCTGGAAGGCAAGCGACTCCAACTCTGCTTGGAACATCGAAGATCCCTCAGCAGGCGCCATGCCTTGCGCCACGCTCATGTATGCCGTACCCGGTGCTCCCTACATTCACAAGCTCGTGACCAACGAGGGCGAGACCGTGAAGAGCGTCGACTTTGGCACGCTCGCATCTACCCTCACGCTCAACGACGACCGTCTGAACACAGGCAACAAGTATAAGTACGTCGCTGGTAAGGCTCCCGCCGAAGAGGGCGAATACACTTATACCATCAACCTCAGCAACGAAGCTGGTGAGGAGACTCAGACTAAGGTAACGCTCATCGTGAGCAACCACCTGCAGTCGCCCACTCCGATGATGGGATGGCTCACATGGAACTGGTTCGCACGCGCCATTAGCCACGACAAGATGGTAGAAATCGCTAAGGGCATGCAGAAGCACGGCCTCATCGATGCTGGTTTCAACACCATCGTGCTCGACGATGCATGGGCTAAGCAGTCATCTGACAAGGCAGCCCTCACCTACGACCCCGCTAAGTTCCCCAACGGCATCAGCGGCCTTAAGACGGCTCTGAAGCAGATCAACGATAAACTGAAGGTAGGCATCTACAGCGACGCAGGCTCTATGACTTGCGAAAACTATCAGCCCGGCTCTTACGGCTACGAGGGTGCTCACATCGCCCTGTTCGACTCTTGGGGTGTAGATATGCTGAAGTACGACTACTGCAACAGCCAAGCAAGCACCAAGGTGAGCTACACCCAGATGGGTAATGTCATTGCCGAGCTCAACGACAAGCGCAAGGAGGAGGGCAAGGAGCCTTTCGTATTCAACATCTGCGAATGGGGTAAGACGCAGCCCTGGACTTGGGGTGCTGAAGCAGGCGGCTCAAGCTGGCGCGCCACAAGCGATGCTCGCGAAGACTGGATAGGCAATAACTCTCGCCCCGGCGTACTGGGCGGATGCGACGAAGTGCGCAATCTCTGGATGTACGCTGGCGTGAACCGCTTCAACGACCTCGATATGATGTGTATCGGCCTGCACGGACTCGGCGGCCCGAGCAACAACACGAAGAACCACCAGAGCAACGGCGGAAAGATCACCGGACTGACCGACGCTCAGGCTCGCACACAGATGTCACTCTGGTGTATGTTTGCAAGCCCCTTGGCACTCACTTGCGACCTTCGCGAGACTCCTAAGGGCGAAGCCAATGCCAACCAGACCATGCCCAACCCCTTGATCACCGAAGCCGACATCGCCACACTGACCAACACCGAGATCCTTGCTATCAACCAAGATGCTCTCGGCCAGCAGGCTGAATACATGGCTAACCTCTCTACAGGCACTACCAACTACACAGACAAGGGCTACGACGTCTACGTGAAAGACCTTACTGAGGGACGCATCGCCGTATCAGTGACCAACCGTAGCACTTCATCCGTGACCATTCCCGACCTCAACCTCACTGACCTCTACCTCAAAGCCGACACGAAGTACAACAGCCACGAAGTATGGTCGAAGGAGGATGCTTCAATCGAGAACACCCTCACCGTGGGTACACTCAGCGCTTGCGAGACAAAGGTCTACGTGATCTCTCCCATCACCTCCACCTCTATCCAAGGCGCCAGCGCCCTGCAGTCTGCACAGTCAGAAGGCTTTCGCTACGACCTCTCAGGTCGCAAGGTAGCTGAAGACTACAAAGGCGTCTCTATCAAGAATGGAGTAAAGGAGATTAAGTAACCGCACGATCAAGTATAGAAGTACCTGCATTCTGATTAGTTCTGTGGCCGACGCGTCCCGCGTCGGCACCCTCACAGACAATAAGAATCTTCTCTACTTCATCCCTAAACAACGATATCGCCCATAGTTGCCCCGCAAGGGAAGCAACTATGGGCGATACTTTTTTGAGCTTATCACATGAGGAAGTGACAAACGTTATCGTCGGCATTAGTCGTCAGCGACAACTCTATGAGGTATCTGCCATACTGAGAAGAACTTTCAGTTATGCTAAGCACTTTTAGATAAACAGGAAACTCTACAACAGATTTATGTTAAATCAATAGAGGACATGGAAGATATATATTCCCTATCATTGCTTTAATAATATAAATTAATTACATTTGCAGCATGAGTCCCATACGAACAATTATCTTTTCAGAAGAATTCTCAGAGTTCTACAATGGATTGAACGAGCGCACACAAGAAAAGTATGATTATGCTTTCAACATGATACGTACCCAATACGTAGTCAACAAGAAATTCGTAAAAAGCATTGAAAATACTGATTTCTATGAGTTGCGTATCTCTATCGGACATGATGAATATCGGTCAATCATGCTTGCTATTGACCATGACAACTTTATACAGGCGCATCGAGTGCTTGTACTCAACTCCTTCTTGAAGAAAGATAAGAAACAATACAAAGGAGAAATTAAGACTGCAGAAAAGATTCTAACCAAGTATACAGAGTATTGATATGCTAAAACTTAATGAAAAGAAAATATCATCATTGCGAAGCTTCGATGATGTTCTAAACGAAAAGTACGGAAAAGAGCATAGCGCCGAACGCAACGAGTTCGATGCTAAAGCCAAAGCTTGGTACTACGCAGAGCTACTAAAAGAAGAGCGAAAAAGGCAGAACGTCACCCAAAAAGCCTTGGCAGAGCAAATAGGCAAAAAGCGCGAATACATCTCAGCATTAGAGAAAGGACAAACAGACATGCAGCTTTCTACATTCTTGAAAATAGCGGATGCCTTAGGCCTACGCTTCTCCTTAGTATTAGGCTAACCCTCTTAACAAAACCTGTTGGCGGAACTCTTGGTTAATGGGTAAACAAGTTGACAAATTCCGCTAACGCGTTAACAAAACGTTATGATACAACGACTACTCTCATTTCTCGACGCATCGCCAGTCAACTTCCTGGCGGTGAAGAATATCTCTGATATGCTCAAGGCAGATGGATTCCGCCAAGTAGACCCGCGACAGCCTCTGGGCGAACTCAAAGCTGGCGACAAACTCTTCGTCAGCAAGAACGACTCTTCTATCTATGCCTTCCGCATAGGCCAGAAGCCTCTCGCCGAAGCGGGCTTCCACATGATCTGCGCCCACTGCGACTCCCCCACTTTCCGCATCAAGCCTCATGCAGAAATGCCGACCGAGGGAGGACTGGTGAAACTCAACACCGAGGTCTATGGCGGACCGATCATGTCTACGTGGTTCGACCGCCCGCTCACCATCGCGGGTCGCGTAATCGTGCGCACCGACGACGTGATGCACCCGCTGACGCGATTGCTCCACATCAAGCGTCCACTGCTGCAGATTAGCAACCTCGCCATCCACTTCAACCGTCAGGTGAACGACGGCGTAGCGCTGAGCCGACAGAAGGACGTTTTGCCTATCTTAGGGCAAATCACCGACAAGCTCGAAGCAGGCAACATGCTGATGAATCTCATCCTTGAGGAACTCAACAAGCACGAAACTTCGCCCCTCAATCCTGCCGACATACTCGACTTCGACCTCTATCTCGCCGACGCCACGCCCGCCTGCACCTTTGGCGCACACGATGAGTTTATCTCCTCCGGTCGACTCGACGACCTCTCCATGTGCTTTGCCGGAGTGGAAGCCCTGCTTGCCTCAGCCTCGACCGACACGACGCAGGTGCTTGCCATCTTCGACAATGAAGAGACAGGCTCACAGACGAAGCAAGGCGCAGCCAGCCCCTTCCTATCGTTCATGCTCAAGCGCATTGCCTTGGCGCAGAGCCACACGGAGGAAGCCTTCTACGAAGCGGTGGAACGCGCCTTTATGATCTCTGCCGACAATGCCCACGCATGGCACCCCAACTATCCCGAGAAGTACGATCCCACCAATCATCCCATGCTGGGCGGTGGCCCCGTGATTAAGTTTAATGCCGCACAGAAGTATGCAAGCGATGCCGCCTCGGCAGCCGTCTTTGCAGGCATCTGCGCCAAGGCGGGAGTGCCCTGTCAGCGCTTCGTCAACCACAGCGATGTGGCAGGCGGAAGCACGTTGGGCAACATCCTCGCATCGTCCATACCCTTGCGCGGAGTCGACATGGGCAATGCCATCCTCGCCATGCACAGCTGTCGCGAGACAGGCAGCGTGCGCGACCACGAATACTGCGTGCGAGCCTTCACAGAGTTCTTTAAGCAGTAACCTTTGTTAGTTCTGTAAGCTTTTATCAGCCAATACCGGGGGCGACGCGTCCTCGCGTCGGCATCACCACGGAAAGAAGGAAGTGAACTTCTCATAATCTTTGAGTAGACTTCTTGTCCGCAGGCGTTGCCGACGCGAGGACGCGTCGCCCCCAGAACTAATAAGACCAACACACCATAAGCGCTACAACCTCTATAGTAAGAAAATAATGTATAATATATCCTAAAATATTCGGGGGGGGTGATTATTTTTATGTAGATTTGTTGCGAAAAGTTTAGTGTTAACTTTATTCTATCACGAATGTACAGACTGACTTCATCAAGCTCTACTTGATGGAAGAAGCAATGCCGTTTTATTTCAATCCACCAAGGATGACTTTAGGTCGCTCCCCATGGAAGGCCGAGGGGCATTCTCTGTTAACATGACGAATCTATACGCATATATTTACTACAAATCTATACCTAAATTATGGACAGAAACATGAGACGTTGGCTTACTGCCTCCATCTGCTGCTTCATCATCGGTGGCGGACAGGGCATCCGCGCACAGAAGGTGATCTTCCCGCAGACGCAGCAGGCCAGCATTGCACAGCTTGAAACAGACAACACGACGGAATGGACGCTGAAGAATGCACTGCTCACAGCGCAATTTGCTAAGGTGAATGGCAAACTCATCTTCAACGGATGCGAGGAGATGAATCTGAAGCCTGGCACAGAGCTCTTCAAGGTGGTGCTCGGCGATGGTACGAGTTTCACCTCGTCGGACATGGATCTCGTAAGCGTAGATACTGAAGACCTTACGGGCGACGCTAAAGCCGTGAAAGGCTCCGACCGCTTCAACGGCAAGGCCATCAAGGCGGTGCTCAAGCGCGACAAGCTCACCGTGACTTGGCATGCCGTATTGCGCGATGGAAGTCACTACTTGCGCACCACGCTCGAAGTGACGGCTTCCGACGACCAAGCTATGCAGTCCATCACGCCCATGATCTACAACGTGGACAATGAGAAAGCGCAAACCGTGCCCGTAGTAGTGGGCAACACACGCGGTGCAGTGCTTGCAAGCGATAAGATCTTCGCCGGACTCGAAACGCCGATGGGTGTCAACTCTGCACAGGTGGCCAATGCTGGCTTCGACACGTTCACACCTAAGGGCTGGAACTCCAGTTCGTTTGCATGGGCTCCAGGCGACGAGTTGCCTCAGAGCATTCGCGAAGCCGATCTCAAGGTGGACAACAAGTCGGTATCGCCCGACGATGTGATGGGCACACGCGGCTACGTGTCCTTCCGCAAGGCGGGCAGTCAGACCCTCACTTTCCAGTACACCAGCGGTAACCACCGCCTCGACATCGTAGGCGTCGACGTGGTAGACGGCACGGGCAAGGTGATTGCCAGCGACTACCATAGCGGATATACTGGCGGACAGAAGAGCAACAACGTCTATACGCTCAATATTCCCGAAGCTGGAGCCTACGTGCTGCGCTACTTCGTGGCTGGCACGAAGCGATCAGACTTCAACAGCAATGGTACGATCACCTTCAGCGAGAAGATTGGCGTGCCCGTGGTGATCTACGACCTCATTGAGAAGAAAGGCGAAGAGCAAACAGCGAGCCTGCACAAGGTGAGCAAGAAGGCTGAAAGCGAAACGACGGGTACAGGTGAATCGACCACAGCGACTCCCACCATCTACGACCGCACAGGATGGACCGTCAGCGTAGACGGATGGAACTCCGACAATAAGACGGGACAAGCCGAAGCCATCATCGACGGCAATACGAGCACCTACTGGCACTCCGACTATACGAAGACGGCACAGAATATGCCCCACTGGTTTATGGTAGACATGAAGAAAGTGCAGACCGTCGGATCCGTAGGCTTCGTCACCCGCCAGGCAGCCGTGGGCGTAAACGGCCATATCAAGGAGTTTGAGATATGGACCGGAACCGACGCCGATAACCTTACGAAGCAGACGGAGGGCACCCTCACCTACTCTCTGAGCGAGGTATGGGTAGACCTGCCACAGGCCGTAGAAGCTCAGTATGTCAAGGTGGTCATCAAGTCAGCTCAGAACGGACAGAAGTTTGCTTGCTGTGCAGAATTCCGCGTAGCTTCAAGCAATCCCAATGCCGATGTACCCCTCACCACGTTCGACATCGACGAGCAGGTGACTCGCAACTGGACTCCCGCTTCATGGACACAAGTGGCCGACACCGACATTCCTTGGCGCGTGAAGGAGCAAGACGAGGCTGCACCCAATATCTATGCCAAGGAGATGAACGTGAAGTTTGACAACGACAAGGGTACGCTCACCACTACGCTCAACTATACGAGCGGAAGCAACCGCTTGAACATCGTAGGCGTCGACCTGCTCGACGATGCAAAGAGCGTCATCGCCTCCGACTATCATGCGGGCTTCACGGGCTCTAACAAGAATGCCAACGTCTACACGCTCAGCGTGCCCAAGAAGGGCACTTATACGCTGCGCATGATGGTATCGAAGAAGACGGAAGAACTCACCTCTTCGGGCAACATCCAGATGCTCTACACCGTGGTGGACACGCTCCACATGTTGGCTCCGACGGAAGTGCCCATGCAGGGCTATTGGCGCCGCAACACTACACTGAAGAAGGGCAACACCTGGGAGGTAAGTTCCGTAGTAGGCCTCGTAGCTCCTGGGCAGCAGCGCCGCTCATTCCTGGCATATAGCGAGAGAGAGAGAGCTGTGCCCTGGCGTGCATTTACGCTCTACAATTCATGGTACGAGCTCAACATCGATCGCAACAATGCCAAGGGCAATCAGGGCGTCTACGACGCATCCGACCCCGACAACAAGAACGGCGACTATACGGGCAATATGACCAGCGACCAGTGTACCGACGTGCTGCAGCACTGGAAGGACAAGTTCTACGACGTTTACCACAAAGCCCCCTACTCCTTCGTGTTCGACGATGGATGGGATGCTTACGGCACGTGGACCTTCAACTCCAACTTCCCCAACGGATTCACCCCGCAAGACAACCTCGCCAAGCAGATGGGCGTGGGCATCGGTGCATGGCTCGGCCCCGTGGGCGGATACGGCGGTAGCGGCACATACCGACGCAAGTATTGGAACGGACGTGGCGGCATGCAGCTGAGCAACGATGCTTACTACCAGTACTTCGTCGACTGCTGCAAGAGCATGATCAGCAAGTACGACTTCCGCTTCTTCAAGTTTGATGGTATCAGCGCCCAAGGCACAGCCTTCGGTCCCGACGCTGGCGATACTGGCATAGAGAATGCTGAAGGCATCATCAGCATCGAGCGCGATGTGCGCAAGAGCCGTCCCGACATCTTCTTCAACACCACCGTGGGCACCTGGGCTTCGCCCTTCTGGTTCCACTACAGCGATGCCGTATGGCGCCAAGATGCCGACTGCTCGAAAATCGGCAATACGGGCACCGACCGCGAACAGTGGATCACGTATCGCGACTACCAGGTGTACAAGATCTTCACACAAGGCTCGCCGCTCTGTCCCATCAACACGCTGATGACTCACGGATTCATCCTCACCGACTTCGGCAAAGCTTACACACCGAGAAATCAGGAGTACGACGGAGTAGTGCGCGAACTGCGCTGCGCATTCGGCTGCGGTTCGGGCATGGTAGAGCTTTATGCCGACTACAAACTGATGGATGGCATCAAGGACGGTAGCGGAAAGGCTGGCATGCTCTGGAAGGAACTCTCCGACTGCATGGATTGGCAGAACCGCAATGCCGACGTATTGCCCGACATCCACTGGGTAGGTGGCAATCCGTGGGACGGCAGCAAGGTGAACGTATACGGCTGGGCTGCATGGAACGGCAAGAAGACCACCCTCACACTGCGCAACCCCGACGTGAAAGAGCGCACCCTCGTCACCACACTGCGCAAGGTGTTCGACATACCAGAATCATTCAAGACCACCATTACGCTGAGCAGTTCGTTTGCCGACCAGAAGATTGGCGTCGATGGTGGACTGAAGGGAGTAGACGTTGATACGCCTATCGACATCGACCAGGAAGTGACCTTCACACTGCCCGCCTCATCGGTATTCGTATTCGAAGGCGTAGACAATAGCGACTTCAACTTCGAAGCTGTGCCCACTGCCATCGGTCAGGTGAAGAGCCCCTTCGTAGAGACCGACGCTACCATCTACGACCTCTCAGGACGCCGACTCTCTGCTCCGCAAAAGGGCAGCGTAAACATTATCGGCGGTAAGAAGGTGGTAAAGTAAGGCTTTCTGAAAATTTCAGAAGGATCTACCCCATATAAAAGGGTCTACCCCATACAAAAGGGTCTACCCCATATAAATAAGAGAACTCGCAACATTGCGAAGGGCACAATGCTCCCCGCAAGTTGCGAGTTCTCTTTCGTTGTATATTGCTTAACTGAGCTTCTGATTAAGTATAAGCGAACTGAATCCTAAACATAAGATATAATCCTCCCGACACTGGCAGCCAAGTCATGCAAAAACACCGACCACGTTGGCGTACACCGACCGTAGTACGCACGTACACCGACCGATGCTCATGCGTACACCGACCGATGTTCGTGCGTACACCGGTCGGTGTACGCCAACGTGGTCGGCATTCTAAAAGGGCAGCGGCGGCCTTTCAGACTAACAACGACGTGCTTGCAGAATTTCTTCATTAATTCCAACTATGATCATCGTACAATGAATTTCATGATTAATTCATGGGGAATTCATGATTAATTCATGGGAATTCATGACCAAAGCAAAACAGCAGGAAAGTATTAACGAAAGAATTAATGTCCAATTTACGAACATTAATGTTCATACCCACGCGAAGCGCAAATCACAAAACTTATGACCTGTCTTTTGATTCGTAATTGCCGCCGACGCGAGGACGCGTCGCCCACAGAACTGGATGGAATTTGCGGATGATGGAACATTAACCTCCATTAATTACCCATTAATCCTTCATTAATTCCAACGAGGATCATCGTGCAATGAAATTCATGGGGAATTCATGGGGAATTCATGGGAATTCACGACCGAAGCAAAACAGCAGGAAAGCATTAACGAAATAATTAATGTCCAATTAACGAGCATTAATGTTCAAACCCGCGCGAAGCGCAAATCACAAATCTTATGACCTGTCTTTTGATTCGTAGTTTCCGCCGACGCGAGGACGCGTCGCCCACGGAACTGGATGAAGACAGGGTGAAGTTTAAAAACCTGCTCTTCCGTCTAATTTACGCGATTAATGTTGGCGGAGTGAAAATATTTTTACTCCTTTGCATTTAGCCCCCATTAATGAGATAAAAGCTAACGGGGCAAACAGATCTGCTTCCCCTTTATCCAACAAACAACATCTCTCCCCTATGAATACGACAAAGGACCACAAAGCCACACAAGCCTGTCGCCCCACCCCACCCGACAATGCCTCAACGCAGAAGCCCGCCCGTCCTCGCTGGCGAAAGATTATGAAAATTGTGCTACTGGTGCTTGCGGCATTGCTCGTAGCGTTCGGACTATTCTTTGCCTATGTATATCCGGGAGAGTACCACTCGTTTGAGGAACGTAAGGAGTTGTTTTGCGAAGTGTATCATGTAGATCAGAGTCAAGCAGTAGGAACTCCATGCCCTGTATGTAAGGGCAGAGGAAATCATCCTTACCATTTCTTTGGATTGATTAATGAAAAGTGTGCCTACTGCCATGGTGTGGGATGGGTCACACTCGAAATGGAAAAAGCCTATTACTCACGTCTTCTCCAGAAAACAATCGCTGAAAGGGAGAATGCGCAGGATACGAAAGAGGTAGCAGCAGAAGAAGAGCAAGTAGAAACTCTGGGCGAGGGCGTATTCCCAAGCGGACACACTTATTACTACGTGAGCCAAAACGGACTCGCTGCCTCCGTGCGCTACTACATCGACAAACAAGATGAACGCTGCTTCGAGCTTAGCGGGGTGGACAATGTGCAGTACAACGGAACGTACGTATACCATCGTTTCTACGAGGATATGAACAATTTCCGACCGTTCGCTGGCTATCAAAATAAGATAACGGGATATCATATGGTGAACGGACGATATGAGTTTGAACAACAGGAAGTAAAAGATTACTCCTCCTGGCGCAGTTCTATCTCGGTGAGCAACGATTATCGACGCATCGTGCTGACCAACGTGGTGAGCAATGTGAAATGCGTGCTGGAGATTGCATCGCAGAAGCGTTACGAAATAGTGCAACGCGAATTTCAAGCAAGGCGCAAAAACGGCGAAGTGCCAGGCGATGGTGTAATCATAAGCGGATCGGCAGGCACTGCGCCAGGCGCTTCCTCCGAATCAGAGCGCAGCAGCACGGAGGATTCTCGATCGCATGGCAGGACGTGTCCCGACTGCGGTGGCAACGGCAGATGCCGAATGTGCAATGGCCGTGGATTCAAGAAAGTCTGGCCCCTCAACCGATGTAGACAATCCCAAGGAACTCTTCCAAGACTGCCAGTGGTGTGGCGGAAGCGGACAGTGCAAGACCTGCTATGGCAAGGGAAAAGTGTAGCCACTGCCTTCACGCCTCTCTGACCATTTCTACAGCTATCACGGAGGATTCGGGGGGATACTATATATATAATTACGCGTTGGCGGAATTTATAAACGGGTTGACAAGTTAACAGGTGAACAGATAAGTTTGTCGAGTCCAATCGTTCTCGTTTTTAACGAAATTAAGATGTGAATGCCTTATCACATGCCTACGAGATAAAGAATACTTTCTTTAGAGAAAACAAGTCCACAGAGAAAATCCCGAATCAGAGGAGGACTTGTTGGAGCACCGAACTGATGGCACAGATGCTTTTGATACGCTGTATATTGGGTGCGAAAAGTTCCCGCAGCATGACTTTTATGGAGGTGTGGGTGTGGGAGGAGTGAGATAGTTTTAATACAAATTACACGCCCTTACATATACTTAGATATGCAAGGGCGTGTAATATTAATTCCATAAGGGTTCATCCTGAAAGTTACGAGGAAATCCCATGTGGTGCAGATTTACACTTGGATATTGAGCCAACAAATCACAGAATTGTTGCTTAAAATCATTATCACAATGAATGGCATCTTGCAAATAGGCAAGGCAGCATATAATAGCATACAATTTGTTGGGACGGACATGAGCAGTGTTTATCCATTTTCCTCGCAAATTCACATTAAGTTGGGGTATCTGCGGAAAGCGCCTATTCCAAACACGTGCATGGTGTGCAATACAATTTCGCAACACTACGAAGCATTTCACCCAACTCTCCAAACACAAATGCTGGGGCAAGTTCAACTCTCGAGCGATTTGCTTTTTAACTTTATTGTCTGAAAGATTGCAGAACAATTTAGAAAGCAAGCCAAATGATGTTACTTCTAGCGTCTTCCAAACAGGAGGAACGTCAGGAGAATCATATTTTGCAAAATGTTCTTGTATAAACTCTTCTTTGGAACGTTTTACCTCTTTCTTTATTTGCGTTAGGTTGTCTTGGTACATTGCATGATTGGTGGCCAAACTAATATCCGTAAACCAAAATGCGCCATGCTTCAAAGAGACCTTGTGTATTACTTTGGACCGCAAAGCCACTTCTATGCTTTGAATAGCTGAGAATAAGAGGTTGCGCAGTTTTTTATCAAAGTAGTACAATTCTAAAGCATCTTCAAAGTAACTATTGGGCAGAAATACATGATTAGACCCTACAACTTCAAAAGATTTCAAGTAGTTGGCTATACGGAAGTAACTAATAATCTGAAGTTGGATTATAGCAGCTTCTTCATTATGGAATAAAAGTCCTCGGCTTTTTAATTGAGCAATGATTTGAGGATAATCAAGAGGTTGCTTTGTATAATTCATAAACGTATATAAAAACGAAGTTCCGCCCTGGTTCGCTGTTCAAATGGGAAGCGTGGCGGAATCTGTTACTGCAAAAGTACGATGTATTTTTGGAATAAGCAAATAATGAGCCATCTTTTTCAAGCCCATGTTCCACGCAGTTCATTCTTCAGCCCGGGGACAGCAACGCCCCCATCTCCCTCACCATATCCGACAATCCCATCGTCTCCAAACAATTCGCCCTCAACTACGAAGATCTCAACGAAGATGACCTCCTTGCCCAGCTGCCCCAAGGCACCAAAGGCAAACTTCTCTCCGTCACCCTCCACCGAGGCGCCCGCACCTTCACCCTTTTCTTCACAGACAATCTCCCCACGCTTGCCCTCACATTCCAAAACGAGTTCAACATCTCCGACACCCTCTATCTCAACGCCCAAACCAAGCGCAAACTTTCCTTCTTCCGCAGCACAGCCATTTGCTGTGGCGAGTCCTCTTCCTACGATGACAACACCGAAACAGAATACGAGTCCGAAACCTCCGCCCTCTCATACGCCCTTGCCAAGCACCTGACCACTGCCCTGCAATCTTCCTCCCTCTTCCTCCAATCTCCCGACCTCCCCACAGGTACTTCCATTCTCGTCACCGACATTGAAAGCGAGCTTTCCGATGCCACCACCGCCACCTGTTCCGTCAAATTCAAGTGGAAACCTATCCGCCAACAACCGATCCTCCCTTACTCCCGCAAACTTAAAATCTTCAATTCTATCTACAACAACACCTTCGATTAATCTCACTCTTCAATCACCTGCAATCTCCACAACGTATTACTTGTTACTTATTACATATTACTTGAATGAACAGCATCCACATCACCACCCTCAAACGTATGCTCCAATCTCCCGACCCCGTAGACATCAAGCTCTGGACCCGCTCAGGCGAGATTCAATCTTGGCACCGCTGCCTCTCTCTCCGCTACGACTTCTACAAAGGCACCCGCCGCATGAAGTTGCTGGACTCTAACGGAATCCGCCAGCTTCGCGACGTTTGCGTGTTTGAAATAAATGGGATGGAGGTGTTTATGTAGAAATACCCGCTCCGAGATTTGCTTTTCTTAAAAATACTTTGTACTTTTGCAGTAACATACTCACCCCGCTTCCCGTCAGAACAGCGCGCTCAGGGTGAGTTATTTTTGTTTATATACGTTTATGACTCGGATTCCATACACCAAAACCATCAAGACTTTTGATGAGCAAATAGAAATACTGAAAAGTCGTGGCTTGCAATTCAATGATGAAATTCGAGCAAAACAGTTACTTCAAAACATAAGCTATTACAGAATGAGTGGGTATTGGTATCCACTTTTAGCTGATAAGCAAAATCATATATTCAAATCGGGAGCGACCTTTGAGCAAGCCTATTCCATTTATAAGTTTGATGCAAAACTTCGTTCGTTGATTTTCTCTGAAATATCGAAAATTGAAGTAGCAGTACGTACACAGATAGCCTATGTGATGTCACATAATTACGATGGTTTATGGTTTACAGACTCTTCTCTTTTCAAAAATCCTGCAAAACACGCTAAGACGCTTTCAAAGATTGACGAAGAATATTCAAGGAGCGATGAGGATTTTGTTACCGCATTCAAGGCAAAATACAATGACCATTTTCCCCCAAGTTGGATTACGTTGGAAATTACTTCCTTAGGCACACTGTCACTACTTTACAGTAACTTGAAAGATGGCGTGAGTAAGCGTACAATTGCACGCTATTTCGGTGTAGCGGATAGTGTGATGGTTTCTTGGTTACATGCTATTACATATATACGCAATATTTGCGCTCATCATAGCCGTTTGTGGAACAAGATTTTGGGAATTCGTCCTATTATTCCAAGAAGGACGGCAAATCCCTTTGTTTCAATTTCCAACTCTTCCAACAATAAGGTTTACTATGTATTGTGCATGATTACGTATTTGCTTGACATCATCAATCCATGCAATACGTTTAGGGAAAAGCTTCGAGACTTATTTGTTGAATATTCTAATATAGACGTTGTTGCCATGGGCTTCCCTCGCAATTGGCAAGACGAACCTTTGTGGAGATAATAAGTATAGTATAACCGCTCAATCAGTAACAAATGCTGATTGAGCGGTTTCACTTTACTACATTTCAATAGTACATCTCGATATATTGATAAGCCTTTTCAAATACATCGTTATCCTTTATCTGGTATTTTAGCCAAAGAATAGCACAATACTCCACCTTCGAGAACTTGCAGTTGCTCGGGGAGGAGTATATCCGTCAGATGAAGCACGACCTTACGCCAAAGACGTTCCAAACCTCTATTCTCTGCCAAAAGATTGGCATCTCGCACGATGGCTTCTACTCTTCCATGCAGGAGTGGCACAAGTACGATCTTCGGATTTCTCTTACCTCGACTCGCTCGGTTACGACCGAATCATCGAAGAGGCGCAACAGGAGCGGTATTCCATACGCTCGCTGAGTGGCTTTAGTGAATTGCATTCGTCCCTTGACTGCCGCACCGATGCGGACCTCGACCCGCTCGCTCCGCTGTGCATTGGCATAGACTACAATGCCAATATCAATTGGATTGTATGCGGTCAGCCTCGCGGCAACCGCCTTAATGTACTCAAATCTTTCTACGTGAAATTCGAGCGCAAGATTCCTGCACTCGTTGCAGACTTCTGCACCTACTATGCCCCTCACGCTAATCATAGCGTCACGTTCTATTACGATGCCACCGCCCTTGGCTCGAACTATGCCGTGAACGACCTGGACTTTCATTGGGTGGTCGTCCATGAGTTTGAGCGCCACGGCTGGAGCGTAAACGATGTTTACCTCGGCAACCCCATGCGCCATGATGAAAAGTATTTGCTCATCAATCAGGGCTTTGCTGGCAAGCAACGATTGATGCCGTATTTCAACCGCCAAAACAACGATGACCTTATCCTTGCCATCCAATCGGCAGGTGTGGAGCGCGGTCGAAACGGCTTCCGCAAAAACAAGTCCACAGAGAAGAATCCGGAATCAGAAGAGGACTTGTTGGAGCATCGTACCGATGGCACGGATGCTTTTGATACACTGTATATTGGGTGTGAAAAGTTCCCGCAGCATGATTTCTATGGAGGATTTGTTGGAGGAGTGAGATAACATTTATAACAGGATGGTAAATCCATGGTAAATATGTAAATTTGCAATCAAAATAAAAAACAATGAAGAAAGCGTTAAGTCTGCAAGCACAAATAAAGCGTCTCAAAGAACGTGGCATTATAGTACAAGACGAAGATAAAGCCAAAGAGGTCCTATTCGATATTGGTTATTACCGCCTTGGATTTTACACATTCCCTTTCGAAAAGACATATCCCCGTTTAAGTAATCGAACTCATGAGTTCAGAGAAGGCACGTTGTTTGAGAGTATCGTGCAACTCTACTACTTTGATTATGATTTGCGGAAACTTTTACTAAGTGCTCTTACACGAATTGAAGTAAATATTCGTACAAGAATTACATACATAGGTTCTATGTATTATGATGAGGATCCTTATTGGTTCGTTAGCCCATTGGCTGTTGATGACAACTATATACAATCCTTTGCCCGCAAAGTTTATAAAACGATAAAGGATTCTCCTGTTATAGTACGTCATCACCAAAAATACCCTGAAGATACCTATGCGCCTGCATGGAAAACATTGGAGTTTATGACAATGGGAAATATCGTTTCTCTGTACAACCATCTAAACGATAGGAACTTGAAGAAGCAAATAGCAAATGAGTTTAATTGTACAATTGGAATCTTTGTTAATTACATAGAAACTATACGTGTGGCTCGAAACACTTGTGCACATGGAGCATACCTTTATAATCTCCATTTGCCACGTGGTATTAAGAACGGACCTGCGGGAAATGTTTCTGGTAATGATAGACACAATGTAAATGGTATCATAAAGATAGTGCTATATCTATTGGGGTGCATTTCACACAATCGTGAAACCGAGTTAAGACAAAAATTAAGAGATTTATTTGCTGAACCACGCGACTCCGAAACTATGCGAATTATAAATGAAAGCACAAATTTTTCCTTATAAATTTGCATAGTAAAAGACTTATCTGTACTTTTGCAGTACCAAAAGTGCCCGCATCGGCAGGTCGCGATGTCTGCACTCTAAAAAAGATGACTGGGAATGTAATGATTTTCATTGCATTCCCTTTATTTATATACAAGCCCACCCATTCGGGCAATCCTTTCTTTCAGCCGCCTTACGCATTGGCTCTCTTGCTGTGCGTAGGGCGTTTTTTCGTGCGCTTCGGTGTGGTGGCAGGAGTGGAGTCGGGCTGCATGGGAACGGCTGGGGAAGTGGTGGGGCGGTAGCGAGAGCCTTGCTTCGGCAATCTCGTGACGTGGCAGAAGCAATTCTCGGAGATGTTCTTATCACCCCATGCGCTTTGTCGGAAGGCAGAGCACATAGCCTTGGACTTTTGCAGTATTCGCAGCATGGTCACCGCTCATTGATACGGCCCAGCTGTGGGGTGGCTTGGCTCAGATTTTACCACTGGTGATGAGGACGAGATGGTCGCTTTCTCTCATTTTCTTAGATTTTATGTGTGTGACGATGTGGATTTACAGAGGCAGTCTTCGATGAGATGTTCATCACGTTGTCAGCAGAGATTTTTGGGCCATACCGATAGCTCCGGCATAGCTGTCAGCCTCGTCATCACATTCGGCACGTCTTCTTCGGGTTTTATAACCACCTAATAGATGTTATGAGGAAAGTCTCCTCTGCTACGATTTCCACCCATTGACGCACTCGGAATGAGCAGTGTGTGTCATATTTATACTCTCGCTTATTTTTTACAAGGGGCAGCAGTGCGCTCCCGTTATTTTTCCTTTGCAATATCTGTGCAAGGTGAGAGCAAAACAAAACGCGTTTTGATTTGCCGAACCGCAGCCAGATATGACGTAGAAAAGTTGGCATGAAGCGGCTTTGCGGCAAGGGCACGTTTCTCTTATCACAAAAATTTTTCAGAAAAAGATGTTCGTTCCTCTGCACTTTTTCCAAGCCCGTGAAGGGTGAAATTTTTTTGCGCTATCCCTTGTCCTCCAAGCCTCATGACTTCATGCCCCTTATTGCA
>CALEKA010000007.1 GCA_937898715.1 uncultured Prevotella sp.
GTTGAGGCCTTACAGCAGATAGAAGATAAGGGCTATGCTCGTGCATATGCTGCTGGTGCACGTCCTGTACGTAAGGTTGGCATTAGTTTCTCATCAAAGACGGGTACAATTGATGATTGGCAAGTGAAGTAGAGTAGGAGTGAACCTACTTTAGGTAGAGAAAGGCCTCGGATTTAGCAAGTGAATGGTTAAATCTGAGGCTTTATTGTTTATCAATGTGTGAGGATATTATGTTTTAGACAAGCTTGCAGTGCAAATTGCGGAGAGGATGGACTTCCCTTTTGTTTGGCGGATGCCGCCGACGTGGGGACGCGTTGTCCACGGAACTGGGTGAAGGCTATTGGTATTGATAGAACATTAATCTCCATTAATTGCTCATTAACCTTTCATTAATTCTACGATAGATTGTTGTGAAATGGAATTCGTGACGGATACATGAATATCAACATAGGTCAATATACCCTGCGCGTAATGTATTTGCCTATGCAATGAACAAGAATATGACTGTTTTTGCCTATGCAATAGGAATAAATATTAATGATTTTGCCTATGTTTTAGGAATAAATGCTATTTTTGCAGTAGTAGATATAAAAGGAAAAAGCTATGATTAATAGACTATTGATTAAAGAACTTCAGAGATGGAGTGAACGAGAAGGTAGAAAGCCCTTGGTGTTGCGTGGTGCAAGGCAAGTGGGTAAGACCACGCTCGTAGATGAGTTTGGTAAGCAATATGATGTATATATAAAGTTGAATTTAGAGCAAAGCGAGGATGCTTTTATTTTCTCGAAGTCGGACAATGTGCGGGATATATTCCAATATATATGTGTGCAAAAGAAGGTTGTGATGGATCCTTCAAAGCGAACTTTGCTCTTTATTGATGAAATACAGAATGAGCCAAAGGCTGTGGGGTTGCTAAGATATTTCTATGAGGAGATTCCATGGCTTCATATTATAGCAGCGGGATCGAGGCTTCAGTCGCTCATAAAGCGTCGCATTTCTTTTCCTGTAGGACGGGTGGAATATTTGTCGCTTCGTCCTTGTTCGTTCTTGGAATATTTGGATGCGATGGGCGAGGATGCTTTGGCAGAGATGGTGAGAGAAGTGAAAGTGTCACCGATTTACCATGAGATGCTACTTTCTCATTTCAATAAATACACGTTAGTTGGGGGAATGCCAGAAGTTTTGGCTGATTATGCAAAAAATGGTGATATTGTGAGGTTGATGCCCATTTATCGTTCGCTGTTGGATGGCTATAATGAGGACGTAGAAAAATATGCTCGCAATGAATCTCAAATGAGGGTGATACGACATCTTCTTACGCATGGATGGGCTGAAGCAGGACAGACGATCACATTTAATCGATTTGGTGGAAGCAATTATACAAGTAAGGAAGTGCATGAAGCATTGGAAGTGATGCAGAAGGCTTTCTTGCTCAATCTTGATTATCCCATTACAGCGGTGAAGGCTCCAGCTATTCCAGCGCTGACTCGCCAACCTAAATTGATTTGGGTAGATTCGGGAATTATGAATTTTTCTGTGGATATCCAGACGGAGTATTTACAAAATACTTCTTTGCTAGATGTATGGAAAGGTCATGCTGCTGAGCAGATAGTGGCACAAGAACTGCGTATTGTGTTAGATCGAGACTATCGCAACGAGCAATACTATTGGGTTCGCGATAAGAGAGGAACTAATGCTGAAGTAGATTTTGTGTGGCAATTTAGGTCAGCTATTCTGCCTATAGAAGTAAAGTCGGGGGCGAATGCTCATCTGCGTTCGCTACATTCCTTTATGTCGCAAACGGACGCTCCAAATCTGGCTATAAGAGTATGGCCAGGGGAGTATAGTGTGGATGAACTCGTATCTCCCACAGGACATGAATTTCGTCTTGTCAATTTGCCTTTTTATTATGTGGGAGTGCTGGATAAGGTGTTAGAAAGGGTATGATGTGTAGAATTGGGTGGAGGTTTTTGGAATTTCTTGAACATTAATCCCCTTTAATTGCTCATTAACCTTTCATTAATTCTACGATAGATTGTTGTGAAATGGAATTTGTGATGGATTCATGATAATTCATGACTGAAGCTAAGCAGAAGGTAAAGTATCCAAGTTTTTTTCTCTAAAGAAATTCTTCTTTATCTCGTGGGCATGTGATAAAGTATTCACATCTAAATTTCGGATTTAGAAATATCCTTGGGCATTTTGCACGATAATTCAGCCTAATCCGTGCAAGTTTACAAGGATTCTTTCTATATCCAAAGCTTAAAATACTTATTCTTTTCGACAAGGGAAGCAAGAATTTCGCCAATCTGTTCTATTTGAACAGTTATAAAGGCCAAGAAAAAATCTGAACTTTCATGTATTGTCAGTAAGAATCATGTAATTGACGACTCATTTCGTTCGATATGAACATTCATTTCGTTCGATATGAGCATTCATTTCGTTCGATATGAGCATTCATTTCGTTCGATATGAACATTCATTTCGTTCGAAATGAGACAATTAAAAGAGGCTCTAAAAACAATTCGCTGATGTTATTTACTGAAGTTTTCTCTAAAGAAAGTTTTTCTTTAGAGAAACTTGAATTAATGGAGATTAATGTTTAAGACAAGCGCAGAGCGCAAATCACAGCGCCGAAGAGCTTATTCCACAGTCAAAGGCGGATACGCAGAATGATGATATTCTTGCGTATCCGCCTTTGTTGTGTTCTACGAGGTATGATGTAGAGCCTTGTTGCTTATGCTGAGACAATGCGCACAGCCTACTTATTCTGCAGTTCGTCAATATTGACAATTTTATTGACGATGGCGTAGATGGTAAGACCGGCTACAGAGTGGATGTTGAGTTTGCGGGCAATGTTCTTGCGGTGAGTCAGTACGGTGTTGAGCGAGATGAAGAGTTGCTCGGCTATCTGCTTGTTGGACAATCCGCAGACCACGCAGTGTACGATTTCGCGTTCGCGATCGGAGAGCGTGTCTTCGGTGCGTTTCTCTTCTTCCTTGACGGCGGGCTCTTCCTGTATGCCTACTTTTTCTTCGAGAATCTCTACGGCAGGCACGAAGATATCGTCTTCTACCTGGCAGTGGATGCGCAGATCTTTTTCGCAGGTGAAGATGTCGTAGAGCACGTTGTTGAGCAGTTCGGCTTGCTCGGTGGGAGCGTAATATTTAATGATAATGTTTTTCAGTTCTTGCAGCTTCACGTCGATGCTGTTGTGTCCACGAGCGAATTGTGAGATGGTATATTCGCCTGTGCGGCGTCCTTGCAGCAGTTGTTCGACATAGCCAAACACTTTGCGGTTTTCGTGCTGCATGTGCTTACGCACTTCACCCATATAGTCATCGTAGAACTTGAGGATGAGATACGATACTTCGCCCGGCTGGGAGCAGTCGAGTGCTTCGAGCAGCTTGCGGCGGATGGCTGGAAGCTGGAAGTCGAGGAAGTAAGTATGAGCTTGCTTTAAGTATTCTGTGAGACAGGATACCGAAACTTTGTCGATGCTGTCGGCTGCGCCACGTGCGCCGCGCTTGATGAAGTTGGCCACAGAAAGGAATGTGGCGGTATCCACTCCGTGAGCCTCGCAAACCTGACGCACGGTCTGGTCGCCCACGCCAAGGGGAATGCCGAAGCGCGAAAGCATCTGGAGTAGGGAGGGCTCGTCGCAGATGACGTCGCACATGTGGTCGGAGTCCTTGTATGTGCCGTTGTATACCATTTTTAGCGTAGAGTTAAGTAGAGATATAGAGTGTGGCGTAGAGTATTCCTTAAATTAAGTGTTACCCACGATGGGTTATGGAATGTGCTCTATCGTACGCGTTGCAAATTTACGAGTTTTGCAACAAAGGTAAGTACCCATATTTGGGTATTTTGGGTTTTTCTTGGGGTAGAACGGACTTCAGGTCCTTAACCGAAGCCTACCATATTTGCTAAAAAAGAGTGATTGCCTACCCCTTTCACACCTCGTAACTTTGCACTCGAAAAATTAAACAATGAGTGTAATGAAATATTTACTTCAAGCTATGCTTCTCGGCGCTTCGCTCACAGCCGTTGTGGGAATTCTCCCATTAGCAGCCACTACGGTGGAGACGAGTGATGCTCCTACGGAGGTAGATGCCGTAACATGTGCCACACCTCCCGCCACGCCTGCTAAAAAAGACTCCACTTCTAAGAAGGAGAAGAAAAAGAAGACTTCTAAACAGAAGAAGCAAAAGAGCAAGGAAGGTAAAGTGAGTTTGGAGATTTAAGGTTATGAGGTTACTAAGATGTTTGGAGGTTACAAGGTTATAAAGTAAGCTATGCTCGTTGTGCTTCTTGTAAGCAAAGTAACTTTATAACCTCATAACCTAAAAACTCCAAACTTACTTAAGCCTCAAAACTTCAAATTCTCAAAAAAGATCACGGGTTTGCGACGCCGGATTTCCTGATGTGGGAACAGCGCACAGACCGAATCGGATCAGAAAGCTCGAACAATCTCGTCAACACACTAAGGCTCACATTGCAAATAAGGAGATGAGAGATGCTATTGAAACATTGCGCGTTCGGCTGCCAGATTCTCACACGGGAATCACCGCTTCATTCTTTATTCACACTTCCGTATCCGGAGGGTCGTGAACCCGTTTTTATCTTTCGCTCACTCACACAAAATACTCCTACCGACACAAACACAATTAGAATAAAGAATGAAATCAAAAATTGCATTGCTCACCCTTGGCGCTCTCACAGCAGCTCACGCAATGGCCACCGACGTACAGACGGAGGTGAAGGTCGACAGCGTGAATACGCAAGTTGCTACGACTGCTGCCACTAAGAGTACAAAGAAGCTTAAGGCCGTTACCTCCGACGAGGATTATCAGAAACTCCGCTTCGGTGGTTATGGCGAAATGGTGGCCAACTTTATGGATTATGGCTACAATCGTTTCAATGGAACTTCTACTGGTAATACGAAGGAACATCGTAGCCGTATCTCTATACCGCGCTTCGTGTTTGCCCTCGATTATAAGTTTACTCCCAAGTGGATACTCGGTGCTGAGATAGAATTTGAGGCGGGTGGTGTAGGTTTCGCACAGGAACTCGAACCCACGGAGAACTTGGAATACGAATATGAAGTAGAGAAAGGTGGCGAAGTAGCGTTGGAACAGTTCCACGTGACTCGTCTGATCCATCCCGCTTTCAATATCCGTGCAGGTCATATGATTGTACCTGTCGGACTGACCAACTCTCATCACGAGCCCATCAATTTCTTCGGTACTTCACGTCCAGAGGGTGAAACCACCATTCTGCCTTCTACTTGGCACGAAACGGGTGTGTCGATCTTCGGTAGCTTCGGTAAGGGCTATGCAAGTTTCGACTATGAAGCCATGGCTGTGGCAGGCTTGAATCCCGATGGCTTCGGTCGCGACAACTGGGTGGCTGGCGGTAAGCAAGGTATCTTCGAGACCGACAACTTCTCATCACCGGGCTATGCAGCACGCATTAATTATACAGGTGTGCCGGGCTTGCGCGTAGGCGTATCGGGCTACTATTGCCACGATGTGACGAAGAATGCTGATAAGCCTTGGAAATACTCAAGCGTGGGACGCTCCGCTCTTAAAATCATTTCAGCCGATGCGCAGTATCGCAATCGCTACGTGACTGCACGAGGCAACTTCATCTGGGGCGACCTCGACAATGCTTCAGGAATCAGTGCGGTCAACTCAAGTCGTTCTACGAATAGCTATCCAAGCGGTAAGTTCCGTGTGACTGCTAAGAACGCACTCTGCTATGGTGCTGAGGTAGGTATCAATGTGAGCGCATTCTTCAACAATCTGAAGGTGCCCGTGCTTTATCCCTTTGCACGATACGATTACTACAATCCGCAGGAGAAAGGCGACAAGGATGTGATGGACAAGCGTATGCAGGTGTGCAAGTGGACGGCAGGTATCAACTGGTATGCATTGCCCAATCTCGTAGTGAAACTCGACTATACCACACGCCATATCGGTACGTCTAAGCCCTTTGGCTCTACGCAGTATAATCACGAGAATGAATTCTCTATCGGTGTGGCCTACGTAGGATGGTTCACGAAGCGATAAACCGCCGTGCTGAAGAGCTAAACGCCTAAACGAACTAACGAATACAAATAAACTATATAAACTATTCAAGACAATGAAAAAGCAATATCTCGTGATGTCCCTCTTCGCTTTGGGACTTGCCACAACAGCTCCAGTAGGTCTCACTTCGTGCAGCAGCGACGATCCTGTGACAACTGAGCAGGAAAATCCTTTCGACTATGGTGACGATGCTGTATCGGTCGACGACAGCCGTAGCGCAGGCGAAGCATTCAAATGTGTTGAGCAGATTCTCGATGGCTGTATCGACATTGCCAACGAAGTAGGTGAATCGAAGATTGGTGAGCCTCTCAACCTCTACAATAGCGGTCAGCAGGAGAAAGCACTCTACGCTGTAGAGTCATGGTATAGCTACCACTCACGTGAAGACTACCGCAACAATATCTACTCTATCCGCAATGCCTATTATGGTTCGCTCGATGGAAGCGTTGCTGAAAATTCACTCTCTGCTTTGATAGCCAGCAAGCGTCCGCAGATGGACCAGAAGGTGAAGGAAGCTATCGACAAGGCAGCGAATGCTATCTGGGCTATCCCCGATCCCTTCCGCAACAACATCAACTGCGCTGAGGCTCTCGAAGCACAGAAGCGCTGCAGCAACCTCAAGCAAGTGATCACCGACCTCAAGGGCTATATCGAAGGCAAGGGCTCTATCAATCAGGATGCCAACCTTGACCCCATCATCAGCGACTACGTACAGAACGTTGTACTGCCTACTTACAAGGCACTTCGCGATGGCAACGCAGCTCTCTACGATGCTGTATCAGCCTTCCAGGCTAACCCCTCAGACGCTGCATTTAAGGATGTAGCTCAGGCATGGCTCGAAGCTCGTCAGCCTTGGGAAACCAGTGAAGCCTTCCTCTTCGGTCCGGTAGACTCTGAAGGACTCGACCCCAACATGGACTCATGGCCCTTGGATCAGGATCAGATCGCTACTATCCTCAACTCTGGTAACTTCGACAACCTCGACTGGAGCGATGGCGACGACGATGAAACCATTGAAGCAAAGCAGGGTGTACGTGGATTCCACACACTTGAGTTCCTTACCTTCCGCAATGGTAAGGCTCGTACGCTCAACGACGTAGCAGAATCAGGTTCATCAGCCGACCTCGTATACAATTCAACTAACGCTCGTAGCTGGGGCAACTACATGAAGCAGGTAGCCTTCTTGCTCAAGCAGGATGCTGCCAACCTCTACAAGTATTGGACAGTGAGCTACAATGGTGGTGAAAGCTTCGCTAATCAGTTCCTCTCACACAACTTCTAATCTTATGCAAATAGCCAAGCGATTGGCATAACGCACATATTACAAGCCCACAGAGCAGGTCGGTTTTGACACGTCAAAATCCGTCTTGCTCTTTGGCGTATACTTTACATTATCCTTCAAAAGATGAATGTTTTACACTCTTTGAAATACGCATTTCTGCTGGGAGGCGCCATCGTGTTAGCTTCTTGCGAAGACGATGATGGCATCACTGCCAGCGACATCGACGTGCCAAGTGGCTATGCTCTTTCGGCAGGAACGTCGACTGTCTTTACGCAGTCTACTTTCGCTTATGATACCGATGCCGAATGGTTGAGCGGAGCCTATAGCACTCGTTTCAACCGTGGCGACCGCCTTTATAAGGATGCCCGTACGAGTAGTGCGGGACAAGGAGGTGGTCTGGGTCCGGTCTATGCGGGCTACTCTTGCGAGAGTTGTCATCGCAACTCTGGTCGTACCGTTTCGGCCAATTCATGGAAAGCCTGGAATAGCGGTGCGAAAGATGAAGAAGGCTATACTATGGCATCGGGCACCAGCGGATTCTCTTCGATGTTGGTCTACATCACTCGTAAGAACGGCTCTTTCTTCCCCGACTATGGACGCGTGCTCCACGATCAGTCTATTGAGGGCGTAAAGCCCGAGGGCAAGGTCAAGGTGAAGTGGATGCCCGAGGAGACCATCACCTTCCCCGATGGCGAGGTGTGCAAACTCACGTATCCGGTCTATAAGATCGTAGATTGGTATACCGACGGACGCCACAATTATGGTACTTCCACTCCTGAAGCTGTGAAGCCCGAAGACTTGATCATCTCCGTGCGCCAACCTCTCCGCCATGTGGGTATGGGACAGATGATGGCGCTCGACCCTGTAGAGATCGAAGCACTCGCAGCGAAGAGCAACTATCCCGAATATGGCATCAGCGGACGTTGCAACTATGTGACGGAGAAGGGCAAACTTGGCCTTGGCCTTTCGGGAAATAAGGCGCAACATCAAGACCTTACCGTGGAACTCGGATTCTCGAGCGATATGGGTGTGACCAATAGCCGTTACCCCGAGGAGATCTGCGAGGGCCAGTTGCAGATGTCGCAAGGCAGCATGATGGGACTCTTCTACGACCAGCTCGACGTTTCGACCGAGGAAATGGAGAATGTCGACCTCTATCTGCACGGCCTTGGTGTGCCAGCACGCCGTCTTGGTTCGGAAACGAAGATGGTGCAGTATGGCGACAAGCAAATCAGCGAGCGTGAACTCGTGAGCATCGGCGAGAAGATGTTCTATCAAGCCAAGTGTCACCTCTGCCATGTCACCACGCTTCATACTCGCTCTACTGGAGCCACCCTGCTCAATGGTATGCATCTGCCTTGGCTCGGCGGTCAGACTATCCATCCTTACTCCGACTATCTGCTCCACGATATGGGATCAGAAATCATGGGCGTAGGTCTTAACGACAACTATGTCAGCGGATTGGCTCGTGGAAACGAATGGCGTACTACTCCGCTTTGGGGTATTGGCTTGCAGAGCAAGATCAATGGTCATACCAACTTCCTCCACGATGGTCGTGCGCGCAACTTCGTAGAAGCTATCATGTGGCATGGTGGTGAAGGCGAAGCCTCTAAGAATCTCTTTAAGAAAATGCCCAAGAAGGATCGCGACGCACTGGTCAAGTTCCTCGAAAGCCTGTAAGATAAGTTTATGAGTTTAATGAGTCTATGAGTTTAGAGGAATGTTTTAGCCTAAGGTATCTTCTTAACTTCTCGACTCCTCAACTATTCAACTAAAAAAAAATATGAAAACCTCGATAATCGCATTTGCTGCCATTGCTGCAGCAAACATCCTTCCCGCTGCAGCCGAAGTGCCCACAAGCAGCGACTCCATTGCCGCTCAAAGCGAGCAGTCCTCTCACAAGGTGAAATACGCTCCCATTGACCTCGATACCGACAACGGCGTCGTATCACTCGCGGGAAGCAAAGGCTTCACCATTCAGACCAAGAAGGGCGACTTCATCTTCAAGCCCTATATGCTTGTACAGACCAGTGGCAACTTCAATTGGTACGACGATGAAGGCCTCGACAAGGCTTACAATCAGGACAATGTAGAAAATACAGGTTTTGCCATCCCCAACGCCATCCTTGGTTTCACGGGTAAGGCATTCAATAAGGTCACGTTTAATCTCTCAATCAATGCAGCCAAGTCGGGCGGCAATCTCTTGCAGCAAGCATGGTTCGACGTGAAGTTTAAGAATCCGCTCCAGCTCCGTGTGGGTAAGTTTAAGACCCCCTTCTCACACGCCTATCTCACCACGCTGGGTGAGACTCTCTTCCCCCAACTCCCCACTTCGCTCACTACGGCTACTATCATGCCCTACGTGCTCAATGCCGTAACCCCCAGCATGAGTACAGGCTTCGACCTCGGTGTGGAACTCCACGGTGTGGTGAAGGATCGTTTCGGTTATGAAGTAGGTCTCTTCAACGGCACGGGTTCGAGCGTCAACGTGGCAAGCAAGACCTTGAGCGACGATTGGCACATTCCCTCATTGCTCTATGCAGGTCGACTCACCTATATGCCTTGGGGCGTGATGCCCTCTACGCAGGGCAATCCCAATATGCTTCACGAACGCAAGATGCTCATCGGACTCTCAGGATCAATGAATGTAGAGAGCGAAAACGAGAGCACCAACGATGCCCGTGTAGGCGCAGAGTTTGCTATGATCTACAATCGCCTCTATCTGGCTGGTGAGATGTACTGGATGAACGTGGGCTTCACCAAGCGTCAGAAGATTGATGAACACTACAACTATCTCGGTGGCTACGTACAGGCTGGCTACTTCGTAGCACCCCGTGTGCAGGTGGCCGCTCGCTACGACTTCATGAATCGTAACAGCACAAGCAAGGATGGTTTCTTGAATATGCCTGCCGTGGGCGTAAACTATTTCTTCAAGGGCTGCAACCTCAAGCTCCAGGCCATGTATCAGTACACCGGTCGTAAGGGTCACGAGACACAGCTCGACCGCGACAACGACAATCTCGGTCTTGCCACCCACTCTGCTACCGTACAATTGCAGTACTACTTCTAATCCTCTCAGCATTCATGAAACAGATTCTATTTGCCCTCTTGGCAATGATGCTGTTCATCACCTCGTGCGACGATGGCCGTATCTACGAGAAGGAACTCGTCATTCCCAAGCAAGGGCTCACACTCAAGATGACGGGCGAAATCACGGGCTTAGATTCATGGCCCACCAACTATAGTTTGGTAATCGCCTCGTTTAAGGAAGATAATACCAATGCCGAGAGCGCTGCAGTCATTCCCCGTAAGGACAATGACGCAGGTCGCATCTCTGCCAAGCTCTCGGGCATTAAGTCGGATGCCAACGACCTCGAACTCTGCATCATCGATGCCTTGCGCGATCGTGTGATTAGCTACAAGACGCTGACGCGTGAAGACTTCAACGTCGTGGGCGACACCATCTACATGGAGGTGGGCAAGGTCGATGTGGGTATGTACAAGGCCATTCAGCAGGCAGTGTTCGATGCCAAGTGTATCTCTTGTCATGGTGCCAATGGCGGAGCGCCTCGCAATCTTTTCCTCACGGAGGGAAAAAGCTATGCCCACTTAGTGGGAGTGCAGTCGAAGGCCGCTCCCGACTATAAGTTGGTCGATCCGGGCAATCCTTCTGCCAGTCTGCTCCCAAAGATTCTCAATGAGAACGGCATCCTCCACCACGACCATGCCGACATCCTTGAAGCGCGCACGCAGTACACTCTCGTGACGCTTATCAAGAATTGGATCAAGGCAGGAGCGAAGGAGTAGGTCCTCTTTGGTTAACGAGTTAACAGGTTGACGGGTTAACTGGTTGACAAGTTGACGGGTTAACGGGTAAGTTTGCTTTTACATTCTTACCTGTTAACCCGTCAACTCGTCAACCCGTCAACCCCTAAACAGGCATACCCACTCTATATTATATAGGAGTGATGAGGCTGTAGGCGATACCCACTCATGGTGATTTTGCACATGCGATAGGCTCTTGTAGGCGCTAAAATGCGCCTTTTTTCGTACTTTTGCAGTGTAATAAAGAATCAGCAAACAGTATGACTAACGTACAGCAAAGGTCGGTCGTGAAGGGCGAAGGCTCTTTGGCCGAAATTTCAAAGTTTGAAGTAGAAGGCGGTGTAACGGAATACCAAGTAATGGTGCATGCCACCTGTCCCGAGAAGACCTTCCAAGAGCAACTCGACGCGGTGCTCAACACTTATTATAATCTTATCGATACAGAGCTCAAAGGAGCTTCAAGCGTCATCAAACGATATTTCTTGAGCGATGCAGCCAATCAGTACGACCAGCTGCTCGCCTCCGTACCCGAAGCCCCCGCATGTGCTTGCTCCGTGGTGGAACAAGCTCCGCTCAACGGCACGAAGGTGGCGCTTTGGGCTTATCTACAGACAGAAATTGGTGCGGGTAGCTTCAATGAAGGACTTTATCGAGTGAAGCACGGCGCTTATACCCACCTTTGGGGTGGCACTTCTATAAGCCACGCTCCCACGTCGGAAGAGCAGACCAGCCTGCTTCTTAAGCACTACGTGATGCAGCTCCTCTCTAATGGTGGCCACTTGGCCGACGACTGCATTCGCACCTGGTTCTTCGTGCAGAATGTCGACGTCAACTATGCTGGAGTGGTCAAAGCCCGCAATGAAGAGTTTTTCACGCAGAACTTAACCAGCAAGACTCACTTCATCAGCAGTACGGGCATCAACGGCCGCAATGCCGACCCCTCCGTGCTCGTTCAGCTCGACACCTATGCTGTGCTTGGCTTGAAGCCCGAGCAGATCAAGTTTCTCTATGCTCCCACGCATCTCAACCCCACGTATGAGTATGGGGTAAGCTTTGAGCGCGGCACGAGAGTAGACTATGGCGATCGTCGTCAGGTGTTCATCTCGGGCACAGCAAGCATTGACAATAAGGGCAATGTGCTCCACGTGGGCGACATTCGTCGTCAGACCGAACGCATGTGGGAAAATGTCGACGCGCTCCTCAGCGAGGCCGAGTGTGGCTTTGAGGATGTAGGTCAGATGATCGTCTATCTACGCGATGTGGCCGACTATGCTGTGGTCAACGAGATGTTTGAAAAGCGTTTCCCCGGTATTCCTCGTGTCATCGTTCATGCTCCCGTATGCCGTCCCGGATGGCTCATCGAGATGGAATGTATGGCCACGAAAGAGATAAAGAACGAAGATTATCCAAATTACTAAGTGTAAAGTATTCAAGTTTCGGATTTAGAATGGACGGGCTGAAAGCCCAATGATATTCATAGCCCAGGGCATCGCCCTGGGTATCCCGTAAGCAGTATTGTTTCGCCCTGTAAGGGCAAAAGTAGAAATATATTGTCCTTACTTCTGCCCTTACAGGGCGTATCATTCTTGCAATTCCTACCCAAGGCGTTGCCTTGGGCTATGGAATTCATTGGGCTTTCAGCCCGC
>CALEKA010000008.1 GCA_937898715.1 uncultured Prevotella sp.
GGCTATGGAAATCACTGGGCTTTCAGCCCGCTTTGCTAAATCAGAAACTTAAGTAAGAACAGATTGAATTCATGCAATACTTAGAGTTTACTTTCACCACCCGTCCTGCCACTGAAGCCGTGCAGGATGTGCTCTCTGCCGTATTGGCGGAAATTGGCTTCGATAGCTTCGTTCATACCGATGTGCTTGATCGTCCCGCCGTGGCCCACTCCGCCAATCCCGAACAGCCCACCTTTGAGCCCGCAGAGGCGGAAGACCACTTCCAATGCTACATTCAGAAAGCACTGTTCAGTCAGTCAGCGCTCGACGAAGCACTCGCCGCCTTTCCTCTGCCCGACGTAGAAATCTCGTACACCCAGGCCGAGGCTGAAGATAAGGACTGGAACGAGGAATGGGAGAAAAACTACTTCAAGCCACTCGTCGTAGGCGGTCGCTGCGTCATAGCCAGCACCTTCCACACCGATGTGCCCAAGGCTGAATATAGCATCACCATCAATCCGCAGATGTCGTTTGGCACAGGACATCACGCCACCACATCGCAGATGATCAGTCGATTGCTCGACGACGACATCCGAGGTCTCGAAGTGCTCGACATGGGCTGTGGCACAAGCATCCTCGCCATACTCGCCCGTATGCGCGGTGCACAACACTGCTTGGGAATCGACGTCGACGAATGGTGCGTGAAAAACTCACAAGAGAACATCCGCCTCAACCATCTCGACGGCATCGACGTAGAACTTGGCGACGCTTCTTCCCTCAAGGGGCGCGGACCGTTCGACCTCGTCATAGCCAACATCAACCTCGGCATTCTGCTCAACGACCTTAAGCACTACGTGCCCTGTATGAAGACAGGAGGCTATATCTATATGAGCGGTTTCTACGATACCGACATACCGCAACTTCTCTCCGAAACCGAGCGCCAAGGCCTCACACTCACCGACCAGCGCGTGCTCGACGGATGGGCATGTCTCAAACTGCAAAAGAAGTAGGCCGAAGAGTAGCATCACACAAAAGAAATGCCTAACTTTGCAGATGAAAGCTATGCTGTGATGAAACTTTGGATGAGAAGAAGCATTTGCGGGTATGCACTTCATTAAACTTACCATAATGAGCAATTTTGAGAATAACAGACTACAACGTGATAAATGCGAGGAAAAAGATAAAATTGCCAAGGAGAACCTTGCAAAATACTTCTACGACCTGAGTAAAACAACCTTTACTGCAATGGTAATAGGTGCATTATTACCCTTAGTCGGACTCACTGAAGGTACAATGCTTGCTTCCATTATCTCAATTCTTTTCGGCATAACCTTTTCTTCAAGTCTTGCTTACCTCGCTAATTATATAATGAAGCATTAGTATGATCTACTACTTACTACCACTAACATTTGCCATTGGACTCATCTGCGTTTGGGCGTTTTATGGATGGCTTAGGACTCCCAAAGGAAGAAAATGGCTGCAAGAACTTTAAGAAAATTTGCTGTCTTGGAATTTTCGGTTCTTTCATAAACGAAACAAATACAACAACATATCAACACACTACGTAAAATGACTAAAAAGAAAGCTCTTCTTATGATTCTCGATGGTTGGGGCATTGGTAAGCACAACCATGGCGACGTAATCTTTGAGACCCCGACTCCCTTCATGGACCATCTCAATGCCACCTACCCCCACTCACAGCTCCTGGCTTGTGGTGAAAACGTAGGTTTGCCCGACGGACAGATGGGAAACTCCGAAGTGGGCCACCTCAATATCGGTGCGGGCCGCATCGTATATCAGGACCTCGTGAAGATCAACCGCGCTTGCGCCGACGGCTCTATCCTCAAGAATCCCGAAGTAGTGTCAGCTTACGAATACGCTAAGAAGACCGGTAAGGGCCTCCACCTCATGGGACTCACCTCGACCGGTGGCGTTCACTCTTCACTGCAGCACCTCTTCAAGCTCGTCGAGATTGCCAAGGAATACGGCGTAGCCGACAATACCTTCGTACACTGCTTCATGGATGGCCGTGATACCGACCCCAAGAGCGGTAAGGGCTTCATCCACGACCTCCAGGGCGTATGCACCGAAAATGGCGCCCACATCGCCAGCATCATCGGCCGCTTCTACGCTATGGACCGCGACAAGCGATGGAACCGCGTCAAGGTGGCTTACGACCTCCTCGTTGAGGGTAAGGGCCGCAAGGTGACCGATATGGTAGAAGGCGTACAGAGCTGCTACGATACCGACTCTGAAGACCACAAGAACACCGACGAATTCATGGAGCCCTTGGTAAACGCCAACGTTGACGGACGCATTAAGGAAGGCGACGTTGTCATCTTCTTCAACTACCGCAACGACCGCGCCAAGGAACTCACCGTGGTGCTCACCCAGCAGGATATGCCCGAAGAAGGCATGCACACCATCCCCGGTCTGCAGTACTACTGCATGACTCCCTACGACGCTTCCTTCAAGGGCGTACACATCCTCTTCCCCAAGGAGAACGTACAGAATACACTCGGCGAGTACATCTCAAAGCAAGGCCTCAAGCAGCTCCACACTGCCGAGACTGAGAAGTATGCTCACGTGACCTTCTTCTTCAATGGTGGACGCGAAACTCCCTACGAAGGTGAAGACCGCATCCTCGTGGCATCGCCCAAGGTTGCTACTTACGACCTCAAGCCCGAAATGTCGGCATTTGAAGTTAAAGACAAACTCTGTGCTGCTATCAAGGAGAACAAGTACGACTTCATCGTTGTAAACTTCGCCAACGGCGATATGGTGGGCCACACCGGCGTATACGAAGCTATCGAAAAGGCTGTCAAGGCCGTAGATGCTTGCGTGAAGGACGTAGTGACCGCTGCCAACGAGACTGGCTACGAGACTATCATCATCGCCGACCACGGCAATGCTGACAATGCTGAGAATGCCGACGGCACTCCCAACACTGCCCACTCGCTCAACCCCGTACCCTTCATCTATGTGACGGAGAATAAGAATGCCAAGGTTAAGGACGGCGTTCTGGCCGACGTAGCCCCCTCTATCCTCCACATCATGGGTCTCAAGCAGCCCGCCGAGATGACTGGTCACGACCTCATCGAAGACTAATCTCTCTCTGAGCCTAAGCTGTGAGGAACTTGTTATCCTCAGGCAAAACAATCAAGCCGGAGCAGAAAGCAACCAACGTGCTTTCCGCTCCGGCTTTTTCGTGGCAAGAACGTTTCTCAACAGTGGAGAAAGCTATGCTTCATCCTTCATGTAGCAATCTGCAGATGATTATCAATAGCTCTACCGCTCCAGTCCGGCAGAGCTGCCGCTCCAGTCCGGCAGAGCTGCCGCTCCGGTCCGGCAGAGCTATGAATGAACGTCGGCAGATCGAAACAAGGGGGTTATGAGGTAAGAATCAGCCCATACTGGGGGCGACGCGTCCTCGCGTCGGCATCAATTACGAGCAAGAGGTGAGCCCCCTTTTATAAGGACTCACCTCTTGCCAGCAGACTCAGCCGGCGCGAGACGCGTCGCCCACAGAATTGGTGGAAAACTTGCAAATACGTAATAAGTTATTTCAGAAATGTACTACGAGTTCCACCACCGCCTTGTCTCTTTCCGAAGGCTTAGCCAGCGTGATGTCATGGTAGAAATACTTCTCGTAGTTCAGGCGGATGTCGGCATTCATCTTCTTAGCCATACTGAGCGTTATGCCGCCCGTGACGCGCTGGCGGCTGGCATCGGTGAGCTTCATGCGGCCATCGTCGGCGAGCGTACCGTCGGAGTGATTGCCCATGCGGTCGTAGCGGCAGAGCAGGCTCAGTTTGCGAAACACCTTGCGAAGCGGCTGATCGTAACATACGAAGGCATCCCACGCATTCACATTGCTGAAAGCTCCATGAGTATAGTGCTTACGCAAATATTCGGCTTCCAAGGTGAAACGTCCGCTTTGGAAAGTAAGTCCTCCATCGTAGAGATAAGTATTGATCGAGTTGGGCGAAATCTTCTGTACCGAAGCCTGCAGCGTGAGTCCGCAGGGCAGCGGCACTTGTGCCTTGACAGAGAAGTTGAACTTCTTCGTCCAGAAGTCCTTCTGATGGGTCAGTCCCGATCCGTTGAAGGCACCAGCCTCGAGTATGAGCGGCTGGTCATGGAAAGTGTAGCCCGCATAGAATCCTACATCGCGCACATTGCCCACCTGCTTGGCAATAAACGAACGATTGGCAAAGTACTGCTTGTGGGGCGAGCGGTGGGCATCAATGCTGAAGGGCACACGCATCTGACCGAGTCGGATGTCGAGCCCCTGAATGGGGAGCACGCCAGCATAGGCATCGAGCATCTTGATCTGACCTTCATCAGAGAGGTCGATCTCCGCTTTGTAGTCCACAATAGGAGTGACAAACCCTTCGAGTGCTACGCGGGCGGTGCGCACTTCAAAACGGCTTTCGCGTTCTCGGGTCTGGTATTCCGCCTTGGCACGGATCGTTCCACTCACACGAGGCACCCATGAAGGTCGGTTCTGCGTGCGCGTAGTGTCGGAAGATGTCTGTGCAGCAAGGTTTTGACTGGTAAGCGCTGCTACTGCCACGAGGGGCAGCAGGCGCTTGAGAGAGAAAGTTTTCATCGAGCAGATTGTTGACGGAAGGCTTTGGCTGCCTTAAGGAGTTCCTTGATTTCGAGAATGAGTTGCTGAGTCTCTTGCACCATGTGGAGCATAAGGGTGGCAGAGTTGAGATTGGTATCGTCGCCCTGGATGGCCACACTGATGTCGCGATTGAAGAGCGTGAGTTCTGATTCTATTCGGTCGCAGTCGGTGAGCAATGCATCATTGTCGGCAGCACGCTGGTTGCGAAGATTGTCAGCGATGGTGTGCATTAGAGCTACCACCTCTTGGCGCAGACGGCTATAACTGCTTGCCATGTCGGCGGGGATGGGCGAGAAGTTGTTGTCCACGTGTTCGCGAGCTGGCTCTGCTATGCGGATGATGCCATAGAGTATCTGGCGCAGCGCATTATGGATCAAGTGGAAGTTGGTGCTCAAGCGGATAGCCTCCACAGGAGGAGCGGCACGGCGCAAGCAGATGGTCTCGCGTCGACGCAGGTTCTTCAGTTCACGCTTGCCACGGGTGAGGTCGCGCAGAGAGTGGCGCAGGGGGCGAAGCGATTCGGAGAAGAGGCCGTCTGTAGCCGAAGTGAGCACGTCGGCATAAGTGGTGAGCGTATCGGCAGTGCTCATAGCGATGTGGCGGGAGAGCATAGGGATGATCGCCGTACGGTCGGGCTCAGAGAGCATTTGCTGGAAGAGCACGTCGCCCTGCTGTATTTCCTTCTGCTTCTTAGCGAAGCGCTGCTGACTGTGGATAATGCTATATACGCCTGCTGCAACAATGATCACCACAGCTACTACGCCACCAAAGTTCATCGCCATCGCTACGCAGAAACAAGCGGTAAATGCCACACCAGCTGTAATAAACCATCCACCGATGACCGTCAGTACACCCGTGATACGGAACACGGCGCTCTCACGACTCCAAGCACGGTCGGCAAGCGAAGAGCCCATGGCCACCATAAAGGTGACGAAGGTGGTAGAGAGCGGCAGCTTGAGCGAGGTGCCGAGGGCTATGAGCAGGGAGGATACCACGAGGTTGACCGAAGCACGACACATATCGTAAGCCGCACCATTGTCGACAGCCTCAGCAGGCACTTGGAAACGACTATCAATGTAGCGAGCCACGCGGGGCGGAGTGACATTCTGCACGAACGTGCCGATAGAGTTGCCCCAACGCACAAGGCTACGTGCCACCTTTGAGGAACCAAACATCTCGTCGCCCTCGTTCTTGCGCGAGAGCCCTACCTCGGTCTCGGTCACCTTGCGAGCCTTCTTAGAAGTGCCGAGGGCAAAGACCATGATAGCACCTGCAGCTACGAGGAATATGAGCGGAGTCTTAGCAGATTCTGCCAGAGAGGTCATCATAAACGCATCGGGCGCAAGGCCTGCTGCATGGGTGGAAAAGTCGAGGAAGGAGGAGTAGCCTGCAAGGGGTACACCGATAAAGTTGACAAGGTCGTTGCCTGCGAAAGCAGTAGAGAGGGCAAAGGTGCCACAGAGCACGATGACACGGAACACGTTGACCTTCAAAGCGTGGAGCAACTGCATCACTACGGTAGCGACCACGAAGATGCAACCCAGAATGGTGAGGATGTGCGTATTAAGATAAGCCTTCACGTCGGCATTCATAAAGGAGAGGTCCTTCAATCCCTTGAAGAGCATGAAGTAGAGTATCGCGGTAATAGCTATGCCACCGAAGAGGCCTATCTTGAATCGAAGCTTGCGCGTGATGGAGAAAGAAAAGATGATACGCGTGATATACTGAATAAGCGAGCCAAACACAAAGGCTATGGGCACACTCATAAAGATACCGAGGATCACTTCAAGGGCTTTCGAGGTGTTGAGGTAATCGCCCATGCCGAGCGGAAGTGCGCCCCCATCGCCTGCCATCTTGATCATGACGAAGGCGAAAGCCGCACCCAAGAGCTCGAACACCATCGAGACGGTGGTCGAGGTGGGCATGCCGAAGGAGTTGAAGATATCGAGCAATACGATATCGGTCACCATCACAGCGAGATAAATGTACATCACGTCCTTAAAACTAAAATACTGGGGCGTGAAGATGCCGTGGCGAGCTATGTCCATCATGCCGTTGCTCAACACGCAACCACAAAACACGCCGATACCGGCAATGATGACCAACGTGCGAAACTTTGCCGCACGCGAGCCAATCGCTGAATTAAGGAAGTTGACAGCGTCGTTGCTCACGCCGACCCATAGGTCGAACGCCGCAAGGACAAATAGGAATATGACCATTCCAAGATACATCCATTCCATACTTTTGCTTATAACTGAGTAAGGGTTAAGGGCAATACGAGACTGCCGAAATAAGAAGTTTTGATTTTCGACTGCAAAAGTACGGGACGCATGTTGGCACATGGTGACGAAATGGTTAAGATTGTGTTACAACCACCATGTTACAAACCTTCACACAAATTTAACAACCCCTCCCCACACCATCCGACAAGAAAAGCGTAATATTGCAGTCCGAAAGGAAACAAAAACCTTTATATACACAGATAATATATGTCACAGAAAATCTTGGTAGTAGACGATGAACCTGATTTGAGAGAGATTCTCCAGTGCAACCTGGAGAATGCAGGTTACGAAGTAGACACTGCCGAATCGGCTGAAGCAGCCCTTCACATGCTCTCGCCCGAACACGACTTGATACTGCTCGATGTAATGCTCGGCGGAATGTCGGGCTTCCGCATGGCCAATAAGCTACGCAACGAACTAAAACTGCGCACGCCCATCATCTTTCTCACAGCAAAAGATACGGAGAACGACCTGCTTACGGGCTTCTCAGCAGGCGGCGACGATTATATACCGAAGCCCTTCTCACTCCACGAAGTATTGGCACGCATCAAGGCCGTGCTCCGACGCACACAGAAGGAACCGCAACGCACAGAACTCAAGGCTGGCAACTTACTGATCGACTTTTCCAAAAAGATAGTCTATGCCGATGGGCAGGAGGTGCGCCTCTCGCCCAAGGAATTTGGCATACTGCGCATGCTGGCTCAACAGCCCGGACGCGTATTCTCACGCGAAGAGATCATGGCTGAGGTATGGCACGGCGATAGCTACGTGCTCGACCGCACCATCGACGTTCACATTGCCCGCGTACGCCGTAAACTGGGCGAGAACTCTTACCATCTGACCAACCGACAAGGCTACGGCTACTGCTTCGAAGAATAAATTCCCGCATAAGGGTGAATCTCAAGGGGAGGGGCCATTAACGCTATCCACAAGCATTGCGTATGACATACAAGAGAAAACTCCTTATCAACTTTACGCTGCTCTTTGCAGTGTTTACGGTGTTACTCGTGATGTTTCAGTACAATCGCGAGCGACAGTATAAGCGCGATCTGCTATCATCCCGACTCGAGAGCTATGCCGACGTAGTGGCGGGTGCGGTAGACCAAGACAAGCTACAAGACGACACGGTGCACTATGAGGACATTCTGCGCGTATTGCCCAATGATCTGCGCCTCACGGTAATCAACCGCGGAGGACGAGTGGTCTATGAATCTACTCATCACAACATCATGGAGATGGGTAATCACCTGAACCGTCCCGAGGTGCAAGCCGCACTCAACAATGTGGAGGGAAGCGACATCCGCATCTCCGACACCGACCATAGAGAATATTTCTACTACGCCAAGGCTTATGGCTCTTACTTGGTGCGTGTAGCTCTGCCATTCGACACGACAGTACAAAGTTTTATGAAGGCCGACAACGTGTTTCTATGGTTCGTGCTTATGCTCTTCCCCGTGGCGATGGTGGCACTCATACAGATCTCTGACCACTTCGGAAAGGCGGTCACAGGGCTGCGCAACTTCATGCTCTCTGCCGATAAGGGGCTGGTGGACTACGACCACATCGTCTTCCCCCACTCCGATCTGGGCGACATCGGACGAGACATCATGCAGAAGTATCGCCAGCTCGAGGACTCCAACCACCTCATTGCCACAGAGCGTGAACGATTGATGCGCCATTTCCACTACTTCGAAGAGGGTATAGCCATCTTCTCGCCTACACGCCATAAGCTCTATGCCAACCCGCGCTTCACGCAGTATGTCAACGCTTTAATGGACCATCCCACGCCCAACGTCGAAGCTATCTGGCAAACGGAGGCTTTTGCCCCAGCTATAGAATTTCTGCGTCTTAACGGCGGCACACGTCCCGTCACAGAGGAAGCGCCCGTATTTCGATTCAACACGAAGGCAGGAAGCATGACCCTGGGCGTGCAGCTCCTTATCTACAGTGATGGGAGCTTTGAGGTGACGCTTGCCGACGTGACCCGGGCGGAAAAGAATAAGCACCTCAAGCAGCAGATGAGCAACAATATCACGCACGAGCTGCGCACGCCCGTGAGCAGCATTCGCGGATATATCGAGACGCTGCTGGAGTGTAAGAATCTCTCCGACGAACGCAAGCTGCACTTCTTGGAGAAGGCTCACGCACAAGTGGTCAGACTGACCGACCTCATCCGCGACGTGGCTCTCATCACCAAGACGGAAGAGGCTGCCGACCTCATGCCTCGTGAGGATGTAAAGATCCAGCAGGTTGTGGCCGATGCACAGGAAGACCTCCACGAGATGCTTACGAAGGCTCAGATGCAGCTCTTCGTAAACATTCCGCAAGATCTGACCATACACGGCAACTACTCGCTCGTATACTCTATCTTCCGCAACTTGTTGGAGAATAGTCTGCGCTATGCAGGCGAGGGTGCAGAAATCCACGTCAACTGCTACAACATAGATCGCGACATGGCTTATTTCTCCGTCTACGACACAGGCTGTGGCGTGCCCGAGGAGCACCTGCCGCGCCTATTTGAGCGCTTCTACCGCGTGAGCGAAGGTCGTACGCGCGACAACGGTGGTACGGGTCTTGGCCTCTCTATCGTGCGCAACGCCGTGCTCTTCCATCATGGCGATATCTCCGTAAGAAATCGTAAAGAGGGCGGATTGGAGTTTCTCTTTACGCTGAAGAATAAGTAAACTCGCGATCTTTAAGCACCAAGTTTAAAGCACCACAAGCGGGCTAAGACAGTGGGAACACCCAGAGTCTTAGCCCGCTTGCGTGTATGGTTCACGGAGATTTTTTCTTTATGCTTTCATTGTCATGGTGGCGCTACTCATTCCTGCCGCAACATCCCGTTCCGTCGAAGCAGTGGGTGCAGAGTTTGCACTTGGGAAGGCCGATGGCTTGGACGAGCGTCTCGAGCCTGTTGAAGCGAAGCGAGGTGAGGCCCAAACGGCGGCGTATCTCCTCCACCATGCGTTGGTACTCGGGCGAATCGGTGGTGGCGTAGCGCTCGAGGTGCTTGTTGGGATCGCCCTCGAAGTCGCCTATGATACGGCGCGTGATGAGCTCCATATCGCTCTTCGACGAGGTGAAACCGATGTAAGGACAACCATAGATAAGCGGTGGACAGGCTATGCGCATGTGCACTTCGCGTGCACCATCCTCGAAGAGCACGCTCACATTGTCGCGGAGCTGCGTGCCACGCACGATGGAGTCGTCGCAGAAGAGCACACGTTTGCCACGCAGCATGTCGCGATTGGGAATGAGCTTCATCTTCGCCACGAGCGAACGCATCGACTGATCAGCGGGGGTGAAGCTACGGGGCCATGTGGGGGTGTACTTCGAGATGGCGCGTTGATAAGGCTTGCCCATACCTGCAGCATAGCCGAGCGCCATGCCTACTCCCGAGTCGGGGATACCGCATACACAGTCCACCTCCGTATCGTCCTCGGCAGCCATGATGCGTCCATTCTCATAGCGCATCTCTTCTACATTGCGTTCCTCGTAGGTCGACGTGGGGAAGCCGTAGTATACCCACAGGAAGGAGCATATCTGCATCTGTTTGCGCGGTTCGCGGAGCTGCTCTATGCCCTCTGGGCGCAGACGCACCACTTCGCCCGGACCGAGGTAGCGCTCAGTGGTATAGTCGAGGTTGGGGAAAGCGGTGCTTTCGCTGGTGGCAGCATAGGCGCCGTTTTTCTTACCGATCACGATGGGCGTACGGCCCCATGAGTCGCGAGCGGCAATGATACCATCTTCTGTGAGCAAGAGCATGGAACAAGAGCCCTCTATATGGCGGAACACGTTGTCAATACCATCGGCAAAAGTCTTGCCCTGAATGAGCAGCAATGCCACGAGTTCGGTAGGATTGGTCTTGCCCGACGATAGCTCGGTGAAGTGCATGTTCTGCTCGAGGAGTTGCTTCTCAAGCTCTGCCACATTCTGAATCTTAGCCACTGTGACGATGGCGAATCGGCCCAAGTGGGAGTTGAGCACGAGTGGCTGTGCATCTGTGTCGCTTATCACGCCAATGCCCGATGTGGCTCCTGCAAAGCGCGACAGGGTAGGCTCAAACTTTGTGCGGAAGTAAGAACTTTCCAGATTATGGATGGAACGTGTGAATTTGCGCTCTTGCGCGTTGTACGTGGCGAGTCCGCCGCGGCGGGTACCGAGATGTGAGTTGTAGTCTGTGCCGTAAAAGAGATCGGCCACGCAGTCGATGCGCGAAACGGTTCCAAAGAAGCCTCCCATGAGTAGTATGATGTTAGAATGATGAGTATAAGATACGAGATAAAAGGAGATGTAGGCTGCAAATTTACAAAATGCCGAGAGAGTATGCCCCCTAAGGTGCATGCTTTTTAAAGAGCCGTGCGAAAAAAGTTTGGCACTCCTGAAATAAAGACGTAATTTTGCACGCGAAATTCATACCTTACTTAAGTTTCTGATTTAGCAAAGCGGGCTGAAAGCCCAGTGGCTTCCATAGCCCAAGGCAACGCCTTGGGTAGAGATAATCAAGAATGATACGCCCTGTAAGGGCAGAAGTAAGGACAATATATTTCTACTTTTGCCCTTACAGGGCGAAACAATACTGCTTATGGGATACCCAGGGCGATGCCCTGGGCTATGAATAGCATTGGGCTTTCAGCCCGTCCATTCTAAATCCGAAACTTGAATACCTTATATATATTATTGTCATGGCTATACCTCAAGACCCGATGATGCTCTTCAGCTACATCAACACCAAGCTCCGCGACGACTACAGTTCCATCGACGCGCTCTGCGATGATCTCCACCTCGACCGCAAAGACTTAGAGAGCAAGCTCGGTAGCGCTGGATTTGAATACAACGCTGCTCAAAACAAGTTCTGGTAAATACAGATCAATAGATGAAAAAATCTTCGTTACAGGCTCTCGTGAAGCGCTTCCCGCTCACGATTGTGTGCGTCGTACTGATCTGGTATCTCTGCCTCTTCCGCCCGCCTCGCGTAAGGGAGCTCGACGATATCGTGGGCTTCGACAAGCTTGTACACATCTCCATGTATCTTGGCACGTGCTGCGTGCTCTGGATGGAATACTTCCGCGCTCACTGCCAATGGTCGCTCACGAAGCGCGCCATCATCGCGGTGATAGCCCCCATCTGCATGAGTGGCTTCATCGAGCTTGCGCAGGAGTACTTCACTACTTATCGCTCGGGCGACTGGGCCGACTTCGCTGCCAACTCCTTTGGCGTGCTCCTTGCCCTCGCGCTCTCACCCGCAGAGAAGCGCGTTTTTGCTCGAAAAAAGAAATAATGGCATTCGGCGCGAAAGGTTTCCCTTTCGCCATCAACGCCCCATGCTTTCCCTCCAAAAGACTTTATCCTCTCGTGAACCTCTATATCCGTATCTCCGACATCGAACTGTGCTTTGCTACCTACGAAGTGGGCGCAGCACAGAGTTTTCAGTTTAGCACGTTCCGTATGCAGCCTTCTGCTTCGCTTACGGTCAATCTGCGCATGGCCATGCAGCAGGTCGACTTGTTGCGGCAGCAGCAGTTTAGCAAGGTAGAGGTCTACGTCAACGCGCCCGTCACTCCCGTTCCCCTGGCGGAGTTTCAAGAGGAAGACGCCGAGACCATCTACAATTATTGCTTCACGCCGGGCGAGAAGCAGCGAGTGTTTTACGACACCGTGCCCGCCTCCAACGCCGTGTTGCTCTTTGCCCTGTCTGAAGCCACTTGCCGCACTCTTGAGGAGGCTTTTGAGGGTGTCAGCGTGCGCTTTGCTGCCTCGCTCACTCCTATCGTGCAGCATTTCGCCAAGAAGGGACTTGCGGTGGCTGCCGATCGCCGCGTGTTTGTCTACACTCACGATACGACGCTCGATATCGTGGTGCTCGAGGAGAGTCGTCTCGTTATGCTCAACACCTACCAAGTGCGCACACTGACCGATGCCGACTACTATCTGTTCAATCTCATGCACCACTTGGGGCTTTCTACTGCCGATACTCCCATCTTCGTGGCGGGAACGCCCCTCATGCGCAATCCGCTGATTGAGGAGCTACAGAAATATGCGGCAAAGGTCTACCCCGTCAACCCCTCTGCCGAATTCAATCGTCACACCATCTCCACCACCGAGGGGGTGCCCTACGATCTCATGTGTGCGCTGCTGAAATAAGTTTTTTTGGGGGGGTAACGGGTTAACAAGTAAGTACTGAAGTTTCGGATTTAGGCTGGGCGGGCTGAAAGCCCAATGATATTCATAGCCCAGGGCAACGCCCTGGGTTTCCCGTAAGCAGTATTGTTTCGCCCTGTAAGGGCAAAAGTAGAAATATATTGTCCTTACTTCTGCCCTTACAGGGCGTATCATTCTTGATCAATTCTACCCAAGGCGTTGCCTTGGGCTATGGAATTCATTGGGCTTTCAGCCCGCCCATCCTAAATCCGGAACTTGAATAAGTATGTTTTACACATTCTCATAAACATCATCTCTATGCGTATCATTACAGGAAAATATAAAGGTCGTCACTTTGAAGTGCCCCGCACCTTCAAGGCTCGTCCTACGACCGACTTTGCCAAGGAGAATCTCTTCAACGTGCTCCGTGCTTATCTCGACTTTGAGGACACTCGTGCGCTCGACCTCTTCGGTGGCACAGGTAGCATCTCGCTCGAACTACTTTCGCGCGGCTGCCCACGCGTGGTAACGATTGAGAAGGATCGTCGCCACTATGCCTTCATTCAGCAGTGTGCGCGCACGCTCTCTGACGATGCCTGGACGCCCATGTGTGGCGACGCGCTGCGCTTCATAGAGCGTGCGGTCGAGCCCTTCGACCTCGTATTTGCCGACCCTCCCTATGCTCTGCCCGAACTGGGCGAACTGCCCGATCGCGTGATGAACTCTGGGCTTGTAGGTGAGCATACGCTCTTCGTTCTGGAACATGGTAAGAATTACGACTTTAGCTCCCGCCCCGACTTCTTGGAGCATCGCGCCTATGGCAGCGTAAACTTCAGTTTCTTCCGAAAAAAATAATATTTCGAAGTATTAAGTATTACAGCCTTTCAGCCAGTACTGGGGGCGACGCGTCCCCGCGTCGGCGTGTGAGAGAGATTGCATTACCTTCTTCACTATAATGCCGACGCGGGGACGCGTCGCCCCCAGTATTGGCTGTAATACTTAATACTTTATACTTAATACTTCTCCCAAGAGACCTGTATTACTGTTGCAAGAACTTCAAGTAGCTCTTGTAGATATGAGGTGAGTAAGCCTTCATGATGTTGTTGGCAAAGAGGATGTCGGTCACCTTGTGCTCACGGACGTAGGCCTTCATATTGTGTGTGAAATAGCGCGAGTCGATCACGTGAACCTCTTCGAAGGAGAAAAACAGGTAGCCGGGCAAGGCGTTGCCAAAGCTATCCTTGAGAATCAAGAGGCGACGGCCATTCTTCGTCGAGGTCTCTACGCGCGTGATGCGTGTATCGCTCCCCATAAAGGTGCAGTAGGCAGCACCGCTACCATCCTTAAATTTGTTGAAGAAGATGCCCTTGTGGGGCTTTCCCTCGCCCGTGACCTTGTAGTGCTTGTCGATGGTGTAGTCGGTATAATAGGTGTTGTAGGTCACGCCTTGAGGCACGTAGTAGACGAAGTCCTCGGGTGCATTCTTCACCGAGGCATCCTTAGAATAGCCATACATACTGCCCACGTAGCCGCGCACCACACGTCGTTCGTAGTGGGTCAAGTCCTGGAAGGGCACTCCTGCCACCTGTGCAAATCGTTGGGCAGCATAGTAAGCTCCGAGCGGTGCCCAGTGGTGGTCGGTGCGCAGATAGATGTCCTCCTTAGCATGGGTGGCCAGAGCGGTGTAAGCATCTACTGCCTTCACTTCGGGCGCGAGGTGGGCATAGATATTATTGATCGTAGGGCGCTGCGGATTGGTCATCTTGCGCGCCTTGTCGGGACAGTAGAACTCTGTGCTGGTGGGGATCACCATGCAGTAGACGTTGACTGCCGAACCAAACGTTTCCTTATATTTATTGGCAGCCTCAGCGTAGGCCACACCACCCTTCGAACTACCACCGTAGGCCATCAAGGCGCGCACATTCTTGCCACTGCCCACGATGATGATGCCCGCATTGGCTATCTTGGCTGTGCCGTCGGCATTGATATCGTTGTGGTATTCACCTACGTTGCGATCGTCGGGCTCGGGAGCCTCCTCTTCAGCCTCAGCATCGGTCGAGGCGGGAGCATCGGTCGAGGCGTGAAAGGTCACGTTGTCATCCGAGCTGACCACAAGCTTCTGTCCATCCTTCACGTTCATGCTCATGGCCATGAAGTGGTCGCGATAGGGCTCGCTGTCGCTAAACCAGTGGCTCACGTCCTTGGTATACGATCCGTCGAAGAGTCGCTTCCAAGAGAATTCGGGCAACGTGGCCAGGTCGCGCTTCTCAAGTTCGGAGAAGGTGCTGCGCGGGAAGGTGTCGAACACCAGAGCGAAGGCGCAAAACACAAGGGCTATAATAGAAATATAGAGTTTATTCATCGGAGCGGAGATAGAGAATAAGGGTGAGGATTAGCGTTGTTGCAGAAGTTTGAGATAAGTGCGTGCCGTACCCTGCGAGTAAGCATGACCTATATTATTGGCAAAGAGCACATCGGTGATGCCGTGCTCACAGATGTAATCGATGATATTGTGGGGAAAATAGCGGAAGTCGACCACGTGGATTTCCTCAAACGATGAGAATAGGAAAGCGGGCAGCGCATTGCCGAAGCTGTCCTTCAATATCAAGAGCCGCCGACCATTGCCCACAGCGGTGCGCACCTGCACCGTGCGCGAGTCGCCTCCCATAAAGGTGCAGTAGGCTCCCGAACTGCCGTCGCGATAGCTCACGAAGAACTGTGCTTCGTGGGGCGCACTCTCACTCACGGTCTTGCCGGCGCGCTGGGTGTAGTCGATGAAGGTGGTGTGATAATCGCTGCGTCGCGGCACGTAGTAGGTGAAGGTCTCGGGCACGGCTTTCACCTCGGGGCTTTTGGCATAAATGCGCATACTGCCCACAAACTGGCGCACGCATCGCTCCTCATAATGGGCAGAGTCGAGCGCAGCAAATGGCACTTGGGCTTGCGCAGCAAACTCGCGTGCGGCATAGTAGGCTCCGAGAGCAGCCCAGTGGGTGTCGGTGCGCAGATAGATGGGTTCCGAGGCATGGGGCGCAAGGGCATTGTAAGCATTGATTGCCACCACATCGGGGCGCAAGGCTTGATAGATATGGCTGATGGTGGCATGCTGTGGATGGGTGAGCGCAGGGCTGTGTTGGGGCATGTAGTAGGCAGTGCTCGTGGGGATGACCATGCAGTATACGTTCACGCTGTCGCCCACTGCCTCCTTATAGGCATTGACTGCCTGAGCATACCATTCGCCCCCTGTGGCTGAGCCCATGAAGGGTGCCATCACATAGAGCGAGTCGGCGCGTCCTGCCAGAATCATGCCACCTGGCGAACGGCGCACTTCGGCATGGGCGTTGAACTGATTGACATAGGGGGTGAGCTGACGGCTGCTCTGCGCATGGAGCGCGAGAGTGGTGCAGCATAGAGTGATGAGGGAGAGGAGTATATTACGGACTGTCATACGCATTTAGAATCGAGTATAGATAAAAGCATTGTTGGTAGCTCCAACGAGCAGACATACGCTCATGCCAAGGAGCAAGAGCGACACCAGTGTGCGGCCACTGAAGGTCAGCACGGAGCGCAGAAGGCTCTCCTCCGACAGACGCTCTACGGTGAGGCTGGTTGCCCATCGGCGCACGGGCAAGCAAAATGCGATGGCCACCACCCAGAGCCAGAAGTTGTCCGTCAGTGCCGCGTCGGATACGATATTGGTAAACTCTGCCGCTCCGCCCGTGAAGGCACGGAAGAACTGTGCCATGTGGCGGAAGTTGTCGAAGTAGAATATGCCCCACCCCACCACGATGAGCAGCAAACTGTACACGTGGAGCACCAGCCTCGGTATGCGGTCGATCACACGCAAGAGGGTGTACTTCTCAGTCATCACAATCAGTCCGAAGTAGAGTCCCCACAGGATGAAGTTCCAGCTGGCTCCGTGCCACATACCGGTGAGAAACCACACCACGAGTATGTTCCACACCTGATGACGACGGTTGCCCCCCATGGGTATGTATACGTAGTCGCGGAAGAAGCTACCGAGCGAGATGTGCCATCGGCGCCAGAAGTCGGAGATGCTGGTGCAGCAGTAGGGATGCTTGAAGTTCTCATTGAAGTGGAAGCCCAAGCAGCGTCCCAGACCGATGGCCATGTCGGAATAGCCCGAGAAGTCGAAGTAGATCTGCAGCGTATAGGCCACGATGCCTATCCACGCCCCTGTGGTGGTGAGATGGGCCAGTCCGCCCACAAGGAATTGGTCGGATATCTCAGAGAGTTGGTTGGCAAGGATCACTTTCTTGCCGAGGCCCAAGAAGAAGCGAAACATGCCCTCTGCCACATCGTCGGCGCTTACGTGGCGGCTACTGATCTCGCGTGCCACCGTGTCGTAGCGCACGATAGGACCTGCGATAAGCTGCGGAAACATGGAGATGTAGAGCAGCAGATTGACAAACCGGCGCTGCACGGGCGACTCTCGGCGGTAGACGTCGATCAGATAGGAGATGCTCTGAAACGTGTAGAACGAGATGCCGATAGGCAAAGAGATGTGGGGCACGCTGACGGGCAGACCCACGTCGGAGAGGGTCTGTGCAAGGAAACCGAGGTACTTGAAGTTGGCGAGAATGAGGATGTTACACGTCAGCCCTACCACGAGTGCTGCTCGGCGATGCGCCTCTTGGCGGTCGATGATGAGCCCCGCCATATAGTTCATCAGCACGCAGAATAGCATCAAAAATACGTAGACTGGCTCGCCCCAAGCATAGAAGATGAGCGAGAATACCACGAGCGCGAGGTTGCGGCAGCGAAACTGTGGTTCAAGGCTGTTGCGCCCCATCAAGCGATCTGCGCCCGCCGCAAGCATATAGACAATGAAGAATGCGGGCAGGAAGGCAAAGAGGAAGAATAGGTCGGAAAATACCATGAGCAGGGTGTGTGTGGAATGTTAAGTAAGTTAAGAGTTTTGTTTGGATATGTAGGGGATTATATAGTGGGTTGAAGAAGGAATGAATGGGGCATGGTCTCGCTATAGGCTTCGCTCTGAAGCATTTTTCTGAGAACGCATACAAAGATAGCATGCCGATCGCTTGCGAGCAAAAAGTGTGAACAAACTATTCACTTTTTCTGTCGCTCAAGGTCATGGCCTCGCGCGCGTGCGCTACAATCGACTTTGCGGGAGGGCACTTACACAGGGTGCATACTGTTTGCTTTATGCATTGATTTACAAGCTTTTTCATCTCTTTCGAAGGTCCATCTTGCTTGCACTTTGCCCACACCATCGGCTGCATCCTGACTCCTACCCCCCTTGCTGTAAATCCTCCTTAGGGGGATAATTTTTACAGCACCTAAGGATAGTTTGAACGCCTTGGGGGGATAATTTTGAAAGCTCTCAATGCCTAAATTACTCACGTAATGGGCTGCGTGCAAGCAAAAGTGCAAGCAAAGTGCAGGTAGCGGAGGTCTGCATACACTCACGAAAGCATTGATTTCCAATGAATTTCATCAGAAGAATGACAGCAATGATGCCTTTTGCAGCAGAAATCGGCTGTGGCGCGCGCGAGCGCGCGTGCATTAAACTTTTCAGCCAATACTAGGGGCGACGCGTCTCGCGTTATAGAAAATGCTTATGCTCGCAATAAGCTTTATTGCTCAGTTGCTGCTGCCGACGCGAGACGCGTCGCCCACGGTATTGGCTGAAAAGCCTCTTGATCGCTTGTGATGCCTACGCGAGACGCGTCGCCCACAAAGCTATCAGGACTAACTATCAGAATCACTTCCACCCCATTAGCCGCGTGAGTTCATGGGAGAGGATGCGGGCATTCATGCGAGCACCGAGTTCGTTGGTATGCGTGCCATCGTAAGTGTGGAGGTGGTGCTGGAGTTCTTCGCTTCGCTTCACGCAGCATACGCGCTCTTGACGAACTACATCGATGTCAAGACTACGGGCTGCGAGGCAGATGCTATCGGCTGTCTGACGGATGCGCGCAAGCGATACTGCCGTGGTCTGCAGTGGCGTGAGCAGTACGATGCGAGCCTTGGGAAAATGCTTGCGCAAGAGCAGGCAATTGTAGCGCACAGACCCCACGATAGTCTGCGGGTAGACGCCCAACGTGTCGGGAGGGAAAGAGCAGTCAATGCCTTGACGCTCAGCCTCTACCGAGGGAGAGAGCGAGAAGTCTGCGGGATCGAATGCATGAGGACGGTCGGCAGGAAACCATGCATCGTTCGTACCAGCAGATATCAAGATGAGTTGCGGAGAAGGCTCTGCACCCGAGGTCACAGCGGAGATGAGCCGGGCAATTTGGTTGTATATCACGTTGTCATCGGCCACGCGACCCGTGTCTTGCTCGAGATTGAGCATGGTGCGGGCGGTGTTAGTCCATGTGGCTCCGCTGCGTGCATAGCTGCGGATAGAGGCGGGCTTGAGCAAACGTGCTAACCACGACGTCCACCCGCGCGGACGCGAACAATCATCGGCACCAAGCCACGTATTGGAGTCGCCCAAGATCGCCACATGGGCCTGGCTCCACAGCATGGGATTGGCTGAGGGTGTATCGGTCCAAAGAACATATTTTTCCACCTCATGGGCATAAAGTTGCGCCAACGACAGAATGCAGCACAACAGGGAAAGAACGACTCGTTTCATCAGAAATAATGATAATACAACATGCCGCAGTGGGCACTTATTGTAAAAGTACTTAAGTTTTGACTGCAAAGGTAAACACTTCCGTCCATACGGGGAACGAATTTATGCACAAAAACGCGTGAAAACCTTGTTATCTATAAAAAACTCACTATATTTGCAACTCACAACGCCCTTGCGTCACTACGCAGTAGTAAGGGCGCTTTCTGTAAAGCACCTTGTTCCTCAACGAAAGACACTCGGCCTCCCATGAGGCGCGTGAGGAATAGCCTCATACAAGAAAATCATTTAAAAAACTTACATAACACATTTCACTACACATGGATTGGTTTCAATCTCTATTCTCCACAACAGGTTCTGTGGCACATGTGGTACTGCTTTTCTCGCTCGTGATAGCCGTGGGCGTGGTCTTGGGCAAGCTCAAGGTGGGCAGTGTATCGCTTGGCGTCACCTTCGTGTTGTTTGCGGGCATTGTGGTGGGACACATCTACCATCAACTTGGCATAGCCGACCCTGATGGCGGATATGCGTGTCCAGCCAATGTGCTCAACTTTATTCAAGACTTTGGCTTGATACTCTTTGTCTACTGCATTGGTCTGCAGGTGGGTCCGAGTTTCTTCCAATCGTTTAAGAAAGACGGTGTGCAGATGAATCTCGTAGCGGTGGGCATTGTATTGCTCAACGTCATCACGCTGCTCGGCCTCTACTACCTCGTGTTCGACACTTCGGACAAGACAAGCCTACCGATGGCTGTCGGTGTGCTCTATGGTGCTGTGACCAACACTCCGGGTCTGGGTGCTGCACAAGAAGCTATCAACACGCTGGGCATCGACATGCACGGACAAAACATTGCAGCAGGTTACGCCTGTGCCTACCCTCTCGGCGTAGTGGGCATTATCGGCGCAACAATTGCCATCCGCTACATCTGCCGCATCAAGCTCGAGAAGGAAGAGGAGCAGATACGCATGTCGCAGGAGGACAATCCGCATGCGAAGCCCCACCACCTCTCACTCCGCGTAGAAAACAAGGCTCTGGAGGGCAAGACATTCGCCCAGCTCACGCAATTCTTGGGACGTACCTTCGTATGTACTCACTATAAGCATGGCGACGAGATCATCTCGCCCACACGCGACACGCAGCTCCACGTGGGCGATGAGATGAATGCCGTATGCGCCAGCGACGATGCCGAGGCCGCAACAGCCTTTATCGGTAAGGAAATCGAAGTAGACTGGCAGGCTGAGAAGGCTCCCATCGTATCAAAACGTATCCTCGTGACGCAAGCCGAGGTAAACGGTAAGACCTTTGGCGAGATGCACTTTAGCTCTATGTATGGTGTCAACGTGACGCGTATCACCCGTCAGGGCATGAACCTCTTTGCCGACCGCTCGCTCCGCATCCAGATTGGCGACCGACTGATGGTGGCTGGTCCGGAGGATAGCGTAAACCGCGTAGAACGCCTCTTAGGCAACTCCGTGAAGCGTCTTGACCACCCCAACGTGGGTGCCATCTTCCTCGGCATATTGATTGGTATCATCTTCGGTAGCATCCCATTCCAATTCCCGGGCATGGCCACTCCGCTCAAGCTCGGCTTGGCAGGTGGTCCGTTGGTAATCGCTATCTTGGCTGGTGCCTATGGTTACAAGTTCCACCTCGTGACCTACACCACCACCTCTGCCAACCTCTTGCTGCGCGAGATAGGCTTGATTCTCTTCCTTGCCGCAGTAGGTATCAAGGCGGGTAGCAACTTCTGGGACACCGTAGTACAGGGCGACGGCCTCACCTACGTATGGGTGGGCTTCCTCGTGACGGTCATTCCGTTGCTCATCATGGGCGTGGTAGCACGTTGGCGCTTCAAGCTCAACTACTTCACACTGATGGGTATCATTGCTGGTTCCAACACCGACCCTCCCGCACTGGGCTACGCTAACCAGACTGCCAACAACGATGCAGCTTCCGTAGGCTACTCCACCGTCTACCCGCTCTCGATGTTCCTGCGCATCCTGGTGGCACAAGCGATCATCTTGTTCTTGTGCTGAGGGGGAGAGTCATTCGGATAGATATTTTTGCTAATAGATACGATTTAAGATCAATTTATTGATGCCGACGCGAGACGCGTCGCCCACACACGTGGATGAAAGCCATGGCGCTTCCTCATTCGCTCTGTGGGCGACGCGTCTCGCGTCGGTGCTACCACGAATTAAGAGCTTCGCCTATAGGCAGTGGGGGCGAAGCGTCTCGCTTGCCATGCGAGGCTCAATGCCGAAGCATGGCAAAAGTCTTTTACACTTTCTCTTACGCCGCCACTTGACAATTGCAAGAATGTATTACTTATTACTTGTTACTTATTACTTGACAATTGCAAGATTGTAATACTTATTACTTGTTACTTATTACTTGACAATGGCAAGATTGTAATACTTAATACTTAATACTTAATACTTATTTCTTTCCTCCCACCATGCGCGGATTGCCATAAGCATCCACTCTCACCTCTACATCTTGCAAGCCATAATCGCGCATCAACTGCGCCGTCTGCTCAGCATAAGCACGATTGGCCTCCACCAAGAGCCAACCACCCGGCAAGAGCAACTGCCTGGCCTGCAAGCAGAGGGCACGATAGAAGCACAGCGGATCGTCGTCGGGCACGAAGAGAGCCGTATGAGGCTCAAAATCGAGCACGTTGCGCTCCATATCCGCCGCCTCGCGCTGACAGATATACGGAGGATTACTCACGATGAGACGATACACAGGCTGAGCATCAGAAGCAGGAGCGAGGAGCATGTCATGATGGACGAATTTCACATCAGCCCCAAGCTCCCGTGCATTCTCACGAGCCACTTCAAGAGCCGCACGAGAGATATCCCACGCAGTAACGTCGGCCTCCTCCATGGCCAACTTTAAGCTGATGGCAATGCAGCCCGACCCCGTTCCAGCATCGAGAATGCTTGAGGACATCTGTGCTGAAGAATGTCCATCTGAAGCAGCAGAACTTTGCTGCGAAGAATCACGCATTTTCTCCACCGCCCAACTGACGAGTTCCTCCGTTTCGGGACGAGGAATGAGCACGTCGGGCGTCACCTTGAAGCGCCTACCACAAAACAGAGCATACCCTAACACTTGCTGTACAGGACGTCCATCCAAAAGTTGTTGACAGATATTATCAAGCCTTGTGCTTTCATCTTCAGAAAATTGCCTAACTTTGTCGGCATAAATATCCGTGCGGCTCACGCCGAATGCATCCTCAAAGACTAAGAATGATATCGCACGGGCCTCGCCCTCACCATAAAGCGGAGTGAGCGCATCGCGAAGAGCTATAAAATGGGGATTCATACTAAACTCGTTTCTTTACTACATGGAATTCAATGAACAATATATGCGCCGCTGCATAGAACTGGCGCAACTCGGACGCATGCACGCTGCACCCAATCCGATGGTGGGTGCTGTCATCGTTTGCGGTGATCGCATTATCGGCGAAGGCTACCACGCTGTGTGCGGCAAGGCGCATGCCGAGGTCAACGCTATCAACTCTGTGCGTCCCTCCGATCGAGAACTACTCAGAGAAAGCACGCTCTACGTGAGCCTTGAGCCATGCTCCCACTATGGCAAGACTCCACCCTGTGCACGACTTATCATCAAGACGGGCATACCGCGCGTAGTGGTGGGATGCGTAGACCCTTTCGCCAAGGTGCAAGGACGCGGCATTGCCATGCTTCGCGAAGCGGGCATTGAGGTCGTGGTGGGTGTGCTCGAGGCTGAATGCCGGGCACTCAACCGCCGATTTATCACAGCTCAGACGCTCCGACGCCCCTATATCACGCTGAAGTGGGCACGCTCCGCCGACGGCTTTATTGATGCTTGGCGAGAGGACGACAGCCAAGGGGCGGCTCAGATTTCCTCAACGTGGTCGCTCATGCGTGTGCACCAGCTTCGAGCCATGAATCAAGCCATTCTCGTGGGGCACAACACACTGCGCATGGACCATCCGCAACTCAACGTACGCCATTGGAAGGCGGGAGGCAATCAGCCTCTGCGCGTGGTGTTGGGACGCGTGGCAGAAGGCGAACTTCCCGCAGGATGGTTGGCATTTGCCGACATTCGCACAGCAATCTCCGAACTCTTCCACATGGGCATACAATCCCTGCTGGTGGAAGGTGGACAGCAGACGCTACAGAGCTTCATCGACCAAGGGCTTTGGGACGAGGCTTACGCGGAGTGTTCACCCCACCCCTTAGGGAGCGGTATTCCCGAACCGCGCATGCCGGTGGGCGTAATGCTCACCGAGGAGCATTACTTCGGACGTACCATATGGCACTTCGAAGCGGACAATCTGCCTTGTTCCGACGAAGAAAAGCAGGAAGAATAAGCCCCACGACGTGCAAAGTTAAACATTTGTTTCTTCTTATCTACTACATACATTATGCAAAAGATACCCCCCGTGACTCGGGCTCTACTATTTATCAACGTGGCTTGCTACCTTATCCAGTCGCTTCTGCGCATGCGCGGCATCGACGTGACCGACTGGTTGGGCCTCCACTTCATTCTGGCGGATAGCTTCAACGTGGTGCAGCTATTCACTTATATGTTCCTCCACGGAAGCCTGACGCACCTTTTCTTCAATATGTTCTCGCTCTGGATGTTTGGCGGACTCATCGAACGTACACTGGGCATGAAACGCTTTCTGACCTACTTCCTTGTGTGTGGCGTGGGCGCGGGCATCTGCCAAGAGATTTGGCAAACGGCAGAATACTTCATCGAGGGCCTCAACAATTATGAGATGGTCAACACCGGATCGAGCCTCATGCCCATGGGCGCGTTCCTCAATCTATGGACTACCATCGGTGCTTCGGGAGCTTGCTACGGCGTACTCCTCGCCTTCGGCATGCTTTATCCCAACGAACGCATCATGCTGCTCATACCGCCCATCCCGATGAAGGCGAAATACTTCGTGGCGGGATATGCAGCCATAGAGTTGATCTCAGCTTATGCCTCCAACGACAACGTGGCTCACTTTGCCCACCTCGGTGGTATGCTCTTCGGTTGGGCGCTACTCCACTGGTGGCGCAAGCGCTACAATCGGCACGCCTCGGGATGGAACGCTTGGGAACAAGCGAGCAAAGGCGCTCACTCCTCATGGTGGCAACGCATCAAAGAGCGCTTCACGCGCAAAGCTCGCCCATCGTCTGTAGGCAATGCTCACCACACGGCCCGCCGCGAAGACGATTATGAATACAACATGCGCTCCAAGGCGGAAGAGGCCCGAATGGACGAACTTCTCGACAAAGTGCGCCGCTCTGGCTACAACAGCCTGACAGAAGCCGAAAAGCGCGAACTCTTCCACATCAGCCGCAAATAGCTGAGCCCCAAGAAAGTCCCTTAGAATTTATAGTATTTCTAGTATCACTAGAATTACTAGAATTACTAGAAATACTAGTATTACTAGAATCACTAGAAATACTAGTATCATATGCCCCTCCCCCATGTCCAAAATCCTCTCCTTCCTTAGCTGGACCGCCGTGCTATCCCTCTGGGCATGCGCAGCTTGCATCTACATCAATCCAGCTCTCTACGGCAAATACTTCGCCGTAGTGGGGCTGTGCTTCCCGCTCTGCGTAGCTGCAGTAGTGGGCATGGGCGTAGTGTGCATACTGTTCAAACCGAAGATGGTGTGGATATCTATCGTGGGATTGCTCTTCTGCGCAGGATCTATTCGCGACTATGCACCCATCAACCTTACCTCGCCACCCCCCAAGCAGGCATGGAAGGTGATGACTTACAACACCATGAACTTCGGATCGTGGAAGATGGACGACAACAATCGCGACTTCCAACTGGTGCGCTACATCGCATCGCAGTCGCCCGACATTGCCTGCCTGCAAGAGACATTTTATGCCACCGAAGACCATCGCAAATGCGTGGAGAGCAGCATGAAGCGCTATGGCTACCACATGGAGCAGGTCAAGGTGGGCACGGGAGCACTCTCCGTGATATCGCATTTCCCCATCGTGCGTACGCAGCGCATCTGCCACTCGGCAGGCAATGGCGCTGCCGCATTCTTCGTGGTGCCTCATCGAGGCGACACGGTGGTAGTCGTCTGCGCCCACTTGGAGTCAATGCACCTCTCAGGCGGCGAGCGAGCCAAGTATCACGACCTCGTGAAGAACCCCGAAAATGCTGACGACGTACACGGCAAACTCGCCATCGTAAGAAAGATCGCCACGGGTGGCACTGAACGTGCACTCCAAGCCGACACACTCGCACGCTTCGTGGATAGCCTGGCAGGAAAGCCGATCATCCTCATGGGCGACTTCAACGATACCGCCATCTCCTACGCTCACCACAAGATCTGCACGCGACTGACCGACGCTTACCGCGCCACAGGCAATGGCATCGGACGTTCATTCAATCGCGACGCCATCTACGTGCGCATCGACCATGCTTTCTGCTCCCAAGATTTCAAGCCATTTGCCTTCAAGGTAGACAATACTGTACCCTTCTCCGACCACTACCCCATGATAGGTTACCTAAAACGCACACACTCTAAATAGAGAGGCGAATAAAAAAAATTATTTAAAGTCCCTCAAAAGTTGTCGCTCTAAAGAAACTTGTGTACATTTGCACATTACAGTTGGTTCTTTCCCTATCAACTTTTTCAAGTAGTACATAATCAACATTCTATTATCTATTAAATTCTCTTTTCTTATGAGACACACATTACGAGCGCTCAGTTTGAGCAAGAAGCTCTTGATGGTACTGTTGCTCTTCGCAGCTATCCCGCTGCAAAAGTTATGGGCAGCAGAAACGTACTATCAAGGCGTCCGACTGAAACAGCCGACCTCCGCGGGCAATGTCTATCAGATTGGCACGCGCGAGGAACTCCTCTGGTGGGCCATCAACGACCAGAACAAGAGCATTCGCCTCACAGCAAATATCAACGTGCAAGGCGACAAGAATTTACTAAACGATGATGGCAAGACACTCCGATTGTCATCGAGCGATATTGTGGTTTGGCCTAAAATCTATTATGAGTATGCCGAACCTACTATCGATGGTAACGGCCACACCATCAGCGGTATCTACCAAAATGGTGGTTTTGGTAAGATAGGTGGCGCCCCTGGTGAATACGAATCGTATGACTGGGTGGGCTTCATCTCTTACTCACGCCCAGAGCTGACCATCAAGAATCTGACTATTGCCGACTCTTACATCAAAGGCAAAGTGGCTGGTGGCTTCATGAGCCAGAAGTCGAAGAACTCTACTGCGTCAGATTGTGCCCACTTCGAAAATTGCTCATTCCGCGGTGCAGTGTATGGCACGAAGTATGCGGGTGGCTTCTTTGGTTGGTATCGTACTGATGGCCAGGATGTCAAGTTCTATCGCTGTTTCAACTATGGTTATGTACAGGCAGGAGTTGCAGGTGGCACCGATGCCGAAACAGCTGCGGGTGGCCTTGTGGGCTATCTCGACATCAAACATACCGCTTTCACCAAGGCACACACCTACTTTAACCGCTGCGTAAACTTTGGCAACGTGGTCAATATGAACCCAGGTGCCAACGTGGGTGGTATCGTAGGCCTTGTATGGGACAACAACAATGGTCAGCGCGAATGGCGTTTCTGCTTCAACTTTGGCGATGTGACCAAGTATGACAAGGCGAAGAAAAAACTTGCCGGTAGCGGTATCATCGGTAATTATACACATACGAATGGTAAGTCTGAACCCAAAGTCTTGTCATGCGGTAACGCACGCAGATCTGATACAGGTAGCTTCCTCGACTCCCTCTATTGGAACGTAAAGGGCAAATCGTTTGTAGTACAAGGCTACAAGGCGAATATGCCTGAGAAGATCTATTCAAGTTTCAAAGAAGATAAATCAGGCAATACTTGGTGGAACAACAACTATGGTTGGGCAAGTGCACTCATTATTATTTCCACTATTTTGATTGTTGGTGCTGCCGTATTTGGTGCTATGGCTGGACTCGGATTAATAAACCTTTCTGAAGCTGTAGCAGCAGCCATTGAGGCTACAGGATTCACTGCTGTAGCTGAATCTGTCGCTTCTACACTTGCAGCTTGGGGTATGGCTAATGTGCTAGCGGCTTCTATTACGATGGTTTTATTAACAGGTTTGCCCCTTACCGCCATTCTTGGTGGCACGACGGCTGCTATCGGTGCTGCATACGTTGCCCTGCGCGACAATGTAAAAGCGCCCGATCTGATGGCACAAACATCACTCGTTTACAACGACAACGATGTGCGCACAGCTACCTTTGCTTACGACTGTAACTTGATGATGCAGGCCGACGAGATTGGCGGTGAGAAGAACGATGACAAGAGCATCCTCTTCGAGCAACACATCGACATGAACGACACAACGCAGAATGCACGTGTGCCTGCTATCATGACCGACTTCTCAAGCTCAAATCCCGACAAACTCTACTATGGCTACGACAAGTGCGACCCCTTGGCACGTGTGAGCAACGAGACAGGATTGCTGAGCAAGCCCTTAGCCCATACATTTAATTCGAATGGTGTATGTAGCGTATGCGGCTTGAGACTGGAGCCACTTATTCCTGTAATGAAGAAAGATGGCGACAAGGACGCAATAGATTACTACCCCGTCAAGAATCAGCAGCAACTCAACTTCCTTGCAGCAGTGTTTAATGGCGAGAAGGGCTTTGAGGCATACTACAATCTGTACAATGGAGCTACCTTCAAGCTCACGAACGACATCACCTTTGGTGAAGGTTCCGTATGGGAGCCTATCGGCTCGTACACCAAGTATGAAGATGGACTTGATGAGACAACTACATGGCACAAGTTCTGTGGCACATTCGACGGCCAAGGCCACACCATCAGCGGCCTCAAGACTGACGAACATACCAACTATGCAGGTCTGTTTGGCTTAGTGGACGGCAACTCTACTACCATTCGCAACGTAAACCTCACCAACTGCAGCTTCAAAGGTAACGTAGCTGGTACTATTGCAGGACAGGTCGAAATGAATGGACTCATCCGTAAACCTATGAGCATAGAAAGGGTGACAGCCGACAGCTCTGTTGCGGTAGCAGCCGTCAAGGGCGACATGGATGCTTATGCCGGCGGTTTCTTCGGAGTGTTTAAGCCTCTCTTGTACGAGGATGATCCTATAGTAGTCACCAACTGCTACAGCAATGCGATTGTAAGCAGCGAGGATGACTCTAATAATAAAGTCGGTGGCTTTATTGGTTGCTATCAAGCTGATATCAGTTTGATAGGTCATGCCGGCAGCGATCCTATCTTTACAAACTGCTACTTCGGTGGTAGCTATCTGAATAGCTCTCTGAATGGCGTTGCGGGCTATATAGGCACCATCGTGCAGAGTGATTATGAGAAAAAATATAGTGATGATTTACATAAAGGTCGTTTCGACAAATGCTATTGCATAGGTGAAAGCAACGATAATTTCGACTTCGACGCTAACAGCACTTCTCATTACGCAACACGCAACTACATAAACAGTGGGCGCTTGGCTTACGAAATGATGGTCAATACGGCTGCCGATGGCAAGTATTACTACACACAAAAGGGCAATTACCCCATATTTGCTACGAACACAGCCGAGCCCAGTCTCTGCAAGGTAACTATCTACGACAAGGATAACTCAACCTTGATTGGCGACACCATCATTGTAAAAGCTGGTAAAAAGTTGGAAGTGCCCTTTAACTTTGCTGGTGCAACATTCAGCAAGGCGACCATTGCAGGTTGGGCTAACGACAATACTACCACCGAGCCTACTGAAAAGGCAACTGCAGAAAACGACTTCAGCATGCTGACTGGCAAGCCGTGGTATCGCTACGCACTCTACGTATCAACTGAAAGCACATCACCCACGCTGAATGTATACAAGGAAAATGAGTTGAGACAAGTTCCCATGTTAGCTGGTGCTGAACAGACCAACATCATGAAAGACCTCTATCTGAAGAATGATAACGCCGTGACTCTGCAGTCAGCTCCGCAAGTGTTCGACGGCAATTATCATACAATAGTTGCAGCTAATCCCTTGATGACCGAAACGTCAACGACGCAGACTACACCTGTAGAAATACGCAACTTGCGCTTGGAAGGTGGCGTGGCGCTTGCCACAGACTTGCATAAGAATGATGCAAACCGCACGGTCAAGATAACCAACGTGATTCTGGTAGGTAGCTATGATTTCGACAAGTATTTCGACAAGTATACTCATGAATTCGCAGATGCTACCGTATTCAGTAATGCTGTATACATTGCTTCAGATAGCGCCAGTATCGGTTTCTACCAGGGAAGTCGTGTCAAAGATAATTTCAAAAGGAAATTTTTCAATAGTATAGACTGCAACTATACCAATGTGCTTAACTATATGCTGTCGCACAACATGTTCGACACATTCGGTCTGCGTCTTGAAGGCAGTGATAACTATGTAGCCTGCAGGTTTGGCTTTGCTACCGATGCAAACAAGCGTATCTACCGCGCCAAGCTCTACAATCAGGCTACTGGTGCTGAGAGCGGCGAAGTGCTGATGAACTATGATGGCAAGCGCGTCTACAAGGTAGAGGGCGAAACCATTGGCGAAATGACCGAAGGCGTGCCCGCAGGCTACTTCGCTGTGCTTCCCGTCACGAAGGCTGAGCTTGGCAATAACTTCAACTCATTGGCCACCAACGCCATCACGAAGGACGCTCAGGCCAAAGTCATTCGCTTGGTAGATAGCGAAACCACGGGCTTCGCTTATCCCTCATGCTTCCCTGGTAGCGACAACGATGCATCATCCGTTATCCTCACCGCCGACCGTGCTGAATACGTGCGCAAGGTTTACCGCGACGGCCTGCACGAGAGTCTCTATCTTCCCTTCTCCTTCACTTCGCTCGAGTTTGACGAGTCAGAGATCACAGGCGACGACGAGATAGACATTGCCTTCATCGACGTGGAAGAAGGCGACGGTATCACCAAGGACGGCACTGCCTTCAACCTCACCAACCTGAGCTCTTACTATGAGAAGAAGGCTGAAGAGTCTGTCGACCCCGCAGAGGCTGAGACCGACGAGGAGCAGGATTCATGGTTTATAGCCGGCGTGCCTTACTTCTTGAACGTGAAGTGCGCTGAACGCACTGACGAGACCACTGAGGTGACCTTCGTAGGTTCCGAGGTAGGCTTCCTCCGCGAACCGCTCAACCCTGGCTTGACTGAACCTCTCTACGGCTCATTCAGCAACACCGCAGCTTCTACCGTGGCCAATGGCAAGAAGGTGTTCGTACTCGGCGCTTTCAACGACCAGACTACAGGCAACAAGATCGAGAAGTTCGTCTCTGTCAAGGATACTTACAAGCTTCGCGCATTCCGCAGCTATCTGGCTACGAACATCTCTGCCGAAGCCTTGAAGCTGGTATTCGACAAGACGGGCGGCACGACAGGCATTAATGTCGTGAAGGGCAATGCCATCATCGATGGTAAGGCTTACGACATCACTGGCCGCCGCATCAACGCTGCAAACGCACGTGGCGTATACATTATGAACGGAAAGAAGATTATTAACTTAAGAAAATAAAGACGATGTCAGCAAAGACTAAGTACGTCAAGCCCACCATGGTGGTCTATTCTTTCGCCACTGAAGGCCATCTGCTTGCAGGCTCAGGCGATCCATCCATAAAAGTTGATCCTAAGAAGGACTATGGTGATGGTGAAGTGACACAACGCTCTATGGAACGCACCTGGGATGAAGAATAATCCCTAACCGTGCACAGCAATAATTGATTGAGGGGGCTGCCCTTTGCATCACAGATGATGCAAAAGAGCAGCCCCCTCTTTGTGTATGTGCTTGTCAAGAAGAGATGTTTTTACCGGATTCTGAAGAAGTTCTCAGCCAGTTCTAAAAAAGTATTCACACTGTTCTGAAGAAGTCTTCACACTGTTCTGAAGATATCTTCACCCTGTTCTGTGGGCGACGCGTCCCGCGTCGGCAGCGCTTCTCTACAAGAAGTGAACCCATAGGAAGTGGGGGCGAAGTGTCTCGCTTCGGCTTGGCACGCGAGGCTCGATGCCGTAGCGTGACAAAAGAGATTCATGCTTTTTTCTCTTACGCCGGCTCGGGCATCGAGCCCTCGCCAGCGTGCCGAAGCGGGACACTTCGCCCCCACTTCCTATGGGTTCACTTCTTGAACTGCATGCTCTGCCGACGCGGGACGCGTCGCCCACAGAACTGGGTGAATAGCTTGCTCAGAGTTATTGAAAACTTACTCAGAAATGGGTGAATAGCTTGCTCAGAACAAGATAAACACAAGAATGTATTACTTATTACCTTAAGTCAGCAAGAATGTATTACTTATTACTTATTACTTGTTACTTGAAGTCAGCAAGAATGCTTACTTATTTATTAAGCTTCCAAGTAGCGCCCTCCTTCGTATCCTTCACTTCGAAGCCAAAGGAAGCGAGTTCGTCGCGTATCTGGTCGCTCGTGGCCCAGTCTTTGGCAGCCTTAGCTTTGGCACGGAGTTCGAGCAAGAGGTCGATGGCATGGCCATAAGCCTCTTCGCGCTGAGCATTACCACCTGCCGCTTCGCTCTTCAGGCCGAGTATGTCGAACACGAACGTGTTGACCACCTTCTTCAGAGCTTCCAGACCGGCGGGAGTGATGGTCTGCTGCTTGTCGATCAACTGATTGATCACGCGAGCAGCATCGAAGAGGTGACCGATGACGATGGGCGAGTTGAAGTCGTCGTCCATTGCCTCATAACACTTCGTTGCCACTTCGTCGGCATAAGCTTCGGTGAGTGTGCCCTTGTCAGTGGCTTCGATGCGGTCGAGCTGCGCTACGGCGTCCATCAGTCGGTCGAATCCCTTCTTGGAAGCTTGCAGAGCCTCGTTGGAGAAGTCTACCGTAGAGCGATACTGTGCTTGCAGGATGAAGAAGCGGATCGTCATGGGCGAGTAGGGCTGCGTGAGCAAGGGGTGAGAACCGGTGAAGAACTGGTCGAGCGTGATGAAGTTGTTGTAGCTCTTGCCCATCTTCTTACCGGCAATGGTGATCATGTTGTTGTGCATCCAGTACTTCACCATCTGGTCGCCTTGTGAAGCCACGGCCTGTGCTATCTCACACTCGTGGTGGGGGAAGATGAGGTCCATTCCACCGCCGTGGATGTCGAAGTGAGCGCCGAGATATTTGCGTCCCATTGCGGTGCACTCGCAGTGCCATCCGGGGAAACCATCGCTCCAGGGCGAGGGCCAACGCATGATGTGCTCGGGCTGAGCCTTCTTCCACAGCGCGAAGTCCACCTGATGGTGCTTTTCGCCCACACCATCGAGCTCACGGCTTGCGTCGTGCACGTCCTCGAGGTTACGGCCCGAGAGTATGCCATAACGATGGTCCTTATTATACTTCACCACGTCGAAGTAGACCGAACCGTTCGACTCGTAGGCATAGCCATTGTCGAGAATCTGCTGTACGAGTTCTTCTTGTTCGATGATGTGGCCTGTGGCGTGAGGCTCAATGCTTGGTGGAAGCACGTTGAGTTTTGCCATAGCCGCATTGAAACGATTGGTGTAGTACTGCGCCACTTCCATCGGTTCGAGTTGTTCGAGGCGTGCCTTCTTAGCGATCTTGTCTTCGCCCTCATCGGCATCGTGTTCCAAGTGGCCCACATCCGTGATATTGCGTACATAGCGCACCTTATAGCCCAAGTGCTTCAAGTAGCGGAATACGAGGTCGAAAGTGATTGCAGGACGAGCATGACCGAGGTGAGCATCGCCATACACCGTAGGTCCGCACACATACATGCCGACATGTCCCGGATGGATAGGCTTAAAAAGCTCCTTCTGGCGCGTCAGCGTATTATAAAGGAAGAGTGAATGTTCCATAGTGATGTTTTTGTTAGAATTTGGTGCAAAGTTAGTGCAAGGCGAGAGAAATACAAAACGAAAGCTTGCTTTTGTTTTGTTTTTCCGAGCCGCCGCCTAACTTGCGCGGAGCAAAAGTTAGTGCAAGGCGAGAGAAGTGCAAAGGAAAAAACTTGTTTTTTACTTGCACTTCCGAGCCGCCGCCTAACTTGCGCGGAGCAAAAGTTAGTGCAAACCGAGCGCAAATCCCAAAAGCTTGCTTTAGAAAAAACCATCCTATGCTGAAACGCCAGTGCGCCGCCCAACGGACTCCAGTGCGCTGCCCAACGTACTCCAGTGCGCTGCCCAACGGACTCCAGTACACCGCCCAACGGACTGACACAACAACAAGGAGAAAAAAAATCACGTTTTATTAGAGGAATGCGAAACGACAGTCGACCCTCAACTCCCAGCCCGATTAAAAAAATTATATAAACTCTGCTAAAGTCTTTGCGCTTCAATATTTTTTCCTACCTTTGTGGCATACAAGGGACAGGTGCCCCTTAGAGATATTATTTCGGCAGAACTTAAAAATCCTGTTACCCTTAAACATTTCCACTAACCCATAGAAGATATGGCACATTCACTCCTCAAACACTTCCTTTTCACTGGAGCATTGTGCGCTGGATCGGCATTGACTATGAACAGCTGCATGGATGATTCCTATGACCTCAACAACGTAGACCTCACCATGGGGCTCGGCAGTGACGGACTCAGCGTGACACTCGGCAATACCGAGAAGATCTACCTCGGCGACTTGCTCGACCTCGACGAATCTGTGAAGCTCGATGGCGAAAACACTTTCTACCTCGTAGAAGATGGCAACACCCACTTCAACGTGAGAGTAGACAAGGTGCACACCAATCTGAACAGTACTGAGCTCAAGACCAATGAGAAAGTACTCCCCTACGAAAAGGTGCGCCAAGAACTTGCCTCGCAAGGCATAAGCGTGCCCGAAGGCACTCCCCTGCCCATCAGCGCGGGCATGACTTTCGCTTCGGAGGCTGAAGGTGACGCTGCTATCGACTTCAAGGTGAACGACATCAACGGCATAGCCCACGTCAACACGCTCTATCTGCAAAACAACAATGGCGGATCGCCTAAGGTGACGCTTAGCATCAACGAGAAGCAAGAGGGCAACATCAACTTCGGTGTGAGCAAACTCGAGAACATGCGCATCACCCTGCCCGAATTCATGCACGTGACGCATCTCTCTGCGGGATGGCAACAGAGCGGACGCGTGATCACTTGCTCAAGCCTCAACTACGTGCCTGGCATGAACATCTGCGAGGTAGACTTCGATGAAGCTCACCTCAACGCTTCGCCCGTGAACGGCACACTCACGCTTACCCCCGAGCAGCTCAACATCCACATGGTTGGCAAGGTGAGCTTTAAGAGCCGCTCTGCATTCAACATGACCACCACCGATAATGCCGACGTGAGCCTTAGCATCAACATGGGCCGCGAAGGCATCGACGTATATAAGGTAAAGGGTACGTTCAATCCCGAGATCAATCCCGACAACTCCGTAATTAATATTAAGGAGTCATTGCCCGACTTCCTGACCGACGATGCCGTAGTGATCAAGGCTGCCAACCCCACGATCCGCTTTGATGCCAATCTGAGCACCATCCCCGTGGGCGTACAGCTGGGCAATGAGGCTGCAGGTCGCCACATTGAGCTGACTGCCGAGAAGGGCACAGAGCAGAAAAGCGTAAGTCTGCCCTACGCTACGATTGAGAACGGACAGATGAGCTCCATCTATTACTACCAAGGCTCAGCTCCCTACGACCCTGCCGGTCAGCTCGTAGCAGGTGCACAGCAAAAGGCTACGCCCAATCTGGGCACACTCATCGAGAAGCTCCCCGACCAGATCACGGTGAAGATGGACGACCATCGCATAGAGGTGAAAAATGAGGAATATACCGTAGAACTCGGTCACGACTACAACGCCACGGTCGACTACAACGTGTTCGTGCCCTTCACCTTCGACAAGGGCTTCACCATCGTCTACAACGACTCTACCGACAGCATGAACGATGACCTCAAGAAGTATGCTGCCCAAGGCATCGTGATCAAGGCCGACGCTCAAAATGCAGTACCCCTCGACCTCATCGTAGGCATTGAGGCAAAGAATGTAAACGGAGAGGTGATCTCCGGCATTAAGTTCAACGAAGTGACTGTGCCCGCTGGACTTAGCATTTACGACGTTACTCATGATGAATACGTTGCCACCACCACTCCCATCACCCTGGAAGCTACGCTCGACGATCCAAAGTTGCTCTCACAGGTGGACAGACTCATCTTTAAGGTACATGCCGCCGACAACGATGAAGCGCAGACCAAAACGCTCGTTTCTACCCAGTACCTGCGCCTTGCCACCATTAAGCTCCGCCTCAAGGGAGGTGTAACAGCCGACTTTAACTAACCCTCAATGCTGACTATCTTATGAAACTGCATCATATACTCCCCCTTGCCGCACTCTTAGCTCTTCCCGCAACGGCACAGGACAATCTGCACACCAGCTACTTTATGCATTCCTCCGTGCAGAAACACGAGATGAACCCCGCCCTGCTCGACACTGCCTACGTAGCTATGCCCCTCATCCTGGGCAATCTCAATGTGGGCACACGTTCCAACGTAGGTCTGAAGACTTTCGTCTATAAGCTCGAACCTGGAATGCCGGGCTATGGTCAGAACGGCAACAATCTGACCACCTTTATGAACCCCAGCGTATCGACAAGCGAATTCTTGGGTAAGCTCAAAGATACCAACAAAATCGGGGTAAACCTTAAGTACCAACTCTTCGGCGTGGGATTCAAGGCTTTCAACGGACTCAACGTGGTAGAGATGAATCTCCGCTCACAGACCAACGTGGCATTGCCCAAATCGCTCTTCGAATTTATGAAAGAGGCCGGCGCCCGTACCGACTACAACATCGACAACCTCGGCGTTCGCTCCGAAAACTTCCTCGAACTCGGACTGGGCCACTCTCACAAGATTGGCGATAAGTGGACCGTCGGCGGTAAGATGAAACTGCTCTTCGGCTTGGCATATGCCGACGTGACTGCCAACAACCTCAACCTCCATCTCTCAGAAGATCTCTGGCAGATCCAGGGCGACGTGCGCGGACGTGCTTCGCTTATGAAGACGGAGTTGGAACTGAGCGATAAGACGGATCCGCAGAATCCTACCCGCCATCGCGTTCATGGTCTCGACGACTTCAAAGGTGGCCTCTCGGGCTTCGGTCTGGCATTCGACTTGGGTGCTACTTATCAAGTCCTCCCCGACTTGAAGCTAAGCGCCTCAATCACCGACCTCGGCTTTATCAACTGGAAGAACATGCATCAAGCTTCTTCTGCTGGTGAGTGGGAGTTCAATGGATTCGATGAAGACATCTACGTGACGAGCAACCGCACAGAGACCAATGAGATAGGCGATCAGTTTGATGCCCTGGGCGACGATCTCGGCGACATGTTTGCCGTATACTATGATGGCAAGAAGAGCGAGACGCGTGCCCTCTCTGCCACCATCAACCTGGGTGCTGAATATACGCTTCCTGCCTATCGCCGTCTGAAGTTTGGCTTCCTCTACACCAGCCGCATGGCAGGCAAGTACGCATGGCATCAAGGTCTTTTCTCTGCCAACGTAGCGCCCACGAAGTGGTTCGACGCCAGCTTTAGTCTGGGCGGCAACACCACAGGCTTCACCAGCGGTCTTCTCGTGAGCTTCCATGCCAAGCACTACAACATCTTTGCCGGTACAGACCACTTTTTCGGCAAGCTCAGCAAGCAGGGCATCCCCCTCAAGCGTGCCAATAGCAACGTAACGATCGGTATGTCGTTCCCACTGTAAGCGCACAGCCGCTTAGATAAGCCTATTTTCTACAAATATCCCCCAAGCAACGAGAGAAGTTGCTTGGGGGATATTTTTTGTAAATAAGAAAGTATTCACCCAGTTCTGTGGGCGACGCGTCCCGCGTCGGCTTCATGAGTAAATCAAACTGTGAGTTCATAGGAAGTGGGGGCGAAGTGTCTCGCTTCGGCTCGTAGTGGAGGGGTTCGATGCCCCGACGCTACGAAGAGAAAAGTAGTTTTCTAAATCCTTTGACACGCTCGGCATCGAGCCTTGCGAGTCAAGCCGAAGCGAGACACTTCGCCCCCACTGCCTATAGGCTCACAGCTTGACAGCCCCTATGGGCTCATAGCTTAATTAGTGGCAATGCCGACGCGGGACGCGTCGCCCACAGAACTGGGGGAAAACTTGCAAGGGGGCATTGCATCTTGCTTGAAAGCAGCAAGAATGTATTACTTATTACTTGAGGAAAATTACTTGAGCGAAGGTGCTTAATACTTATAATAATACTCCATAGGCAGCAGCAGCTGCATGCGTGTGCCGTGGTGAGGGGGAGCCACGTTGGCGATGGTGAAGCGAGCCTGACGGCGGTTGTACTGATTGAGGATGTCAAGCGTACGGGTGAGCAGTCGGAGACCCGTGCCCGTGTCGCGCCCCGTGCGCTTCACCCGACCTGGATTGTAGCCCTGACCATTGTCCGTCACCTCGAGGCGAAGGTAATTGTCGGCAGTGAGGCGCACCTCGATATGAATAGCACTCTCCTCCGTGAGCACAGGAAATGCATGTTTTAAAGCATTCTCCACAGGAATCTGCAGCGACATAGAAGGCACACGCAGCTGACTCTGCTCAAGCTCGGGATCCACCTGCCAACTGACCTTTGGAAGTTCCCCCTTGCTGTAATGATGGAGATCGACAAAGCGATGCACCAAAGCAAGCTCATCGCACAGTGGCACTGCCACCTTGCCCGAAGCCAATAGATTGCCGCGAAGCACATCGATGAGCAATTCGACGGGCCCCACCAGTTCGGGATAACGCTGGAGCTTGGGCAGTACGGTGCCAAGCACGTTGAACACGTAGTGGGGCGATACGCGATTGCGTACCACGTCCATACGGAGTTCGGTCATGCGCTCCATCTGTTGCTTCATGCGCTCCCGCGTGCGTCGTCGATAAAGCACAATGACGAGTGTACCCGTCAGAGCGATTAGCGCTAAAAGTGCCACGGCAAGGATAATATAGTTCTGCTGGCGCACATTGCGAGCAGCATAGTCGGCTATGGCAAGGTGTTGGCGCAAGAGGGTGGTATCGCGCTGATAGCGGCCAGCCATCTCAGCCATCGTATTGCGTGCCTGCCGGTTATTGAGCGAGTCGGCATAGCGCACGGACAATGACTGGTAGTGATAAGCATCTTGCCAGCGATGGTCGCGAGCTGCATAACGCTGTAGGCGTCGGTAGTGAAGCATCAAGTAGCGAGGAGAACTCACAAGCAGAGAGTCGGACGCACGGCTCACAAAGTCCTTTACCTGTGAGGTTCGTCCCTCAGCTATAGCAAGATCTGCCACGAGGCTTTTGATATAAAAAGTGTTGTCGGCATTGACGAGCGGACGATCGCCAAGGGCGGGTTTGCACAGATCAAGACAAGCGCGTGCATGGGGCAGATCGTCGAGCATGAGGTAGACCTCGCCCATATTGGCATCACAACTGACGCGGAATCCTTCGTTATTGAGTTTTACGGCAAAGTCGCGAGCAGTGCGAAAGCTCCGCAGGGCATCGTCATATCGCCGTTCATAATAATAGCAATTGCCGAGCGATAGATGGTAGAGATATTGTGTTTGGAGAGTTTCCCCCTTGAGGCGACGAGAGGCAAGGCGGAAATAGCGGTGGGCTTCGGGATAATTCTCGAGTTCCATATACACCTGTCCCAGCCCCACACAGATGGGCACACGGCTGCGCTGATCGCGAAGGGAGTCGCAGAGAAAGAGGGCATAACGATAGAGTTCTGATGCTTTGGGCAGCTGGCCGTTGAGCATGTTCATGTCGGCAAGGTTGATCGTACTGCTCAGCAAGTCGATGGTCTTAGGCGGCTGATTGAGAAGGGTGAAGGCACGTTCGTAACATGAGAAAGACTCCTGCGCATCCCCCCGCAGCATAGCATTTACTCCTCGATGGTTCCACACCTGTCCAGCCACAATATGTGATCCTGGCGTATGGGAGCACCAACGTAGCACTCTGTCATAGCGCCGATTGGCCTCAAGGGTATCGCCCGCTAGATTGCAGGCAGTAGATCGAAACACCTCTACCTTATACCACGCCATGCTGTCGGTAAGTCCGCGCTGATACTGTGTGAGGACTTTCTCGGCTCGCTTGGGGTTGGAGAAGAGCAAGTCTGTCTGAGCGCGAAGCATGCTGTCGGCGGCCTCTGCTTGCTGTGTCGACGTATGGCTGCGCTGACAGGAATAGAGCATCCACGGCAGGAGTAGCAGAAGTATGTAAGAAAGGAGGCGTATCATCTGTATATAAGTTTAAGAGTTTATAAGTTGAAGAGTTAAGAGGGATGCTTCAGCCAGTTCTGTG
>CALEKA010000009.1 GCA_937898715.1 uncultured Prevotella sp.
TGCCCTGGGCTATGAATATCATTGGGCTTTCAGCCCGCCCATTCTAAATCCGAAATTAAGATGTGAATAACTTATCACATGCCCACGAGATAAAGAAGACTTTCTTTAGAGAAAACTTGAATTAAAAAGGAACTTTCTATCTCATTAAGAATAATGATTTTTTAGTATAAAGAGCATATTTTATTGCATATAGCGTTATTTCTTACGAGATAACGCTATTTTTGTCTGTACACTACTCAAATAAAATTTCAAATTACTCACCTCAAGACTAAAATATCATGAACATCGTGCATTCTCTCTTCACTGCAGCCCTTTCCTTGGCAGCACTAACCTCATCAGCCCAAGAGACAATCCACGCTATTACCGTCAAATTGCCCAAAGCCACAAGAATGGCAAAGGTCCATACGGAAGGAGTCAATCTACGCAGACTGCCCAACAGTACGTCGGGCAAGATAATGGTGTGGAATTCAGATGCAGGATCGTACGACACTTACACGAAGCTATTCTATAGCGACACCGAAGCATCACGCTATCGTGCCAACCGCAACACGGGTGCTTACGTAGACACTTACCACCCACAGAGCGGAGACTTCTTGATGGTCAACCCCAACCAGAGCGAACCTAAAAATGGTTGGTATCAAGTGATGGTCTCAGCCGAAGAATATGCTGGCAATCCAGGAAGAGCCAATAGTAAATATGGCTGGATTAAGGCCGACTTCTGCAAGATTATAGATGTAGCTGAAAGTGAGCCAAAAAAATTAGCCAACATTGAAATACCCATAACATTCTCTAATCCCAACAATCCTGAAGAAGAATATTCAAGCAAAGTTTCCTTAGTTAAAGGACTTCAACACAGAACCAAAGGACAATACAACAATTTTAGCTACATGATAGCCGCCCACTGGATTGACGCTATCAAGATCATTCATGCCCAGATTGAGGGGAACTTCCTGTTCTATACCGAAACCTACGCATCCATAGAATACGATCCTGACCAATCTACACCCATCAAAGTGGAAAAAATTGAAGAGGAAAACGAGATAGGCGACATAGACGAAACGCTAAAGATTACGCTCAAAGGCAAACGAAGCAAAGATACATTCTACACCATCTACGACAACTTTGCTAAAATCTCCGACAACGACTTCAGCATAATTGTCAGTACGATTGCTCCCGATGGAAAGCTCCCAACAGACTGTGTATACTTCTTCGGTACGGACGGCAACACTTACTCCTTCGGATACAACAGCAACACCCTGCCCAACGGTACATACATTCCCTGCACGCTACCCCTGCATACCATTAAATAACAAGCAAACTCCATCAACCAATGCGCATATTGCTACATTAACGTAACAGTATGCGCATTTGCATTTCAAAAAACAAAAACTACGCTATCTTTTTAGACCATTTTAAGCGACATACGGAATATAAGGCGTAACTTTGTGGAAAGTTAGCAAATTCTTAACACGAAAACATAGATACATGAGCTTTAACCTTCCAAAGACAGAAAAGAAAAGAGTGGTGATCGTAGGCGGCGGCTTCGGCGGACTGAAGCTGGCCAACAAATTGCGCAACAGCAACTTCCAAGTGGTGCTGATTGACCGCAACAATTACCACCAATTTCCACCACTGATTTACCAAATTGCTTCGGCAGGTATCGAACCGAGCTCAATCTCCTTCCCCTTCCGTAAAATCTTCCAAAAGAAGAAGGACTTCTTCTTCCGTATGGCAGAAGTGCGCTCCATCTTCCCCGAACACAAGATTATCCAGACTTCTATCGGTAAGGTGCACTACGACTACCTCGTACTTGCTGCAGGTGCTACAACCAACTTCTTTGGCAATCAGAACGTAGCCGACGAAGCCATGCCAATGAAGAACGTTAGCGAAGCCATGGGCCTGCGCAACGCTCTGCTCGACAACTTTGAACGCGCACTGACTTGTGCCACAGATAAAGAACGCCAAGAACTGCTCAACATCGTCATCGTGGGCGGTGGTGCTACAGGTGTAGAAATTGCCGGTGCACTGAGCGAGATGAAGAATTTCGTGCTTCCTAAGGACTACCCCGACCTACCCACCTCACTGATGCACATCTACCTCATCGAAGCTGGCCCACGCTTGCTGCCCGCCATGAGCAATGAGTCGAGCCAAAAGGTAGAAAAATACTTACGCAGCATGGGCGTAAACGTACTGCTCAACAAGATGGTGACCGACTATAAAGGCCACAACGTAATGCTCAAGGACGGCAGCAGCATTGCCACACGTACCTTCATCTGGGTGAGCGGTGTGGCAGCACAGCCTGTGGGCAATCTCGATCCCTCTCACTTGGGACGTGGCCGACGCATCATCGTCGACGCATTCAACCAAGTGCCCGGACTCGACGGCGTGTTCTGCATTGGCGACCAGTGCATCATGCCCGAAGGCGACGACAACTGGAAGGGAGGACACCCACAGCTTGCACAAGTGGCCATCCAGCAAGGCAACAACTTAGCCAAAAACCTGAAGCGCCTCGAAGCAGGCAAGGAGCTGAAGCCCTTCCATTATAAGAACCTCGGCACCATGGCCACCGTGGGTCGCAACCGCGCCGTAGCAGAATTCAGCAAGATGAAGTTTGGTGGATTCTTCGCATGGGTACTGTGGCTCGTAGTCCACCTCCGCTCCATCCTCGGCGTGCGCAACAAGATGATCGTACTCTTCAACTGGCTTTGGAACTACGTTTCCTATTCACAGTCGCTCCGCATGATCATCTATGCAAAGAAAGCCAAGGAAGTAGTAGAACGCGAAAAACGTCTCGCCTCTACACACTGGGGCACCGACCTACTGAGTGAGGGATCTGACGATCCCAACTTGGAGAAAGAAGAGAGCAACGACAACTCAAAATCTGAGAAGAAGTAACTTACACAAATCCTTACTTCAACTCACTCCTAATATATAAGGCAACGCGCCTCGCATGAACTAATGATTCTCACCTTGTGTGAGTGATATCAATTTCTATTCATGCAAGGCGCGTTGCCTTTTCTTTTACCGAGCACTGTTAGCCACGCTTATTGGCATCAAAATAACTTTGCAAGTCTTGATTCTCATAGCGCTCAAAGCTTGTCGTAGCCGAACGAAGGGAACGGAATCCCACCTCAGTTACATCCTTCAGATCTGTAATTTCTCCCGACTCTATACGCCGACGAAGTTCTGCCACACGGTAGCGCATGATGTACTCGTGAATATCATTATATCCCTGCGAGCGCAGACTCTGTAGAGCCATATGGCGATTGAAGCCCGCAAGGCGGCACAGACGTTCACGATTGAAGTTGCAATCCACAAAGGGCTGCTCATGCTGCATCACATACTCCATCACCTCGAAACGATGCAAGTTTGCCTCGTTGAAGTCGTCGGCCTCCGACTGCGTAATCACCTCCTTCGTAGGCGGATTTTCCACCTGACGAAAATCAGGATATGAGATAGCTTCCACTGTAGGACGCAAGATACGGAAGAAGAGGAACATATTGACCAACGTGAAAAGCACCATATAAATGGTAAGCATCACGAGATCAAAACGAATCGTGATCACCACGAAGAGAAGGCTCACTATGCCCAATGCTGCTCCATAAGCTATCAAGTCATTGGGCAATTGCATACTGCGCACCAACCTATGTGGTAAGCGGAAAATATTGACTATATAATAGCCCGATAGCAAGAGAGATATCATACGAAGCACCACATCGCCCGAAAGAAAATATTCTGATATATCCTTCAGTTCATAAACCTTCGCTAAGTTGCTTCCCACTGATGCTCCGATACAATAAATAAAGATAAGCACCAAAGCTGGCACAGCATAGCCCCACATTCGTCCCCACTGCAAGTAGCCCGGCATACAGAGTCCAAGCGGATAAATACTCTGCAGATAAGAGCAAGCTAACAGATAGATAAGCAAAACGGGATGCAGTATGCCCAGCTGCGGGATGGCATCATGAGTAGCTACAAATGCGAGCGCTCCACAATACATCAAGCATATGAGCAACATGATCCATGCTTGCGAGAGAAACTGCACGCTGCGTCGTGCAAGGTAAAACATGACTAAGCTCATCATCAAGTGAGCTGCAGCTGCAAATTCTGTAGTAATAAGTATTAATGTGTACATAGTGTCTGTAATATGCTTTTCCCTCTCTACGAGTTCCTTCTTATGCTAAAGTATTTTCCTTTTTCAAGAACAACATTTTTCAATAAAAACGGCTGCGTCTCAGCCATTCAAACAAGTTTGATGGCGTTCGGCTTGCACGTTTTTTTACCTAAAAGAGAGAAACGTCGTCACTAACGAGGATTTATTGCACCTGCAAAGGTATTAAAAACATTCTATGCAACGCTTGAAATGCACACTTTTCGTTATACTTCTGCCCCACTCCATCATAAAACAGATATCATATAAGGGGCGAGGAGAAAATATTTTTGTACATTTGCACCGATGCTAACGAACTAAACGCATTCAACCAAACACAAACGATAGTGAACAACGGACCCATTTTCAAGATTGATATAGACAAAGTGCTCAGCGATAAAGCGGGAAAGAAGGCACGCTACGTACCTAAATTCGTACGCTCTTGGCTGAAGCGCATCGTTCATCAAGACGAAATCAATGATTTTCTGGCTCAAGTAGGCGACATGCAAGGCGTGCCTTGGCTCGATGCTGTTATGGATTTTCTTGACGATCGTTTGGAAGTGGATGGATTGGACCTTCTGCCCGACGATGCGGATGGTAGTCGCTTTACCTTCGTTAGCAACCACCCCTTAGGTGGTCCTGACGGAATAGCCATCGGCCAACTATTGGGGCATCGCTACAATGGGCGCATTCGCTACCTTGTCAACGATCTCTTGATGAACCTTCACGGGCTTGCTCCACTCTGCGTTCCAATCAACAAAACTGGCAAACAGAGCCGTGACCTTCCGCGCATGGTAGAGGCCGCTTTTCAGAGCGACAACCACGTGATTATGTTTCCCGCGGGGCTCTGTTCTCGAAGAGAGAAAGGCGTCATTCACGACCTACCGTGGAACAAAACGTTTATCACGAAGAGCATTGAAACCCATCGTGACGTAGTGCCCATCTACTTTGAGGGAAACAATTCTGATCGTTTCTATCGCTGGGCTACTATAGGAAAGAAGCTCGGATTGAAGTTCAACATTGCCATGCTTTTCTTGGCCGATGAGACCTTCCGCAATCGTCATAAGACATTTCGCGTACGCATAGGGAAGCCCATTCCATGGCAAACATTCGACCACTCTCGCCGTCCCGCAGAATGGGCTCTATGGGTAGAACAGAAAGTTTACGACATGAAGTTCTAACCCTCCCTTATTACGACAAAACAAACATTCTAAGCACAATGAGCTACAGAGGAGAAAAGAAAAATTCTCCGCACGGGCTAAAGCCTTTTAGCCTACCCAAATCAAAAATATTCTGTGTGCATCATGCAAACCATTATACCCCCAGTAGACAAGAGTCTGCTTAAGCAAGAACTCACGCCCGAGCGCCGTCTGCGCAGCACCAACAAAGCGGGCAACGAAATCTATATCATCACTTATCAGCAAGCTCCCAACGTAATGAGAGAGATTGGCCGACTTCGCGAAATTGCCTTTCGCGCGGCTGGTGGCGGTACTGGCATGGAACTCGATTGGGACGAGTTTGATACGTGCGAGCACCCCTACTACCAACTCATCGTATGGGATCCTGAAGCCGAACTCATACTGGGCGGTTATCGTTTCTTGCCCGGACGAGAAGCAAAATACGATGCCGATGGTCAGCCTCGCTTGGCCACAAGCCACATGTTCCACTTCTCCGACGAATTTCTCCACACCTATATGGCCGACACCGTAGAGCTCGGCCGGTCATTCGTAACGCTTGAATACCAAAGCACCCGTGCACTGAGCAAAGGAATCTTTGCTCTCGACAACCTTTGGGACGGCCTTGGTGCTCTGACCGTTATCATGCCCAATCTGAAATACTTCTTCGGCAAGATGACGATGTATCCATCCTTTAATCGTCAGGCTCGCGACATGATACTCTTCTTCCTCGACAAGCACTTTGGCGACAAAGACCACCTTGTCACGCCCATCACGCCGCTCCACATCGACACACCCCGCGAAGAGTTGGAAAAACTCTTTACTCGCGACGATTTCAAGGAAGACTACAAGATACTCAACACCGAAGTGCGCAAGCGCGGCTACAACATACCGCCTCTTGTCAATGCCTATATGGGACTGAGCCCCACGATGCGCGTATTTGGCACAGCCATCAACCACGAGTTTGGTGAAGTAGAGGAAACGGGTATCTTCATCGCCGTAGACGAGATACTCGAGCAGAAGCGCATGCGCCATATCGACTCTTTCGCCCAAGAGCATCCCGATAGCCTCAACCTTTTCGAGCAGCTATTTAAAGTTGATAAATAATACGTTGGACATCATGCTTCATGTCCACACTGATTGCATTTCGCCGATGCCCCTCCAGCATCGGCGAAATTTATTCTCATTTCATGCGAACATAAGAATAAAAGTGATTAACTTTGCAATGAATAAAGGAATTGTATGGAAATAGTCTTTCAGAAAGACTACTTAAAGGAACTTTTCTATGAAGGTAAAGCCAAAAGCAAGAAGTACCGATTCCAACCAGAAGTAGTCAAGAAATACATACAGGTTATCAACTTGATGGAATCACTCCATTGCGTTGAATACTTTTACCGCTATAAGTCTCTTAATTACGAGCATCTTATTGGAGATAAAGAAGGCACGGAATCAGTAAGAGTCAACAAGCAATACCGAATAGAGTTTCAATCAGAAGCAGTCAAAGGTGAAGAAGTTCTTACAATTTGCAACATCTTCGAACTATCATCCAACCACTATAAATAATCCACGACATGGCACATTTAGGATATGGCTTTTACGCCACACACCCTGGTGAAGTGGTGAAAGATGAATTAGAAGCGAGGGGCATATCACAGCGTAAATTTGCATCAGAGATTGGAATGAGCTATTCCGTTCTGAATGAACTGCTCAACGGACGCCGTAACTTCAGTGCTGCCAATGCATTAATGTTTGAAGCGGCACTTGACATACCCGCCGAATCGCTGATGCATCTGCAGATGAAATACAACATGCAGACAGCGAAGAATGATCAAAAGCTCATTGACAAGTTGAAGCAGATTTCTCACGTTGCAGCAATACTCTAATCATTTTGCGTTGACTCATCGCATGGCCTTGACTTTAAGTTGCTTCGCGCAATGACATCCAAAGCCCAGCCTCGCATACTATCCGATAAAACAACATCTATAAAGTATACATAAAATCTTTTATGGAACTCATTGAACAACTCATTGCGCGTGCTAAAGCTAACAAGCAGCGCATTGTTCTTCCCGAAGGCACGGAAGAACGCACCTTGAAAGCCGCCAACAGAATCTTGACCGACGGCGTAGCCGACCTCATCATCCTCGGTAATGTAGACGAGATTCACTCGCTTGCAAAGCAGTGGGGTCTGGGCAACATCGACAAGGCCACCATCATCGACCCTGCCACAAGCCCCAAGAAAGAAGAATATGCTCAGCTCCTTGCTGAACTCCGCAAGAAGAAAGGCATGACCATCGAGGAGGCTCGCAAGAAGGTGCTTGATCCTCTCTACTTCGGTTGCATGATCATCAAGAGCGGCGATGCTGATGGCCAGCTTGCTGGTGCTCGCAACACCACGGGCAATGTGCTCCGCCCTGCCCTTCAGATTATCAAGACAGCTCCTGGCATCACCTGCGTGAGCGGTGCCATGTTGCTCCTCACCCATGCTCCCGAATGTGGCGACAAGGGTGTGATTGTCATGGGCGACGTAGCCGTTACTCCCGTTCCCGATGCCAATCAGTTGGCCCAGATTGCCGTATGCACCGCTCGTACCGCACAGGCTGTAGCAGGTCTTGATCCTCGCGTAGCTATGCTGAGCTTCTCTACGAAGGGCTCTGCCAAGCACGAAGTAGTAGACAAGGTGGTTGAGGCTCTCGGCATTGCTAAGGAACTCGATCCTTCGCTCAAGATCGATGGTGAACTCCAAGCCGATGCAGCCCTCGTACCCTCAGTAGGTGCTTCAAAGGCACCGGGTAGCGAGATTGCAGGTAAGGCCAACGTGCTCGTAGTGCCTTCGCTCGAAGTAGGCAACATCGGCTACAAGCTCGTACAGCGCTTGGGCCACGCCACTGCTATTGGCCCCATCCTTCAGGGTATTGCTCGCCCGGTCAACGACCTCTCTCGCGGTTGCTCCGTAGACGATGTATACATGATGGTAGCCATCACCGCCAACCAAGCTATTGCAGCTAAGGAGGCAGAATAAGACGCTTCGTATCTCTCTAAATTCCTTTCAAAAAGAATGAAAATCCTCGTAATCAACTGCGGCAGTTCCTCTATCAAATACAAGCTCTACGAGATGGACGACAAGTCTGTGCTCGCTGCCGGCGGTATCGAAAAGATTGGCCTTGAAGGCTCTTTTCTTAAAACCAAGATCAATGGCGAAACGAAGATCATCGAGTCGCCTTGCCCCACCCATACTGAGGGCATCAAGCTCATGTTCGACACCCTGCTCAACCCCGTATATGGCGCTATCAAGAGCCTCGACGAGATTGGAGCAGCAGGCCACCGCATCGTGGCTGGTGGTCGCTTCACGAAGAGCCAGATCGTCACCGACCAGATGCTGCAAGAGTGGAAGCAGTACATGGAGCTTGCTCCGCTTCACTCCGACGCTCACCTCAAGGGCTACATGGCTGTAAAGCAGATGCTCCCCAACCTGCCCCAGGTGTTCGTATTCGACACAGCCTTCCACCAGACCATGCCCGCCAAGGCCTACATGTATGCCGTACCTTATAAGTACTACGAGCAGAACAATATCCGTCGTTGGGGTGCTCACGGCACGAGCCACCGTTTCGTGACAGCCCGCGTATGCGAAGTGCTTGGCGTAAAGCCCGAAGACGTGCGCATCATCACTTGCCACATCGGCAATGGTGCTTCCGTATCAGCTGTGAAGTATGGCAAGTGTGTCGACACCTCTATGGGTCTCACTCCGCTTGAGGGCCTCATGATGGGTACTCGCTCTGGCGACGTCGATCCTTCAGCAGTGCTCAGCATCATGAAGAAGGAAGGTCTCGACCCCGACCAGATGAGCGACTTACTCAACAAGCAGAGCGGTGTGAAGGGCATCTCAGGCGTATCGAGCGATATCCGCGAGGTAGAAGCAGGCATCCGCGAGGGCAACGAGCGCTGCAAGCTTGCCATGGACATGTACAGCTACCGCATCAAGAAGTACATTGGTGCTTACGCTGCCGTGATGGGTGGTGTAGATATCATCGTCTTCACAGCTGGTGTGGGCGAACACCAGTGGGACGTTCGTCAGGGTGCTGTAGAAGATCTCGAATTTATGGGTATCAAGGTAGACACTGAGAAGAACAAGAAGAACTTTGGCGAGGAGGAGATTATCTCTACTCCTGATAGCAAGGTGAAGATTGTCGTAGTGCCCACCGACGAAGAGATGCTCATCGCCAGCGATACGCTCGATCTGGTGAAGTAATCAGCTGTCATCAGCATTGCGCTAATGATAATTTAAATAGGAGATAAACACTATTCATAAGTGTTTATCTCCTACTTTCATATTTACATAAGATGAAAAATCACCGTCTATACGAAAATTGAAATGAAGTTCGTTTGCTAAGTGATTGGCAAAAATGCATCACTTCTTCAATGGGGATTATTTAAGAGCACTATTCTGTTTTGTATCCTTCATCACATACAATCTTTTTTACAGCATTTATGTCAACAGTAGAGAAATCAGACTTATCATAAATGAGCAAAAGAACAACTAATCCATTCCTTTGCTCTGCTATGACGTTATATGTGATCACCCTTGCACCTCCTGACTTACCTTTTCCTTTGGACCTTATAGCCATTCGGATTTTTCGAATACCAGGAGTTAGTTCGTCACCTTGTAATGGATTTTCTTTAATGCTTTTCAAGAAATCTCCGTAATCTTGTTTGAAACTTGGATATTTCTTGGCAAGACGCTTTGCTTCTTTTGCAAATGCCTTAGTGACATCAATTCTATAATTCATCAAACAAACTATCAGCAGACTGAAGGATCTGTTTACCTGCAATGGCTTCTTTTACCTCAGACAATGCAGTTTTCAACTCAACCATTAAGTCCCGAGGAGCTGTAACAACATTTTCGTCATTACCTTCGGGATAAATACGGAAATTTCCTGCACGTGATTTGAGGACAACATGCTCCCCTGCTTTCGCCAAATTCAAATACTTTGTTTGATTGGTACGAAAGTCTCTTGTACTTACTACAACCATACTATATCATTTCTTGTGATATGGCAAAGATAAGTATTTAATTTGAAATTGGCAACCATTTTATAATATATGGTAACCAAATAGATCAGTTTATCTACATAAACACCTCCATCCCATTTATATCAAACATGCAGACATCGCAAAGCTATAGTACTACCACGATGCTGTTCCTCACGTATTCACATGAAAGTCTTCACTACCTCATGCTTTTCGGTTTCCGACCTATTTCCTGCTATTAGGACATACTCGTGACTTTCACTCGTCAGATAATGCTTTTACCGAACGTACCATTATGGAGAATGCCATCCCCAACGAGGGACAGCATTCTCCATTTTTGTTGCATTTAAGGAAATGCGCTTGGCTTCTATTTCGAAGTATCCGACGTGGTGATAACCTTCGTCACCTTGCCTCCACGATGCTGCAAATATACACCAGGAAGCACGGGCAAATTCTCTAAGCGCTTACCCGAAATATCGTAATAGACTGCATCGTCCTCGTCAGTAAGCGTCACACCACGCACGGCAGCTTCGGCAGCGGGGAGCGTGACCGACTGATAGTCAGTCCAGGGCGAGAAGAAATCGCCACCCACCGCTCTTACGCGGTAACGGTAATCTTTGGCGCCGAGCTTTCGAAGCGTGAGACTCGTCTCCTGCAGATCGCGGTAGATCACAGAAGCCTCTGCCCCCTCGCTGTCAGCGCGCGAGATGTCAGATTGCTCATATCGACCGTCATAAATAGCGATAGAGTCTATATAGCTACGCTTATTCACCTCCATACGGATGCACTGCTTCACATTGGGCGTACAGGGCAAGTGAAGCAACAAAGGCGTGTGCTCAGATGAGAGGGTGCATGAAATCGTGCTTTGTGAAGCGTCGTCATTCTCAATAGTCAAACTTAATTGAGTCTGTTCCGCATCTACCGAAGCTGCGGTGATACACACCGTGATGGAATCGGCTGAAGGCAGAAACGTGGGAGTAGACAGACTGCCATTAGCTGTAGATGTGCCCAGTTTGATTCCCGTGGAAGAGGTAAAGATGCGTTCTGCGCTCCATCCTCTCGAGCCCATATATTGGTCGACTTCTTCGCTTAGATCTTCGAATCCACCATCTCCGCTGTTACGACGGAAATAGCTGAACGTCTCTTTCATCAGCATGTGGCGCGAGGGGCGCGATGCGATCTCCATATTCTGAAGTTCGAGTTCATACTTCTCAGCTTCCTCCACGGGTTGCCAATGAGCAGTGAACGTTCCCTTGCCCACCTCCGTTGCTGGGAGCAATTGAGGCGTATTGAGCAAACGACCGCCCGCCACGTAGAATGAGATTCGTCCGTCCTTTTCCTCGATGTGTGTCACGGGCAGATTGAGCGCAAATGAAGCATCGCTATTAGCATTGAAGAGCCTTCCACCGCAGTCGGCATGCGATACATTGTCGAAGACTTTCACCTTTTTCTTTCCCGGAAAGAGGTGGGAGTAGTAATGGTTGTCAGTAAAGTTCCATCGATACGTGCTGCCCACCTTGACGCAGTTGCCATACTCTCCGCCAGAGGGCACGAAGCTGAGGCGCTGATGCTGCGGATTGGTATTTACTGCATTGCGTTCCCATGCCGATGGTGAATAGTCCACGTGGGTCACCAGCATACCGTGGCAACCATCCGTACGCGAAACGTAGGTGAACCATCCCTGCGACTGTCTGTTCTCAAGAATGAAATATTCATCTCTGTGGTCCGCATTGTAGAGAACGTATGCCACAGGCTCTTCGTCCAATGGAGGAAGGTCGGTCACGATGGTCGGTCCGTTGATTTCCTTCAGTTCGAGCCATCCAGCAAAAGCCCTTTCATAGGCAGAATAGCCACAGGGGGCTTCGCCCCATCCGCTATGCCCGGAGTAGCTTCCACCCGACATGAGATCCCAATTGGCCATACCGATGCCACCAGAATAGTGAATATCATAGATATCGGGGAGGCCCAAGCAATGGGAAAATTCATGACAAGCCGTACCAATGGCGCTATAGTATTGATCCGTATTGCCCTGAAGCTCTGAGGAACAAGCATACGTGTCAATCTTCTTTCCATCAATCTCCAATGCCTGGTCGTACAGACTGCTTTCGTGAGGCCAAATGGTGTTGGAACTTGCGCCCCACTGCTCGCCATAGCCCGCATAGATGAGGTAAACTTGATCCACCTCGCCATCGTCATCCCAATCGTAGTCAGCAAAGTTGACCTGCCCCTTCACCAAGTTGCAAGCTTCCACCACCATATCGCGCACGTTCACGTCGGTACCGCCCGAAGTGTTCTTACCATAATAGCTGTAGGGCTGACTCACCGTGACGGGGCCTACCACGTCGAACGTAAGGCGAAACTTGCCATAACTTTGGTCGCGAAAGTAGTCGCTCACAGAGCCCATCAAGTCATTGTCGTGGCAGCCCGGGAGATTGAACATTCGGTCGAAGTCTTTACGCGCCGTAGTAGCGTGCATTTTAAGGTCGGCGAAGTTGACCAGGATGACGAGGCCTTTCTTGTCGCCCTCGTAATGGGTGGGGTATCCGAACTGCGCCTTTCTTCGCGCCATGCGTCGTTGGTTGTTGGCCTGCGTGCGTTGTGTCATTACTTTCTGCACCACCTGCACGATGGGCAGCGAATGTTCCTTCACGAAAGCGCTCTCTTCTGCAGATCGATTGTCTGCTTCATGGGCGAGCACGTTGGAGGCTACCCACGAAGCATCCTCTTGTGCAGAAATGGCATAGTAGTAGCTTTCGTCTTCTGCTCTGACCACAGGCACGCCGTCGAGGGTGAAGAAGCAATGTGTCCATTCATCGCCTTGAAGCAACACTTGCAGCATGCTTCCATCCTTTTGCTTCACCTGCATGGGACGCGGATAGGCGGGAGCAGCATTGAGCTGAATGCTTAGGAATGAGATTATGAGGAGTAGGATGACTCTTATCATGAGAAAGTAGGATTAGTTTGAAATGTTTCTTTTAGGATCTGCTTCATCAGCTTTGTGGACGCGACTCGCGTCGGCTTAGGATATGATTTCTATTTCCCCCTGATGAAGCCGACGCGGGACGCGTCGCTCACAGAACTGGGTGTGAGGCTGAGGGAATGTTTCTCACCACAGAATGTTTGTTGCTGCGAAGATACGATGCTTTAATCTGTTGAGCAAAAAGAGTGAACAAACTGTACACTTTTTCTTTTGCGCACCCGGAGGGGGAGTAGGTTGATAGCTCTTACGCGCGCGCACTTCAGCCAATTTTAAAGTATTGTGCTGTCACTATCTGCATTCTCTTCGCCATAAATTTTGATTTTCAGTGCTTTACAAGATGAGGGTAGTACCATTTTTTCATCACTTTGCTTGCACTGCATGCTTCATATTATCCATCTTACGATGAGAAACGCTTCGGGGGGATAATCTTAACGCTTCCAACCATTAGTTTTTTCTCTTCCAACCATTAGTAAAAACGCTTCCAACCATTAGTTGAAGCCATTGGAGGAACATTGCTGATGATGCCGACGCGGGGACGCGTCGCCCCCAGTACTGGGTGAAGAGATGGAAGAGTGTGAGGGGAAGAGTGCAAGCGGGGTGTAGGCAAACGGACGTTGCCTACACCCTATTAAGCATTGATTATCAAAATATTACAGAGCAGTAGTGACAGCAATGAGGGTTTCCGCTCGTGAAATTGACAGAGCGCGCATGCGCACATACGCGCGAGAGCCATTCATGAGGTCTACCCATGCCATGCTTAGTGCTTTGCCGACATGCGCTTGATGGAGGCCGCTGAGGGTGCTTTGTTGAGCGAGTTGTTCACGTCGAAGAAGCATACGTACCATACGCCCTCATCGTTTTCGCCAAACTGTACACACGTATTCTGATCAGCCGATTCAAACACATAGGCTTTGCCATCATTGGTCTTGCCCGCATAGGTATAACCCAAGTTCTTGATATACGTGGCCAAGTTTTCCTCGCTGATTACGTTTTTCTTGACAAACACGTAAGCACGATACAGACCGCCCGTACTGCTGCTGAAGTAGTAGTCGGTCTCTTCTTCTTTGTACTTACCCTTATACCAAAGCACGTACGAGCCATCTTCTTTTTCTATGAGCGCACCATTGGCGTTGCCCATGGTATAGCCGTTCATAAACGACTTCACGTTGTAGACCGTAGTGCCCCAGTTGGTAGTGGGCTGGGCGAAGTAAGAGGTGTGGGCAGTGGTGTACTGCTGATACCATGCGTCGAAGTCATTGTGGTTGCCTAAGAAGTAGTCGAAGTTGCGAGTCTGAGCGTTGTAGATGGCAAATGCTTGGTAGTACTTACCCCACTCGAAGGTGTATCTCATACCATTCGTGGGGAACATGGAAAACTTGTGGTTGGAGAACTGCGTGGCATCTGCCACACCGAAGCACACCTGCGATTCACCTTGTCCGATTAAGAACACGGTTTGTCCGTCCTTATCGGCCAAGCCTGAGTTATTATAGAAATAGCTCACGGGGCTCCACGTGTTGGTGCCATTGTAGTTGTCATAGTAAATCTTATCGCTACCCGTACGCGATGGATCGAGATACAAGCCATCAGCTGCATTGTGGAAGAAGAAGCCCAACTCTACATAGTCAGTAGAAGCCATATTCTCATAGTCCAAGTCCATAAGGAAACCCACAGGGCTTGGTGTGAGGCGAACTCTGCTATCACGATCCGTTACGGTGAGGGTGCCATTAGCTACACCTAAGGTGCCATACCAGAAGATCTTGTCAGCCTTCGTGTCGACACGGAGCGTAGATAGCTTGCCCTTATTCACCAGCGTCCAGTATTCTGACAGATCGTCAGCCTCCAATTGGTCACTGGCATCTATCATCGTCTGCAGAGCTACTACATTATATTTGCCTTCGGGCAGAGTGTTGAGCTCAATATCGATGTCGGTAAGGGTACGAGAGGTCTGAATATCTTCTTTGACCAGCTCTCCATTCTCATTGTAGACGAGGAGTTTCACGCCTACAGAGTACGTATTGTTATTGCCTAAGAAATTGACATAAGCAGTGGGACCGAGATTGCTGTAAAGTTCGGCCGTGGGTACTACCACATCGACTTTGCTCGTCGATAGTATCTCTATCTCGTCGTTAGTACATGCAGCAAACACCAGCATGACCACAGCCATAAAGGCTGAATAAAGTATGTGTTTCATAATGGGGATATGATGATGTAAAAGAATGATGTTTTTACTTTAGGAACGCGTTGGCGGAATTTGTTAACGGGTTGACAAGTTAACAGGTAAGTTTGTCGAGTACAATCGTTCTCGTTTTTAACGAAACAAGTAGTCTAAGAGCTATTTACTTGTTAACTTGTCAACCTGTTTACCCGTTAACCAAGAATTCCGCCAACGGGTTTTAGGAAGTTTAGAGCTTAAACATCCATGCCAGCGAGATTTCGAAAGAATTTTGCTTCGAAGCCATATTCTTCGCAAGGTCGGAAGTGCCAATATAGTAGCGAGCATTCACGTCGAAGCCACTCTTCGTGGTGATACCTAAGCCTACGAGTGGGCGCACGTCGAAGCCCTTAAGATCGCCCGTCTTGTAGTAGACATTCTCAGCTATGATGCTCTCTGGCTTGGCGCTAATCGTTCCGGCAATGGACACGCCAGCTTCCAAGTAGAGTCCGTTGAGTGCTTTCACCTTGCAAGCGGGATAGATATGGAGGTAGAGGGGCACCTCGAAGTAGGAGAGATTGAGCTTCGCCTCTTCTTTACCCTTCTCATCCACACCGAGGGTCTTCACGCTGTTGAGTTTGTACTTGAGTTCTAAACCAGCACCGACAAAGCCTGTTCCGCCAGGCGACTGTGGGCTGCTCTGACCGAAGCGGCCCTGCAGAGCTACACCGCCCGAATAGCCTATACCGAAAGAGTCGTAGAGCTTTCCTTGCTTAGGATCGGTCATCGTAGTAAAGGTGGCTCCCACCTTGGGACCGATAAAGAATGCATGCTTCTTGGCCTTGGGCACACCCACGCCCGCTTCTTCTTCGCCGAAGTCGCTTTGTGCCATCGCTGTAAGCCCGCAGAGCATTGCAGCGCAGAATAATAGTTGTTTCTTCATTGTGAGTTCGTATGTGTTAGGAGTTAATATGTGGTTAGCTCGAGGGAAAGTAGGGAGAGGCAACGAGTGGGTAAAACGGAGGGGGGGATGTTTCCAACTCGCGTATCTGCACAGTGGCGTCTGATCTACGATGCGCAGGCCTTAATGCACGCCCTGATACTTGCATCGACTGATGGGCAGTCCACAGGTGCTGCAGAGTTTCTCTCTTTTGCCGTGAGATGACGAAGCGGGAGTGGCTGCCGATGGAGAAGGCTTGGGCTGAGCCACGGGGTGCTTGCCACGATAGCTACATTCAGCCACGTCGCGTCCACAGGTGGAGCAACGTGTGCGATGATCGAATCGGTAAGAGAGTTCTCCGCGATAGATCACTAAACCCTCGCTCTCGACGATGGCAGTGAAGCTCTGCTGCGACCGGCGGGGAGAGACTTCGAATGTGAAGCTCTGCTCGTGTGCCTTAAACTGGAATGGATTGCCGTTCTCGTCGAGCAGATGCACTTGTAGCGACTTGCCCACCCATGCTTCGGGCACAGAGAGTGAGAGCTGGCAAGCGGCGGTTGAGCCATAATACTTCACCGGCGAGGAATTGCCTACGGGGTAGAGCCGTTCGCCCTCTACATAGCGCAATATGCCCATGCCCGACGATGTACGCACCACGGCATAGCCATCGCGAAAGTCTGTGGCAGAAAGAAACTGCGGAGGGAGTACGTCGTTGCCGTCGGCCTGATAGCCCAACAATCCGTCTGTGCTCACAGGCGAGAGGCCCTTCACGCCTTCAGCGAGCGAGGGAGAAGTGGGCAATGTGCGCGTTTGCCCCGTGAGGCTACTGAGGCGATAGAGATAATCAAACGAACGATTTCCTGAGGGCAACTTCGTTTTCTCACAGACGCCTCCACGCTGCGTATTGTACACATAGAATTGGCCATCCGTGTCCCATACGTACACCTGCCCCTTGTAGGCATTCGTTCCACCATAGAGTTCGCCCACGGTGCTGAAGCGAAACTGCACTTCGGTGCCGTTCTTATCGATGAGGCCATAAGCTTTCTTACGAAACACGGCAGCATAGCCTTCGCTGAAGGGCTTAATGCGGTCAAATCGTCCGTCGAAACCTACCACTTCCTGTCCAGCCACATCGACGTAGCCGAGGCGGCCTTTCTCATTGCTTACAGAGAGAAGTCCGTCGGAGAAGAAGGCTTGTCCTTGCAGAGTGAAGTAAGTATGGGCGAAACGATGATACAAACCATTCTCATCGATACAGCCCGCCACGCGCTCTCCCTTGGGAGTAGCCTGGAGGAGCAAGGCTTTGCCCTCGTAGAATGGTGTCAGAGCGCTATTCTCACAAGCTGCCACCATCTCGCCACTACTATTCATGAGTCCTACTCGCCCATCCTTCACGAGCTTGAACAATCCCTTACCCAGATAAGCACAATCGGAATACGAAGCAGGCGGCATGAGCCACACAGCCGTTTGTGCTACAGAGGGAAGTGGCAGAGAGAGGGCGAGGAGGAGAATGTACTTAGATATCTTACAGCGTAACATGATGCTTTTAGTGTGTGGGATGATTTTTATGGGTTTCGACGAGGCGATCGAGTTCTTGCTGCAAATGTTCCACTACCCGACGTCCTCGGTCGATAATGACAAAGTGTCCATCGGTGGGACGCACCTTCTTAAGGTAGCCCTTATAGCGCTCAGCATAGAGATAGACTTGTTCCACACTGCCGCGACGCAACGTGCTGCGTTCTTTCAGAGAATCACACGTATTGCGGAGATCGCGGAGCCGGCTGCAGATGTCCTCAGCCAACTGGTCGCTACGCTTCACGGCCTCATCTTGCTTTTCACACTTCAGATCACGCAGATTTCTCACATTGCGCCTTATCTCTTCGAGCATTTGCACTTCGTGAGAATGAGGCAGACGAGAGGCAGACGATGTGGTTTCGGGGGGGCTATCATCTCCGTGTGCCGTACGTGAAGTATCGGCCGAGGTGGATGCATTTCCGAAGCTGTCAGCCGACGATGAGGGCAGAGCATCTTCGGGTGTGAACAGCCGCGAAGGGGAATTGCCACCTGACGAGGGGAGCTCTGATCCTGCGCCTACGCCTGCTCCACGAATAATCGTAGGAGCAGAAGAGCACTGCCATGCGACTATGCATCCTCCTGCCAAGAGCATCAGTAGCACTACCGACAGGGGCACAAGCCATCGTGGCTGCAAAAGTCTGACGGAGAGGGGATCTCGCAGCGTAGATGCCGCACGGACGTCGATCACGGCAAAGGTGTGATTGTCGTGATGACCGCCTTGGCTGAAGCCTAAGCGGTCTATCTCATCGGCCATGCGAGGCATATCCTCGTTGAGCTTGACTAATGACTTGAAGCGCTTCAAGAGCTGACGCTGCTCCATCATGCCCCATACGCCATCGGTGCAAAGCACGAATCGGTCGCCAGGACTATAGGGCACTTCATCAACTTCGGGTTGTGAATTGCTCACCGAACCAAGTCCTCGGGTGATCAGATTGGACTGGGGCGACGTGCGTGCCTGCTCTTCGGTCAGTGCTCGCTTACTCACCAGTTCGCCTACGAGAGAGTGGTCGCGTGTGCGGAAGACCATTCGTCCGCGGTGCAGACGATAACAACGACTATCGCCAGCATGCGCTATAATGGCGGACGACTTTCGGAGTAAGATGGCTACGAAGGTAGAACCCATTCCAGCAAGACGCGGCTCGGCGTGCATGCGGTTCTTCAGAGCGAGGTCGGCTGCTTGAGCTGCTCGCTTGAAAGCTTCCTGGGCTGGGACCTGCGGGGGCATCTGCTGCAGTGTGCGGATGATTTCCGTCTTGGCGATGAGCGAAGCCGTTTTCCCGCCAGGTCCTCCTCCCATACCATCACATACTACGAGGAGAAAGCCTTGCGGGGTTTCGGCATAGCCAGCGTCGTCTTGATTTTCGGCTCTTCCGCCCTGTCGAGACTCAATAAAGCCCATTAGCGGGAAGAGGTCTGAGGAGATCTTTACCATGGAGTGATGATATGAGAGGAGTGAATTAATAGAAATATTAGAGGAGATCTGTAATCTCTGTAAATCCTTAAATACTGCTCAGAATGGCTGCTCCGAGCACAAAGTAGAAGATAAGTACGAGGAGCAAGACGGCAAGATTGAGGCAGAAGATGATAAGCCCTGCCGTGTTCCATCCCTTCTGTGCCGAGGCATAAGATTCGAGACTACTCCACTGCTTGTTTTGCCATGCCCAACGGCTACCATAAATACCGAAGATAATGTTGGGAATCGGTGCCAACCATCCTAAGAAGATACCTACAAAGATGGCCCACCAGCAGCCATTGAAGAATCCCCAAATGGGGTAAAGCATGAATGCGCCCCAACTCCATTTGTTCACATCTACGGGATCGGACGATGCGGCTTCTTCTGCCATGCGGAAGTTGGCTGGCTGTGTGCCTCCCGTATTCAATGGCTCTGATGGTCTATAAGGAGAGGCTTGCTGGGGCGGGAAATAATAGTCTATTTGGTTCCAATTGAGCTGATACTGACCTGCGAGCATGATGATGTCGCCACGGCGTATAGGCACTGCGCGTTGGTGGATGCGCTGATTATTGATCATCGTGCCATTGGTACTGGTGTCGCGAAACATCAGCTGCCGTCCGTCATAGTAGATTACGGCATGGTGGCTACTGGCATATTTGCAATTGGGGTCGAGGTAGATATCGCAATCTTTCGAACGCCCTACGGTGATTTCACGTGTGTTCATAATATCTGTGAAGAGAGTTTCTATGGATTAAAGAAGCGGGAGGAGCAAGCCTATCGGAAGATGGTCCTCCCCTCGCCTATCATTTTACTTCTACAAAAAAGGCTTTGCGGTCCTTCGCATTGAAGAGTGCATAACAACCGTTTGAAGGCAGACTGAAAGTGAGTCGGCGAGTGCCGTTCACGCTGCATTCAGAGCTCTTAGGACGGATGGATTGCGTAGCCAGATTCTTATAGGTGAATTGGTAGCTTACCGTCTTACGTCCCTCCATGCGTGTGAGTTTAATAAGTTGCATCTCGGGCAGACTTGCAAAATATTCGTCATTGAGTTCTACTGCCAGTTCTGCACCATTAGCACCGCGTGGCAACTCTATGACCACTTGCTTGATGCTATCCTGCACGATGCTCACAGCATTGTCGGCCTCGGTCATTGTCTTGCAAGCGGCTTGGTGGCGGTTGAGGAAGAGTAAGCCCTTTTCCACCACAAAGTCCTTCAGGGGCTTGTAGCCGTCGGCATTTTCAGCACGAAGATTTTCCTCCACTTCGCTCATCTTGACCTTACGCTGAGAGCCGTCTTTGGTCTTCACAGTGAGGGTGCTCTTATCGCCATCGTAGACTTGCTCCACGATGTAGCCTTCGATGATTTCGCCGCTACGTAGCTTCACGTGGTCGATCGTAGGACATTGTTCGAAGAAGTCTTGCTTATCATTGATGGCAAAAGAACGCGTTTTGACTACGTCGTCAACGGCGAAAGTGTGCTTCACGCCCTGCTGATCGTAGAGACTGAGAGAGGATGCTGTCTCTTCAGCATATTGTCCCTCAAAGTTGGTTCCATCAGAGAGATCGTAGCGCACGTTGATGCCCGATAGGTCGAGTTTAGAGCGGCGGTCGGCTTGTACAGCACTCACGTCTTCCCAACGAATGGTATGCGTGGCTGGTTGCATGGAGAGGAAGGTCACATGATAGCCTTTCTCTGTGAGGCATACGCCCTTGTACTGGGTGGTCGTGGTGGAATCGGTTACGCTGACGTCGGCAAGCTTCAGTAGCGATACTCCGCCCTCTTTGACAAGGGCTTGATTGTCTCGTGCCCACTGTGCCCACTCTTTACTGAGGTCGGACTCGGCCTTGGTGTATTCGCGCAGTATCTTGACTTGCTTACCAGGCAGACTGATGAGAGAGCGGTCGGCGCTTATGGTCATGTTGCCCTCAGTATTTTGCTTCACGATGAATCCGTAGTAGACGGATCCATTCTTCATACAAAACTTCTGCACCACTACGGCGCGCATCAGTCCATAACTTGAAGCCAGGAGCATACAGAGCAATGCAAGTTTTTTCATAGCTTACGTTGTTTATGGGTGAAAGGAAACTGCCGCGGATGGACAAGAAAGATGGATCACAGTATACTACCATCCACGAGCAGTTTGCTTATCTACTTTATTTTACGGTATGCGGACTTTCAAGGAGTTCCTTGATATACTTGGCCTTGATGCCCCAAGTGAAGTTCTTCTGATCGGTAGTGGCATTGAGAATGCCCACAAGCATGCCCTTCTCATTGAAGATTGGAGAGCCACTTGCGCCACCTGCCGTAGTGGCATCAAACATGAAACTAAATTCGTTAGACTCTCGGCTGATGCGACCACCATGGCAAAGCGACTGCATGCCTTTCTCGCTCTTCGAATCCTGAAGCGTTGTGGGGGCGGGGAATCCTATGGTATAGAGTTGTCGGCCGGTCTCAATGCAATCTTCTGCTACGTCCATAGAATCTTTCACGTTGACGAAAGTGCACTTCGAATTGGGAAGTTCCATGCGCTCGCTCTGGATGAGAGCTACGTCCTTATCCAGGTCATCACCGCCTGAGAGGAGTTTGCACTTGATCGCATTCTCTTCACTAAAATAGCGGCCTTGAGGCACGAGGAGTATACCATCGCTCACGCCCGTCACCTTCACCTGTGAAATGTAGGCAGAGATTCCCTCGGGAGCTACACCATTGATGGTACGAATCACAGCACGAGCCTCAGCAGCCTGGGCGATGATGCGCTTTACATAGTTTTCGATGTTTTCGATCATGTCCTGATGTACCAGCCAGGGCTTTGCCACATGGAGATTGGTGAGCAACTGTCCGTCGTTGGAGATGAAGAATCCTGTACCAAAGTACATGCAGTACTGCATACGATCTTCGGGCGAAAGACTTTCCAAGTCTACTATCTTCTCATTTCCCTTACCATCAGTCACAAACATAAATTTAGTGGGGATGTTGAAATAGCGAAGGTCGAGATCGCCCGCCGATACCTCATAATGGTAAGTGCCTACGAGCATCACCACGGAGTTTTTGAAACGTGTATTGGTCTCTTCCATAGAGTAGGTCTTGCCCGTATTCATATATTTATACGCGCCAAAGCCTACACCGCATACGATGAGCAAGGCTGCTGCCACCGCCAATACTGCCTTCCATGCGCCCTTGGGCCAAGGAAGCGAACTGAGGTCGACAGGCACTCCGCCACACACCACCTGACTTCCTTTCTTCAGCTGCGTAGGCTGGTTCTGAGGGATTCTTACGCCATTCACGGTAGTACCGTTCTTGCTATGATCGATAATGAAGAACTTACCATCACGCGAGAGCTTTATCGTAGCATGATAGCGGCTTACGGTGTTTCCCTTGATCTGAATATCGTTGTTGAAATGGCTACCAATAGACCATATTCCCTTAAAGTTGGTATTATCCTCGGGCATGGGCACTTGGCTCCACTGCAGCTCTACATCGGCAAAGCGCACAGCGTCGCCACGACGGATATTAACGGGCGTTCCGGGCTTTATGGGGCGGTTCATCACAAAGGTGCCATTGTGGCTGCCTTTGTCTTCGAGCGAAATGTCGCCATTGTTGAGCAAAGTAATCTCTGCATGAAGGGCACTTACTTTATCGCTGTGCAGTACGATGTCGCATGAAGCATCGCGACCTATTTTCAAGAGTCTCATATCGGTTGGGGTGTTTAAGGGTGAAAGGTGGGATTAATGTATTCTCGTTTTTTTGTTCTGTTCTGAAGTAGGTGCGCTCTGCTGTGGCTTTGCGTTCTGCGTCTTCTGATCCTTGGATGGACTTTCCTTGGCAGACGATTTACCACCAAACTTAGTAGAAGAATTGGCTTGCTTTGCATCTTGTCCCTTTTGAGAAGGTTGCTTTTTCTCTACTGTCGACTTCGACTTTTTCTGTTTTTCAGATTCGGTCTTAGTTTTTTTTGCATCGCTTTTCTTCGAAGAGGTGGATTGCGACTTATCCTTACGATGGATCACGCCTTGATCCGCATGGTCGGCCTTTTTCTTATCTGCACTATCCATTTTCTGTTTATCTGTACTATCAGATTTTTCTTGCACAACAGAGTCTGTCGCAGCCACTGACGGCTCTTCTTCATGCGGAGTAGAAGCAGAATTTCCACCCGAGAAGCACACTGCACACACCACACCCGCTACAATCAGCACACCTGTGGCAATTCCACTCGGCAACAGCCATCGTCTCCATGCGGGCTGAGGAATAAGATGCCAATCGAGCTTTGCCACGTGAGCAAAGGTGATACTATCTTTGCGCGTCACAGGCACTGGCACATTGGGCGAAATGCGTATACCATTGACATATGTACCATTAAAACTGGTATCGGTTAGGGTCAGTTTCCCATTGTCGGCCACACTGATTACGGCATGCCGACGGCTTATCACATCACTATTATCATTGATAATGATGTCACACTCCGTATCACGTCCTATGGAATATACTTTCATAAGTTATCTGCTATTTGTGTGAAGCTGTATCAGTGAGCGTCTGCATCTCTTTGATAAGCTTAGTAATTTTCTCGTTTCGTTCCTTTAGGTCTGTATTCTCATTCATGAGTTTTGCCATACTATCGGCTTGCGCTTGATAAGTGCTAAGCTGGCGCTGGTGACTCACGATGGTATCTTTTAGCACTTTCACGCTATCAGCATAGCATGCCGCATCACCAGTTTTCCTCAGTTGTACGATATTACCAGCTATACTTGCAGCGGCTATGATGATCAACGTCACCATCAGAAGTTTTGCTTTCTTACTCATAGGTTGTTTCAGTTTAGAGTTGGCTTTTGTCTCCACCATGGCGATTGTTAAGTTGTCATGCCCACCGCCTTTGGAGCGTCCTTGATTGTCGATAGATGTTGCCACGTCGTCTGTCAGTGCTCCGAGCGTGGGGCGCTGATTGGTGAGAAGGCGAAGTAAGTCTCGTTCGGGCATCGTACCATGAATACCATCGGTGCAAAGCACGAATCGGTCACCCCGGCAGTAGGGCAACTCTACGACATCTACCTCAACGTCGGGCTTAATGCCCAATGCTCGCGTTATCACATTGGATTGTGCTGATAGACGAGCCTGTTCCTCCGTAATAACACCTTGACCAACCATATCAAACACCATGGAATGGTCGAACGTACGAAATACTTTACGATGTCCTCTCAACTGGTAGATGCGGCTATCACCCACATGGGCTGCATACGCGGCATAGGGCGTAACCCAAAGCACGGTAGCCGTCGACCCCATTCCCTTGAGATTAGGATGATTGCTTCCTGCTTGAAGTATGGACAGGTTAGCATTGCGTATGGCTTTCTTAAGTATATTAGGAATTTCTTCGTCGTCGGAAGCTTCAGCCACACTCCGAAGGATCTCTTTGACTGCTATTGTCGAGGCTGTTTTGCCTCCAGGCCCTCCGCCCATACCATCGCATACGGTGACGAGATAACCTCGCGGATTCTCTTGCCATCCGTACGAGTCTTGGTTTTCAGGACGACCTCCAATGCGCGATTCGGCAAAGGCGGAAACGATTCCGTTGTCGTTGGTATAAATCTTTTGTATTTCCATGGGGCAATATCGTTAGGATAAGAAGGAAAACTTGTGCATGAGCATAAGAGCTAAATCGTTAGGGCTATCAAAATGATTGCCGCCAAAGCTACGCCAAAACCTGTAGCTGCGATAATCACCATCGTTTGGTGGCTCTGTATCCACTCACTTAGACGTTCTCCGGCAGAGGGTTCGGGCTGCAAAGCCTGATGAATAGCTTCCTTAAACTCTAATGCGGTCTGATAGCGCAGACTCTGTTCCTTTTCTGTAGCCTTAGCTATCACCTTAAATAGTCTGCGTGGGATGCACTCATTATAAGGTAGAGGTTCAGACAATTGATGAGCCAACGTTTCAGCTTCACTCTCACAATCCATCGGATTGGTGCCAGTAAGGAGTTCGTAGAAAGTGATACCAAGCTCGTAGATATCTGTCGTAGCATTAATAGAAACTACACTACCATTCTCTTCACGCTTGATTTGCTCAGGAGCTGAATACTGCGGAGTACCGATGAATCCACAAGAAGAGAATTTATTACCACCGCTCATGCGACTTATGCCCAAATCCATTAAGCGCACATTCGATCCATTCTCTATCATAATATTAGAGGGCTTAATGTCGCGGTGAATCACGCCCCGAGAATGAACGTAGTCGAGCGCATCGAGCACATCGCATACCACGCTACATATCTTTTCCACCCTTGTAGGCGATTCGTCAAACGAGTGTACGTACTGATCTACATTCACGCCTTGCACGTAATGGCTTAGGATGAATATGGGGCCATAGTCAGGGGCATACTCGCAACAGCCTATCATCTCTACTAAGTTGGGGTGGCGAAATGCCAGACTTGCCTCTTGACGCGCCCTTTCGCGTATCATCTTATTGTTTGCATAGCAGTCTTTCACTCGCTTGATAGCAATTACTGCCCCATTTTTGCAACGATATCCACGGTACACATCGCCCATGGCTCCGCTACCGAGCGGTGGCTCTTGGGGATTGTAGCAATACCATTCCCCCATGACATATAGATAGATGTATGGGTCGCCGGGCTTCTGCACCACATTTGATCTTTTGGGCTTTGGCATAACGCGGAAAGTTTTTATCAGTTCTTACTATTGATCATTTTGAGATTTTCACGCCATTGCTTAATGGCAGAGCGATAAGAATCTGCCTGACGTGCATACTCTGCATCGTTGGCTTCCGTAGCGAGTTGGTAAGTTCTGTCGAAGAGTTGCTGTGCACGATTACCATCGCGAGCAGGCACAGCGTCAGTACGCTGATCAGCTTTCCAATAATCGAGTGCCAACTCATAAGCGGCCTTATAATTGTTGGGTTCTTGTTCGAGAGTTCTTACCAAGAGTTCGTGTGCCCTGCTATTGTCGCTTTGAATGCCAAGTTGCTGCTGTATGCGCTTGATGCTGTCAGGAGCATTGTCGTCGGTCATTTTGCTCTTAAACAAGAGTTGGCTCAGCAAAAATGTAGCACGAGCGTCTGTGCGCGAGAGGGAGTCGAGCACGTCAATGGCTCGTTGCTCTGAGAGCGTGCCCTTGTGAATAGAAGACAAAGCACTATCGTAAGTATAGCTTTCTGTCTGCAATCCATCAGAATCTCCACCAGCAGAGTTACCACTTCCTCTCAGTGCCATGCCAATGCCAGCCACTGCAACTACGCAAGCCACAGCGCCACCAGCTATGTAAGTATAGAGCGGCTTCCACTCTATGCCTCTACCAACTTCGTCAACGTGGTCGAGCGCCACGCGGAATTCTGCTGCACTTTGGAATCGCTTGGCACGCTGTTTCTCTGTGGCACGAGCGATAAGCCGGCGCATACCCTTGTGCTTGATGAGTTTAAGCGGCAGAGGAGCATGAAGTTGCTTTTGCAAGATATCGCTCCGATCGCCTTCGAAGGGAACGTGCCCTACGATACACTGGAAGAGCAGGATGCCCACTGCATAAAGGTCTGTTGTCTGATTCTGCTCGTTGATCGCACCCAACACGAGTTCGGGCGCTGCATATTCTGGTTTTCCGATGAACTGCCCTGCTTGTGTAAGGTGCTTGTCGTTTGTCGTTAAGGAGTTGTATTTTTTAGCAATACCGAAGTCGATGAGTTTGATATGACCATCGCGTGTGATCATGATATTGGTAGGATCGATGTCGCGATGGATATAACCAGCATCATGCATACTGGCCAATCCCGATAGCACATTGCGCACGATAAATGATGCAAAGTGTATGGGATCATGCTGATAGTCCTTATAGAGTTTCTCGGCATAAGGGACAGTCACTCCTTTCTGATCGACGAGTTTACCATTTAGCAGATGATCAAGCGATACGCCCTCGAGCAGTTCGCTCACCACATGATAATGGTGTTGCACCTCGCCCAATACGCCGCGACTTTCTGTTTCGATGAAGCCAAGCATCTCTATCAGATTGTCATGGCGGAAGTGGATTGCTGCTTCACGTCGAGCCTTCTCTATGGCATAAGGTGGCATGTCACTATACATAAACTTGATGGCGACATTGCGCACCGACTGCGTAAATTCGTTTACACACCGGCCCTTATACACCTTGCCCATTCCACCCTCGCCTAGAGGTTCATCGTCGGAATCAAACTCATAGTATATTCCTTGCTGCTTTTCGGATTTACCTTGTATTCTGAATAATGACATGCTGCTTTCTTATTTTAAGACTAATGTTCCTTCTCACGCAGAGCACCCTCTCGTTGCTTCATAAGAGAAATGGAGAGAAATGCACTGCTTGAGATAAACGTTCCTTATAATGCGGATCGACATCACCTATATAAAGAGATAATACAATTATTGCATGAAGTGATGCCGATACAAGCGGCGGACTTACATCGAAACCGTACCACCACTATTGTGTCCAGGCACGGAGCCATCAAGCCCTACCGTACCTCCATTATCCATATAGCCACCTTGCCACGGCTGTTGGAAACCTTCGGGCTGAGTGTTTCCACTGCCAAAGGAAGGAACGTCGCTATAATCGTCCTCTGGCTCTGAGGCTTCTACTGGAATAAAGCCTTCAGCCACAGAGAGGTCGTACTTGCTGGCATCGATCAGCACCAATACGAGTTCATAGTTGTTGCCCACGGTGATTTTGTCACCACTATGGCACTCTACAGCTTGGAATCCGATGGTCTCGCCATTAATCATCGTGCCGTTGGTCGACTGTGTATCAGTCACGGCTGCAATGACGCCACCCGTATTCTTGATTTGTCTGACAATGATTACGGCATGATTGCCCGACACAGTGCCCTCTTTCAGCACAATGTCTGAAGCATCGTCTTGCCCAATGGTGTTGCGTCCTATCTGTAGCGGCCAATACTCTCCCATCTGCGTGCGCGAGATAGAATAGAGAAAACCTACAACAGGCTTTCCTGGCTGCACTACTCTGCGCTGAGCAGGAGCTGCTGAAGCTGCGGGCTGAGCTGCCCCCATGCTTTCCATACCTGGTACGATTGTGCCACGAGTTGCAGGCTGTGCGCCACGTGCATACATACCTGTCATACCTCCCGCATTTTCGTCGGGGGTGAGTCCTTGAATTACTGTTTTGTTTTGTGACATAATGTTTGTTTTTCTTTAGATTCAGTTCTTAGTAATTTATGAAAATGCACGTTTTTCACGTTGACCAGTTCATATCAGAGTTTGTTTCTATCTCATTATGAGCATTCGGCAAATAGTGATTATTAGCACATTCTCAGTACATCTCTCTTTGGCAAAGGTACAACTTTCCTGATTTTAAAATTCTTTTACTTATGCGCTCAAACGCATGCATGGCAAGAGCAAGCACATAGGCGGTCAATATTTATAGTATAAGTTTCAAAAAAATATTAAGCAATTCATTAGTTTTCAGTATGCTGCGTTCTTATTTTTGACATTGAACGATTTACTGAAATGGTTTACTTTGGCCTTGACCTAAACGATGGCTATGGCTGAGCAATCGCCTGGCAAAATCTGCATGAACGCTTTTACTTGATTAAGAGAATGCCTAACTCAAGTTTCGAATTTAGATCTTGCAATCTAGCTTCAGCCTAATCCACGCAAGTTTGCAAGGGTTCTTTCTACATCCAAAGCTTAAAATACTTATTCATTTCGACACGGGAAGCAAGAATTTTGCCAATGTGTTCTATTTGAATAGTTATAAAGGCTAAGAAAAAATCTGAACCTTCATGTATTGTCAGTAAGAATCATGTAACTGACGGCTCATTTCGTTCGATATGAACATTCATTTCGTTCGATATGAACATTCATTTCGTTCGATATGAGCATTCATTTCGTTCGATATGAGACATTTAAAAGAGGGCCTAAAAACAATTCGCTGATGTTATTTACAGTACATGATAGTACACTTATAAGATATGTAACTGAAGTTCTGGATTTAGAATGATTCAGTCCGCCTATTCTAAAACCGGAACTTGAAATGTCCAACAGTATATGTATTGTACGGCACAATTGTTCTATTTCACTCTTTTGAGAACATGAGGTGTGCACCGAATACGATAAATCCGTAATTTTGCATGATTAAATGTAGAAACTATAATACACTCTTTCAGACTATATGAAGAAACTCTTAATCCTACTCTCGTTTGCAGGTTTCAGCCTTTGGGCTGAGGCACAAACGGTGCTTACGCTTGATAGTTGTCGTGCACTGGCCATGCGCAACAACAAGGAATTGGCGCAAGGCAAGATGAAGATCGAAAAAGCTGGATGGGATCGAAAGGCGGCTCACACAAACTATCTGCCCAAAGTTTCGCTTACAGCAGGCTACATGCGTTCGGGCAACGAGATTTCACTGCTTAGCAAGGATCAAAAGAATGCACTCAACAATCTGGGAACAAATGCCATGAGCCAGTTCAGCGGGCAGTTTCAGACGATTGCTGGTCAAATCATACAGCAGCATCCTGACCTTGCTCCACTAATCCAGAACATAAGCGGACAACTTCCTCAGTTTGGTCAGTTGGGCAACGCTTTCGGACAAGGGCTTACCGATGCACTGCGTACCGACACGCGCAACATGACGGCAGGCATGATCCTCCTAACCCAACCTCTCTATATGGGTGGTAAGATCAAAGCCTACGAGAATATCACCAAACTTCAAGAAAAGCTTGCACAAGATCAGCTCCGCGCCGACGGTCAGCAGGTGACACTCGACGTAGACAAGGCGTATTGGCAAGTGGTATCGCTCGCCAACAAGCGCCGCTTAGCTATCAGCTATCGCGACATGTTGGCTCATCTCGACTCCGACGTGGTGAAGATGATCCACGAGGGTGTGGCTACCAAGAGCAACGAGCTCTCTGTCAGCGTGAAGCTCAATGAAGCAGAGATGACGCTCGTCAAGGTGGAAGATGGGCTTACGCTCTCGCGCATGCTCCTGTGCCAACTCTGCGGTTTGCCTCTCGAGTCAGCTCCTACCCTTGCAGACGAAAACAATGCCGACCTGCCCACACAGACTGAGGACATCAAGGCGGAAGTGCAGACGGCCTACGACTTGCGTCCCGAACTAAGCCAACTCGCCACCGCGCAGAGTATCTATGCTGAAAAGGCTAAGGTGGAACGCGCTGCCGTACTGCCTCAATTGGCGCTTACGGGAGGATACATGATTTCCAACCCGAATGTATTCAACAGTTTTGAGAAGAAATTTCGTGGCACGTGGGCAGTAGGCGTAATGTTGAAAGTGCCCGTATGGAATTGGGGGGAGACGAAGTATAAAGTACGCGCTGCTCGCACGGAAGCCCAAATGGCAAGTCTGAAGACCGACGAGGCGAAAGAGAAGATCGAGCTGCAGGTGACACAGGAAGCCTTCCGTGTGAACGAAGCCAATCGCAAGCTTGAATTGAGCCTAAAGAACCTCGACAAGGCGGAAGAGAATCTGCGTACCGCACAGGTGGGCTTCAAGGAGGGCGTGATCAATACCACCGACCTTCTGCAAGCACAGACGGCTTGGCTGCAAGCTCATAGCGACAAGATCGACTCTCAGATCGACATTAAGCTCTGCCGCGCTGCTTACGAAAAAGCCGTGGGTAGATAATGCTTCGACACTCAGCCCACATCTTATATATAGACAACAGACTTTATAAAGTATATTTACACACATCATACACGATATGAGACAGAAAGCGAATTTTCTTCCCGCCATCTTCATCTTGGCAGGAATCATCATTTTAGTAGTAATAGGTAGTCTCTACGCCTTCAATCATGAAGACGATACCATCCAGGGTCAAGCCGACGTGACTGAATATCGCGTATCGAGCAAGGTGCCCGGCCGCATTCTCAAGTTTATGGTAAAAGAGGGCGACTACGTGCATGCTGGCGATACGCTTGCCATTCTCGAAGCCCCCGAAGTATCGGCAAAACTCACACAGGCTCAAGCCGCCGAAGACGCTGCTGCTGCCCAAAACCGCAAAGCAGAGAAGGGTGCTCGCCAAGAGCAAATCGCTGGTGCTTACGAGATGTGGCAGAAAGCCAAGGCTGGTGTCGACATTGCCGAGAAGTCGTACCAACGCGTAAAGCGTCTTTTCGACCAAGGCGTGATGACAGCCCAAAAGCTTGACGAGGTAACTGCTCAACGCAACGCTGCCATTGCTACAGAACGTGCAGCAAAGTCGCAGTACGACATGGCAAAGAATGGTGCTGAACGTGAAGATAAGGAAGCTGCAGCTGCTCTGGTCAATCGTGCTAAGGGAGCAGTGAGCGAGGTGAATTCTTACATCAAGGAGACGGTTCTTACTGCTTCTGCTGATGGCGAAGTGACCGACATTTTCCCACAGGTGGGCGAACTCGTGGGTACGGGTGCTCCGATCATGAACGTGGCGCTGATGAACGACATGTGGGTTACGTTCAACATCCGTGAAGACCACCTGAGCCTCTTCAAGATGAATCAGACCTTCAAGGCTACTATTCCTGCATTGGGCAACAAGGAAGTCAGCCTCAAGGTGTACTACATGAAGGACCTCGGATCGTATGCAGCTTGGAAAGCCACCAAGACTACGGGGCAGTACGACATGAAGACGTTTGAAGTAAAAGCAAGTCCACTGCAAAAGGTTGATGGTCTCAGACCGGGAATGAGCGTGCTGATTAAGTAAAAAGTAGGAGGCTACAGCCCCTCCCCCTAGCCCCCTCCCCCTACGGGAGAGGGGGAACAGATACTTTAAGTGGCGAAAGATAGGGAGATAGAGGAATAATGGAAAATGGGATTTTGGTGAATACAATAATTTGTATACTAACAATATTACATCGTAAATATGAACAAGGATAAAGGCAAAGAAGAGGGACCTCGGTGGGCGAATCCTATGACCTATGCTCTAGCTAAAAATAACGCACAGAGAATGAGAATCCTTCCTACACCCGCAGAACTGCTTCTTTGGAAATATATCCGAGCTGGCCAAATCCAAGCACACTTCCGCCGACAATATATCATAGATGATTATATAGCCGACTTTGTCGCACTAAAGCACAAACTCATCATTGAGATTGATGGGAAATACCACGACAACCCTCAGCAAATGAATCAAGATGGGCTACGCAGCAGAGAACTATCTAAATTTAATGTAATACGCTTCACTAATGAAGAAGTCCTCAACAACATTGATCACGTCATTGACGTCACCAATACCCACCTCGCCCCTTGCACACAATTATAAAACAACGACCTAAGCATTTAGCTCTATGTCAGATAATCCACAACGAAATTCATCCACCCAAAGCGACCACACCCCCTCTCCCGTAGGGGGAGGGGGCTGGGGGGGAGGGACTTTAGTCCTTCGCGAGCTCCGTCGCCTCGCCACACAGCCCATCTACATATTCTGCATGGTGGTGGCTCCGCTCTTCTGCTACTACTTCTTCACCTCACTGATGAAGGAGGGACTGCCCGAGAGCCTTCCTATGGGCCTCGTCGACGAAGACCACTCTACCACTACACGCAACCTGGCTCGCAATCTGGATGCTTTCCAGATGAGCGACATCGTACACGAGTATGCCAACGTGACGGAAGCGCGCAAGGCGATACAGAAGGGCGATATCTACGGATTCTACCTCATTCCTCAAGGCACCACCAAGCAAGCACAACTGCAACGCGTGCCGACCGTTTCCTTCTACACCAACTATTCTTACCTTGTGGCAGGCTCACTGCTCTATCGCGACATGCGCATGATGTCCGAACTTGCCTCAGGAGCTGCCACGCGCACGGTGCTTTATGCCAAGGGGGCTACCGAAGGACAAGCCATGGCTTACCTCCAGCCCATCGTCATCGACATGCACGCCACGAACAATCCTTGGCTCAACTACAGCATCTACCTCTCCAACATCATCATACCGGGCATGCTGGGTATCTTCATCTTCATGACCACAGTGTACAGCCTCGGATCGGAACTCAAGTTTGGCACAGCCGACGACCTCATGCATCAAGCCAACGATTCCATCATAGCCGCACTCGGCACAAAGCTCTTGCCCCAGACTCTTATATTCCTGCTGATGGGCAGCATCTACGTGTTGCTACTCTACGGCTATCTCCACTTCCCCTGCAACTGTGGCATACCGCGCATGTGGAGCGTTATGGCGCTCTTTGTATTGGCTTGCCAGGGACTGGGTGTGTTTATGTTTACGATGCTTCCCACGCTCCGCATGGGTCTGTCTTTTGCATCGCTTTGGGGCGTTATCTCATTTAGTATATCGGGTATGTCATTCCCCGTCATGGCAATGCATCCCATACTGCAAGGTCTCTCCTACCTATTCCCCCTGCGCCTCTATTATCTGCTCTACGTCAACTGTGCTCTCGATGGATATCCGCTCATCAATGCTCTACCCTTCGTCACGGGCATGGTATGCTTCATGATGCTCCCCATCCCCTTCCTCGGTCGTCTTAAGAAGGTGATGAAGACGTATGCATACGAACCCTAAGTTTTTGGGTTAACAAGTTGACGGGTTAACGGGTTAACAGGTTAACGAGTTAACAAGTTAACGGGTTAACGGGTTAATGGGTTAACAAGTATGTTACCTTTTCAGTTCCGATGCTGCCCCTATAAGCCAACTATCCACTATCATTACGTTGCTATGATTAAAAACATTCGTCAGGCTCTTTCTGACTTCAACTACATATTCCGCGAGGAACTCAAGACGATTATTCGCGACAAAGGCGTGATAATCTTCTTCTTCCTTGTGCCCCTGGGCTATCCCCTACTCTACACGTTTATCTATACCAATGAAGTGGTGCGCGACGTGCCTATAGCTGTGGTCGATGATTGTCGTTCGGCTCAGAGCCGCGAATACCTGCGCCACCTCGACGCTACTCCCGATGTGAAGATAATCTCTTACTGCGCCAACATGGCAGAAGCTAAGGATCTTATCAAGCATCGCGATGCTTATGGCGCTGTCTACATTCCACGCGATTTTTCACTAAGGCTTGCTCGCGGTGAACAGATCTACGTGAGTGCCTTCGCCGACATGAGCGGTATGCTCTATTATAAATGTGTGCTTACTGCCAATACCAACGTGTCGCTCGCCATGAACGCGCAGATTAAGGTGAAGCGCGGAGGCGGCACTACAGCACAACAGGATCAAGTGGCTGAGCACCCCATCAAGTACGAAGAGGTGTCGCTCTACAATCCGCAAAACGGCTTTGCCACATTCCTCATCCCAGCCGTACTCATCCTCATCATTCAGCAGACGTTGCTCTTGGGTGTGGGTATGGCAGCGGGCACAGCTCGTGAGCACAATAAATTTCGCAATCTTGTGCCCATCACGCGCCACCACCGCGGACTGCTACGCATCGTGCTGAGCAAGGGGTTGGCTTACTTCATGGTCTACATTCCGCTGAGCGTATACATTCTGGGCGTTATTCCCCATCTGTTCCACCTCAACCAGATAGGCAATCCTTGGGACATTGCTTTTTTCACTCTCCCCTTCCTCATTGCCAGCGTATTATTCTCTATGACGGTCAGTGCTTTCGTGCGTCATCGCGAGATGTGCATCATGCTGATTGTCTTCACCTCTGTGCCACTGCTCTTCATATCGGGTCTTTCATGGCCAGGCAGCGCCGTACCTCCCGCATGGAAAGCTATTAGCTACATCTTCCCCTCAACGTTTGGTATCAACGGATTCGTTGCTATCAACAATATGGGAGCTCCGCTGGGCGATGTGCAACACGATTGGTACATGCTCTGGGTACAAGCCGCCATCTACTTCATTACCACCTGCACGGTCTACAAAGCGAGCATCACGCGTTCGCGCCAACGCATCATCGAGGCTTGGAGCAAGCTTCGCAATAAGAGAATGAGCAATTGTAAATTGAAGTAATAAGTAATAAGTAAAAAGTAATACATTCTTATAAAAGGTTTTTCGCCTACCTACACATTCATCTCACATCTTCATAAGAGGGATCTACCACGCACACACAAGCGGGTAGATTCCTCTTATGCTTTACAAAAAACGTGCAAGCCGAATGCCATCAAGCTTGCTTGAATGGCTGAAGCGCAGCCGTTTTTATGAAAAAAAATAAGCCACATAAGCGGAAATATTGACATTACACGTCTTTTACCATGCCACTTAGAGCGAAATCATTATTTTTAGTGAAAAATGTTTGTTTCTTATTGCCTATCTTTGCCCACATCATACTTTTATAATCCCCAGAACTTATAACCCTTCAAATACCTTTATTATGAAGAAATTCCTTTATTTCGTTTTCGCATTGGCCCTTGGCCTACAAATGCAATCGTGCTCCAACGACGACGGGAAGACTCCTGAAGTGGTTCATCCGCTCGAGGCAAAGTATTTCACCATCAAGAATGCGGTGTACAACGAGGGCAACATGCCTGAGCAAACTACCGACGAGAAGCTCTCTGGCGTATCGATGAGCGATCAAGTAATGAATGGGGCGATGAACTACGTAACCGTAGTCACAGAACAAGACGTTAGCAAGTTCTACATCAGCATCAAGGATGTAGGCGGCTACTACGAGTATGATCCCAAGACCGACACTGACGAAGGCAACGTTGCTACCCGATCATCGACAGGCTACAACACTTACGTGATTCCTGTCATGATGAGCAACGACTACTCTGGCAAATCTACCATCATGATCAGCGGACAACTGGAAAACGGTCAGATTACCGCCCCTGTTGAGACAGAAATCGAGCGTATAGAGACCAAGAGCGGTGCACTGGAAATCAAACTTGCCTTTAGCAACAACAAGGACATTGACCTCCATCTCTACACTCCGAGCGATGAGCACATCTACTATGGTCACCGTGGTGGAACAATACAAGTGACAGAAGACTCCGTAGCTACCTATGGCCTTGACATCGACTCCAATGCGGGTTGCCACATTGATGGTATCAATAAGGAAAACATCTACCTGCCCACAGAGAAGGTGGAGAATGGTACTTACAAAGTTGTGGTCAACATGTACAGCAACTGCGACCGCACGATTGCCACCAATTGGTCTATCATTGCCCGCTATAAGGGTAACTTGATCACTCCCGTGACGGGTAAGAATCCTGCTTCGGGCATCTACCCGGTAGACTTCTACCGAGGTGACTTCACTGAGGTGATGACCTTCACCATCACCGATGCGCCCAACAATCCTGCCAATGCGCTCCGTCGCTTGAAGTTCAAGTCTATTGCTCCCACCGACATGGACATCATGAAGATGGAAGAAGAATCGTTCATGCAAAACATGCGCAAATAAGGGGAAATATTCATCTCAATCTCTACACTTACTGTTCCGACGCGAGGACGCATCGCCCACACAGTGCTGAAGAAGATTTTCTGGTTTCAGAGTCAATTCAGAATCTACTGGGGGCGACGCGTCCTCGCGTCGGCGTTTCTTGTGAGCAAGATGAATTTTCTCATTTGCAACACTAATTGACGCCGACGCGAGGACGCGTCGCCCCCAGTAATTGCTGAGATTCACTATTAAATGCAGATGATGCCGACGCGAGACGCGTCGCCCACAGAACTATCTGAACGCGGTGTAGACAAAAAAAACTTGCAGCACTCCTATAGAATGCTGCAAGTACAATTTAAAGGATTGGACTATAAATAGTCCTATGTCAAATCATCAAAATGAAAATCCTTCTTTGATAGATTAAGCCTTTACGCGGTTGAGGTAAGAACCATCGCGAGTATCAACCTCAATCATTTCGCCCTCGTTGATGAAGAGAGGCACGCGTACTTCCACGCCAGTCTCGAGAGTAGCAGGCTTTGTAGCGTTGGTAGCAGTATCGCCCTTGAGGCCCGGCTCTGTATAAGTCACCTTGAGGTGAGTCTTTACGGGCATCTCAGCGAAGAGGATAGTCTCAGTAGAAGCGTCGCTTACAACCTCGCAAACGTCGCCTTCCTTCATGAAATCTACGCCAGTGATGAGATCCTTCTCGATGATCACATCGTCCCAAGTCTCCTGGTTGAGGAAGTGATACTGATCACCCTCAGCGTAAGAGTACTGATAAGGACGGCGCTCTACGCGTACGTCTTCGAGAGCTTCGCCGATGTTGAAACGACGCTCGAGCACGCGACCTGTCACCACGTCCTTAAGTGTGGTACGCATGATGGTATTACCCTTACCGGGCTTTACGTGAAGGAAGTCAATGCAGAAGTAGAGTTTGCCATCCAAGCGGATGCAAGTACCCTTCTTGATGTCTTGTGATTTAATCATTGGTGTATTGTTGATTTGTTTCTTATGATTTTGACCGCAAAATTACTACTTTTTTCGATAACTTCGTTGCTTTATGCCTAACTTTTAGCACGAACGTATCAAAAAAAGAGCAAACAAAAAAGCAGTTGCCTTATAAGCAACTGCCTTAAGTAGCGCGAGACAGGATTGAACTGTCGACCTCATGATTATGAATCATGCGCTCTAACCATCTGAGCTATCGCGCCATCGTTAGCGCTTGCGAGTGTCGTTGTTTCTCGTTTGCGAGTGCAAAGGTACGACTTTTTCTTAACCTACCAAAACTTTCCATCATTTTTTTCAAAAAAAATATCTGATTGTGCGATTTTATATGGAAGTTGAAGGTGAATGAGAGAGATATTATGCCATGGGCTACGTGCGTACGCATACACGCGCGCACCACAGACGATTTTCCATTCATTTTTCCTCACGTCCGTCACTATTCTGCTGTTGCAAACTGATTTTCAAGCTATTAGCGAGTGCAAGCACCATATCTTTGCCTACACTTTTTCCTCACTTTTGCTTGCACTTTTTCTTTTTTTTCTTGAAAAAGTTCCATGGGATGAGTTTTACGCTCCCCTACTATAGTTTTTACAGCACCAAGGGATAATTTTTACAGCACCGAGGGGTAATTTTTACAGCACCAAGGGATAATTCCACCATGATCGGAGGTATTACTAACCTAAAGCGACATAAAGCAAGAAGTGTAAGCAAGGCGTGTAAGTTCAGTGCAGGAAAAATCATGTGCTTGCACTGCATTATCTATTGATTATCAAGAATATTGTAACTAGAGAGTGCAAGCAGTCAAATATTACATGCCCCAAACAGACGGAATGCGCGAGCGCACGCACACACGTGAGAGAGAAAGAAAAAGTGAACAGTTTGTTCACTCTTTTTGCTCGTTTCGACGACAATGTCGACCTTTGCACCAGAGCCAACTGAAGCGAGCTTCATGGCTCTTTCACCTACTTCCTCGCTGTGCCCCACCCGAGTGGAAGCACATGCGTCACTATATAGAGTATTCCTCCATGGGAGGATTTACAAACCTTACTTCTTTGAACGCATAAGTGCGCTGCGTGGCATTCTCGCGTTGCAATGTAAGCATACCGATAGAAGAAATGTCGAGAATGCGAGCATTGAAAGGCCCCTCTGCATCTTCATACGGATGCATGCCTTCTCGACGATAGAGATGGCGCATATAGGCTGCATGGAGCAAAGCTGAATTGCCATGCTGAAGCTGTCGATAATAGCGTTCGAATGCTTGCAGCAGACGAGCGAGCAAAGCTTCACGTTCTACTTCGTGACCCAAAATTTGCCGGAGCGAAACAGGATTGGGCGCATCGCTCAGGAAATGGGATTGGTTGACATTGAGTCCTACACCCGTAAGGGTGGTGGCGATATAGCTGCCCTGCAAATCGTGCTCGAGGAGCATACCGCATATCTTGCGATCGTGCCAATAGATATCATTGGGCCACTTCACACTGAAGCCATCGGCATAAGAGGACAAGGCTTCGCATACGGCGAGCGCTAAGGCCTCGGACAGATAAAACTGATGATTGGCCTGCACCTCCGTGGGATGAAAGAGAAAGCCAAAGAGGAGATTAAGCCCTGCATCGGCTTCCCACGATGTGCCACGCTGTCCGCGTCCTGCAGTCTGATAGTCGGCCGTGAGCAGTGTGAATTCTTCCTTACAATGAGCATAGGTCTCATCGCGAAGGCGAAGCATGGTGGAGTCGGTCTGAGCGAGATGAGAATGGTGCCAATTGGATGGCAGATCAAGTGGAAAATCTGACATGGGTAAAAGGGGATCATTGATTCTGTGAGCGATGCGTCTCGCGTCGGCATCAACATTTTTTCAGCCTATACCGGGGGCGACGCGTCCACGCGTCGGCATCACTATTAACAAAGGCATACGCCTTAATCTTCTCGAGATTTGCAGCACCAACGCGAAGATGCGTCGCCAGCGAAGACTGCCTAAAAGATTAGATAAAGCCGACGCGGGGACGCGTCGCCCCCAGTATTGGCTGATCAGTTGAATGTATTACTTTTTACTCGTAAAGAGCAAGAATGTATTACTTGTTAAAGTTTCGGATTTAGGATAAGCGGGCTGAAAGCCCAATGAATTCCATAGCCCAAGGCAACGCCTTGGGTAG